>JBARUT010000228.1:0-7468 GCA_049645885.1 Candidatus Macondimonas sp.
CATCAGGGCCAGCTCGCCGCGCCCCTTGAACAAGCGCATCTCGTGCAGATGATGCTCCAGGGACATGATTTCCCACGGCGCATGGACCCCGGCGCGAGACTGTTCCTGCAGGCGCCTGACCCAGCCCACCACGCGCTGGTCGAAACCAGCGTCCCGCCCCAGGGTGTAGTGGATGCGTGACCGCCCTTCCATCAGACCCGGCAAGATGTCGTCGATGTCCTCGATGGGAAAGGCGTCATCGGCGCCAAAACGGCTGCATGCGCCCTCTGGCCCCGCACGCAAACCGTCCCACTGTTCGCGTTCGGGGTTGCGTTCGCGACAGAACAGGATGTATTCCCCCTGCGGCCGACCTGGCATCAGCACGATCACTGCTTCGGGCTCGGGAAATCCGCTCAGATACAGAAAATCACTGTCCTGACGGAAGGGGTAATGGGTGTCCCGGTTGCGTACCCGTTCAACCGCCGAGGGAAGAATGGCCATGCCCCGCTCACCAATGGCCTGCATCAATCGTCGCCGGCGACGCGCGTATTCCGCCATCATGGCTCACGCTCCGCAGCAACCTTCCTCGCCTGCGCCCCTTCCGCATGCATCATGAGGGTTCCCACGCGCACATATTCCACCAGCTCGGCATAGGACTGCTCATCGTCCTCGTCCGCCAGCCCGCCGCCGCGCAACCGGGCGATCTCGGCAAAATCGGTGATGATCTCGCGCACCGCTTCAGGCGCATCGGCCCAGTCAGCACCCGCTTCCACCAGGCCATACAGGAAGCCCTGTGTCCACTCGGCCAGCGACCCAACCCGCACATCCAGTGCCACCGCATCGGCGGGGAGCAAGGGCGCGAAGGCCAAATCGGTGTCTTCCAGCGCGGCCTGGCTTTCGGACAGCATGCGCCGCAATACCGCGTGCGCGCCTGCGTTCACGTGCTCCTCGGCATCCCGCGCCCAGCGCTCCAGAAACGCGTCGATCACGGTCGCATTGGCACTGCCACAGAACAACCCGCAGATCTGGCCATGACACTCTGCCGGCCCAGGGCCGTCGGCACAGGTCATCAGCGTCTCGGTCAGAAGTTCGAAGCTCACCTGTTGCGCCATCCAAACACCCCGTCACGATTTGCGAGATCACTCAATGGGATCCGGTTTGCCCCATGTCCTGGAGCGCTTTATAGTCTAACCGTTCGATTCGTGTCGCTCTCCCCTGCGTGGATGCGCCCATGAGCCAATCGGTGTTTGATCGTCTGGAATCGCAGGTGCTGGCCCTGGTGCAGCAAATGGAAACGCTCCGCCGGGAGAATGCCGGCCTGCGCCTGCGGCTGGACCAACTGGCGACTGAACGCGCCAACCTGATGCAAAAAAATGAACTGGCGCGCAGCCGGATCGAAGCCATCGTCAACCGGCTCAAGGCCATGGAGCACACCGCCGGATGAACGCACCCTCGGCTGAGCGCACCACCGTCAGCATTCAATTGCTGGAACGCAGCTATCAGGTGTCCTGCACCCCCGCCGAACGCGCCCTGCTGCTGGCCTCGGCCGAGCTGGTGAGTGGGAAAATGCAACAGATTCGCGACAGAGGCAAGGTCGTTGGCCTGGAACGCATCCTGGCGATGACCGCGCTCAACCTGGCGGAAGAGCTGTTGCGCCAGCAGCAGGCCGTTGCCGGTACCGAAGGCCTGGATCGTCGCATGGAAGCGCTGCATGAGAAAGTGCTGCACGCCCTGGAAGGCCCAGCCCCTTGAGCCCTTGCATCCGGAAGATCCACACGCCAGACTAGCCCAACGACGCCTCCTGCGGTGTTCGAGGGCCGCCCAGGGTACCCTTGAGCCTAAATACAAACCCCGGGTTGGGATCGAATGGTGCCCTTGTGCAGGTCCGCCCCGCAGCGGAAAGCCTTCAGGTACCGTCATTCCGCCCACTTGGACCCTTGGTTCAAGGTCACGGGCAGTCACGGCGCAGGCGGGAGGCGTCCCCTTATTGTCATTCCCGCCCAATCGCCAGCGAAGATTTGAACACCGCGCCCCGTATCGCACCGACCGACGCCCCGCTCCTGCCTGATCTGCGCAGAGAGCTGCGCAATCGCCGCCGGCGGTTACCGCAGCGACTGCATCGGCTTTGGGATCGTCGCATCCTGCAACGTCTCCAGCGCCTGCCCGCCTGGCGCGCGGCCCGTTGCATCGCCCTCTACCATGCCGCCGATGGCGAGGTCGACCCCCGGATGCTTGCGACCAGGGCGCGGCAAAGCGGAAAAACGGTCGTCCTGCCGCGCCTGCACCACCACACGCCGTTCTGGATGGATTTCGTTCCCTGCGACGCCGGTACCATCCTGAAACGCAACCGTTTCGGCATTGCCGAGCCCGTGGGCCGTGTCCTGCGGCCGATTCGGCGCATTGATCTGGTGCTCATGCCGCTGGTCGGCTTCGACCGGCACGGCGGGCGATTGGGCATGGGCAGCGGCTATTACGATCGCCGGTTTGCCTTCAAGCGCCGCAGGCCGGCCTTGCCGCCACGATTGCTGGGTCTGGCCTATGGCTTCCAGGAAATCGCGCAGCTTCCAACCCGGCCGTGGGACATCCCCTTGTCCGGCGTGGTCACCGAACAGGGCTGGATCCGCTGTCATCCCCGCCGAGGAAACCCCTGATGGCCTACTGGCTGATGAAAACCGAACCGACCACCTTTGGGATCGATGATCTGCGCCGGCGCGGCCGCGAACCCTGGGATGGCGTGCGCAACTACCAGGCGCGCAACATGATCCGCGACCAGATGCAAGTTGGGGACGGGGTGCTGTTCTACCACTCCAACTGCCCCGTTCCGGCGATCGTGGGGCTGGCCACGATCGTCAGCGCAGCCTATCCCGACCCCACCGCCTTCGATCCCACTGACCCGCACTACGATCCGGGCAGCGTGCCGGAACGGCCACGCTGGTATGTGGTGGACGTGGCCTACGACCGGCACCTGCCGCGTCCCCTGCCGCTCACGGAGCTGCGCGGTTGCCCCGAACTGGATGGGCTGACGTTGCTGCGGCGCGGCAACCGTCTGTCGGTGATGCCGGTGCAGCCCGAGCACTGGGATTTCCTCATCGGGCGCGCCAGCCATCCGGTTCCCCCTTGCATCGAAACTGACACAAAGGCGTAGAATGTGCGCCGCGATGACGCAGAACAACCCGGAAAAAGTACGCAAGCAATTGAATAAATTACACGTTGCTTTCGGCGCAATAGTTGCTTTCGAAATCTGCAGGGTCGTTCAACGCGGCCACGAACTCGGGAGAAGCCTATGATCATCCGCCTGCAATCGGCGAGCCTGAACCAGTTTCTGTTGAAGCTCAGCGGTGAAGTGCCGGTTCACATCGGCGAAAAACGCGAAACCGTGCGCCTTTACGAAGAACATCTTGAGCCGATCCGCACGCTTATGGCGGCGATCATGGAACCCTTGCAAAAGCTGGGGAACAGCCTGCAGGACGACGACGAAGCCCTGATCCAGACCATGCGTGATCTGGTCGCCCGCTATCCCTTCGTCGAGCTGCTCTACACGCTGGACGAAAACGGTATCCAACGCAGCGAAAACATTTCTGTCAACCGCACCCTCACGGTCAACAAAGTCGCCAATGAACGCGGCAAGGACCGCAGCACCCGACCTTATTATCAACAGGCCAAGGCCCAGGCAGACCTGGTCATCACCGAACCTTACATCTCCATGGCCACTTGCGACTATTGCATTTCCGCAGCCCGCCCCTGGCTGCGGCGCGATGGCGCCATTGGCGGCTATGCGGTCGTGGACGTGCGATTCCAGGCGGTACTGGATTTCCTGCGCGCACGCGCCCAGCAGCGGCGGCGCGGGTTGATCTGGGGCTTGGGACTTGGGGGCCTTGCGGCCAGCATTGGCTTGCTGTCTTTACTGCTGTTCTGAATCATCTGCTTTCGCCCTAACCGCTCGCCAGGCGCTAGAATGCGCCATTGGCTCTAACTAGCGCGAGGCTTCCCATGGCGGTGGACCCCTACAAACAGCAAGTCGCTCATGCTGCTGCCGAACAGGTTGCCGAGGGCATTACCCTCGGGGTGGGCAGCGGCAGCACGGTCAATGCCTTCATTGACGCATTGGCCGCTCGTCGGGTGCGTATCCGCGCCGCAGTCGCCGCGTCCGAGGCCAGCGCCCAACGGCTGCTGGCACGGGGATTCGAGGTGATCGACCTGAACCAGGCCGATGAAATCCCGCTCTATGTGGACGGCGCCGATGAAATCGATGCCAAGCGCCACCTCATCAAGGGCGGGGGAGCGGCCCTGACACGGGAGAAGATCATCGCCGCGGCCAGCCGTCGCTTCCTGTGCATCGCCGATGACAGCAAGCTGGTCGACCGCCTGGGCCGTTTTCCCCTGCCCATCGAGGTCATCCCCATGGCCCGCAGCTTTGTTGCCCGGCAATTGGTCAAGCGCGGCGGTCGCCCGGCGTGGCGGGAAAATGTCGTCACCGACAACGGCAATCTGATTCTGGATGTGAGCGGCTTGCGCATCGACGATGCGGCGGACTGGGAAAAGGACCTCAACAACATTCCCGGCATCGTCACGGTGGGACTGTTCGCGCTACGGCCCGCCGATGAGGTGCTGCTGGTCGGCGCCAAGGGGCTGCGCAGACTCTGAGGTCATTATCTCAAGGAGGCTCGATCTCCCGGATCTGCCTGCGCACTGCCCAGTAAGCGCCCATCCCGCCGAGGACGACGCCCGCCAGAATCAGCAACACGAATTGGCCGAAGTCCAACCCATGCAGCCGGGCCTCGCTTTGATAAAGCGCCGCCAGATGCCCGACGGGGCCGCTCATCACCCACACGCTGAGCTGGACGATGAGCCAGGCGAGCAGTGCTCCGGACAAGCCATACCAGATACCGGCATAAATGAAAGGCCGCTGGATGAAACGGTCAGTGCCGCCCACCAGTTTGATGATCTCGATCTCGCTGCGCCGATTCTGGACCTCCATGCGGATGGTGTTGCCCACGACCACCAGCACCGCCACCGCAAACAATATCCCCACCAGACGGGCCAGGCGGCCGACCAGGACACCCAGCGCCAACAGCCGCTCCAGCCACTCCCGGTCCAGTTGCACCCGGTCCACCTCGGCCACACGCTGTAGCTCCGCCACCAGCGGCTGCAGCTCCCGGTCCAGCTTCGGCCAGAGCACCACCACGGGCGGCAAGGGGTTTTCCCCCAGCGACGCGATGGCGGCGTCAAAGCCCGGCAATTGACGCATCTGGGCCAAGGCGTCATCCGGGGTGATCAGTTCCGCCCGGATCAGCTCCGGCCGCCGCTCCCACTCCCGCAACCGATCCCGCGCCCGTTCCAGCTCGGTGCCGGGCTTGAAGAACACCGAAAGCTGGGCATCCGCGCGCCAGTCGGGCAGCAGAGTTTGGACGTTGTCGGCCAGCACGTACAGCCCCGCCGGGAGGGCCAGGGTCAGGCCGATGACCACTGAGGTGAGCAGACTGACATGACGTAAACGGACCAGACGCTGCAGGGTTTCCCGAGCGGTCTGCAGATGGATGTCGCCATAGGCCCGCAAGCGCCGACGCAGGGACGATCGTTCCGCCCGCGTCGCCGGCGCGGCCTGTACCGGCGGCTTGACCGGCCGGCGCGGGTGGCGCCGATTAACCGGCTGGTTTGAGCGCTTCATCGACATGGCTCAGTTCGCCGTCTTCCAGGACCAGCATGGGTTTCCCTAAGCTGCGGATCAGGGTCAGATCATGGGAGGCCACCAGCACGCTGGTGCCCGCTGCATTGAGCCGACGGAACAGATCCATGATGTCGCGGGACAAGGCGGGGTCCAGGTTTCCGGTGGGTTCATCGGCCAGCAAGAGTTCGGGCTTGCCAACGATGGCGCGGGCGATGCCCACCCGTTGCTGTTCACCGCCGGAAAGCGTCGGCGGACAGGCGGTTTCGCGATGCAACAAACTCACCTGATCGAGCGCCGCGCGCACCCGGCGGGCCATCTCCTCGCCCGCCGGGCGACCGGCGATGATCAGCGGTAACGCCACGTTTTCGAATACCGTGCGATCGGCCAGCAGGCGGTGATCCTGGAAGATCAAGCCCACCCGGCGGCGGTGATAGGGAATCTGCCGGCGCGCCAACTGCGCCAACTGGGCGCCACAGACCTGGACCTGGCCCCGGCTGGGGCGCTCCAGCAGGGCGATGAGTCGCAACAAGGTGCTTTTGCCAGCCCCCGAGCGACCGGTCAGAAATGCCATTTGTCCGCGCTGCAGGGCAAAGCTCACGTCCTTGAGCGCGTCGCCGCCATGGTCATAGCGCTTGCTGACCGACACGAAGCGAACAATGGGACTCGCAGCAGTTGGCGCGGTGCCTGGATCAGCCGCCATTCAAGCCCGCCCCTCCGCAGCGTCCAGGCCCAACAAGGCGGCGACGAAATCATGGGCCACGAAGGGCTGCAAGTCCTCGATCGCTTCTCCGACGCCAATGAAGCGAATCGGCACAGCCAGTTTCTGGGCGATGGCAAACAGCATGCCGCCCTTGGCCGTGCCGTCCAGCTTGGTGATCGCCACGCCGGTGAGTCCCACGGCCTGATGGAATTGCTGGGCCTGATTGAGCGCATTCTGGCCGGTACCCCCATCCACCACCAACAACACCTCATGGGGCGCAGCGGGATCCAGCTTGGCCAGCACGCGCTTGATCTTGGCCAGCTCCTGCATCAGGTTGGACTGGGTATGCAGGCGCCCCGCCGTATCGGCGATCACCACGTCCATCCCGCGCGCCTGGCCGGCCGCCACGGCATCAAAGATCACCGAAGCACTGTCGGCGCCTGTGTGCTGGGCCACGACCGGTACGTCGTTACGTGCCCCCCAGGTCTGCAACTGTTCCACCGCAGCGGCGCGGAAGGTATCGCCGGCAGCGAGCAGCACGCTGCGACCCTCCGCCTTGAGGTGATGCGCCAGCTTGCCGATGGTGGTGGTCTTGCCGGCCCCATTGATACCCACCACCAGGATGACGAACGGCTTGGGCCCGTCACCGGGAATCCGCAGCGGCTGTTCGCATGGCGCAAGCAGCGCCGTCATGTCCGCAGCCAGGGTGTTCATCACCACCTCCGACGTCAGAAGGTCCTTGCGACCCAGCTTTTCCGTCAGGCCATCCAGGATCCTGCGGGTGGCATCCAGGCCCACATCGGCGACGAGCAAGCGGGTTTCCAGATCCTCCAGTAGCGCATCGTCCAGGCGCTTACCGCCCAGGAACAGAGTGCCCAGACCATCAGCCAGTCCGGCCCGCGTCTTGCTCAAGCCGGCACGGATGCGTCCCAGCCAGCCCACGGTCGGGACCGGCGCCGGCGCCTCGACCGGTTGGGGCCTCGGGGCAGGTGGTGAAGTTTCGAGCGGCGGCAAGGCAGCAGGCGGCGCCAGATCGGGCTGGGGCGTCGCCAGGGGAGCCTCTTTCAATGGCGGTCGAGCTTCCGGACTCGGCGCCGTCGATGGCACAGAAACAGCGCTGG
>JBARUT010000229.1:0-2815 GCA_049645885.1 Candidatus Macondimonas sp.
TCCCAGATCGTTGTGGGCGTGCATCTCCAATTCCAGATCCACCGCCCGACGCAACTGTGCGATCACTTCGCGGGTGGTGAAAGGGTCGAGCACACCCAGGGTGTCGGCATAGCGTAGGCGCCGGGCGCCGGCGGCCTGGACGCGTTCGGCCACCCGCAACAAAAAGGCAGGGTCGGCGCGGGAGGCGTCTTCTGCACCTACGCTCACCTCGAAGCCCAAGTCGATGGCCTGCCGCACGTGCTGGTCGATGGCCGCCAGCACAAACTCACGATTGCGGCCCAGCTTGCGCTGGATCTGCAGGTCGGAAACGGGGATGGACAAATGCAGGCAGGGGGCGCCACAGCGGCACGCCGCGGTGATGTCCTCGGTCCGCATGCGGCCCCAGACCACCAGTCGTGCCGGCAGGTTCAGCGCCAGCAGGGCCCGAATGACTTCCTGCTCGTCGCTGCCCATGACCGGAATGCCGATTTCCAGCTCCGGCACCCCCAGAGCCACCAAGGCGCGGGCAATGGCGAGCTTCTCCTCAAGGGTAAAAGCCACCCCTGCGGTCTGCTCGCCGTCCCGCAGCGTGGTGTCCTGGATGGTGAGGATCGTCATGGTCTCCGGTCCTTCTGTGCAGCGTGTGACCTGTCCTGATCCAACATGCGCAACTTTGATGCCAGAGTCGACGAATCCTTGTAACAAAATGAAAGATAAGAAATTTATCTCATTTTAGAGCGCGATTTGGGTGGGGGATGGGCGGGATGGGCCGAGGGTACAAACCCGACATGTCCGGTGCCTGTCGGGTTTGCGACACGGCGTGGGTGAAGCGATGCGCGGGCCGATCAAAGCCATTGACAAATGCAGCGGTAAAGAGATCAATAGTATTGGCCCGGACAAAGATTCGGCGATACCGTCTAAGGTGCACCCCATGGTCGTGCTCGCATCCCACACTGAAGAATCTGATCTGCTGACCATTTATGAGATCAGCAAGGTCCTCAGCTCATCCCTGGATCTGCAGCGGACGATGCGCGAGGTCGTGACCATCCTCGCGGGCCACCTGAACGGCCGCGCGGTGGTCAGCCTGATGCAGGAATCCGGCGAATTGCAGATCTTCGAGGCCTCGGGCCTGACCGCGGAGGAAAAGGCCCGCGGGCGGTTCAAGGTGGGGGAGGGCATCACGGGCAAGATCATGAAGAGCGGGATCCCCATGGTGGTTCCGGATATTTCCCTTGAGCCCCTGTTTCTGCACCGCACCGGCGCCCCCCAGGCGCTGGGGGACGAAGTGGTCGCGTTCATCGGCGTGCCGATTCAGGTGGGGCGCAGTACGGTGGGGGTGCTCAGTGTCGCCCGGGGCGCGCCACGTGGCATGTCGGTGCGCTATGAACGCATCGTCCGCCTGCTCAAGATGGCGGCCAATCTGATTGGTCAGACCGCGCATCTCCACCAGCACATCGGGGCCGAGCGCGCCGCGCTCATGGAGGAGAAGCATCGCCTCCAGAAACAACTGCAGGGCAAGTACCGCCTGGAAAACGTCATCGGCGTGTCCAAGCGGATGCAGGAGGTTTTTGCCGAAGTTCACCAAGTGGCAGCCAGCCGCTCCACGGCGTTGTTGCGCGGAGAGAGCGGGACCGGCAAGGAGGTGGTTGCCCGCGCCATCCACTTCCTGAGCCCGCGCCGCGAGCGGCCGTTCATCTCGCTCAATTGCGCCGCCCTGTCCGAAACCCTGCTGGAATCCGAGCTGTTTGGGCACGAAAAGGGCTCCTTCACTGGCGCCACGACTGAGCGCAAGGGGCGTTTCGAGCTGGCCCACGGTGGCACGCTGTTTCTCGATGAAATCGGCGAAATCTCGCCGGCCTTCCAGACCAAGCTGCTGCGCGTGCTGCAGGAGCGGGAATTCGAGCGGGTCGGCGGCACCAAGCCCATCCACGTGGATGTGCGACTGATCTGCGCCACCAACAAGAACCTGGAAGAAGCCGTCGCCAAGGGTGAGTTCCGGGCCGATCTCTATTACCGCATCAACGTGGTCACGCTCTTCCTGCCGCCCTTGCGCGATCGGCGCGAGGATATTCCACTGCTGGCCCAGTATTTCCTGGAGAAATTCAACCGGGAGAATGAACGTCACCTGATGCTGAGCCCGGACGCGCTCAAGATCATGCTGGAATGCAACTGGCCGGGGAACGTGCGCGAACTGGAAAACTGTATCGAGCGCGCCGGGACCATGACTCGCGGCGATGTGTTGCGCGGGTCGAATCTGGCCTGCCAGAGCAATCGCTGTTTTTCACAGGTGCTGCAGACCTACGGTGCGGGGCAACGGCCTTTTCCGATCGAGGTGGTACCCGCTCCCATGCCAGCCGAGCGACCGACGGCGGTCGAGGACTTTTCGCATCATGGGGACGAGTCGCTCCATGCGGGTCTCCCCGACCGCGAGCGCCTGATCCATGCCCTGGAGCAGTCCGGCTGGGTCCAGGCCAAGGCCGCCCGGTTACTGGATCTCACGCCCCGCCAGATTGGCTACGCCATCCGCAAGCACGGCATCGAGGTCAAGCGCTTCTGAGCCCTTGGCTTTTTCATCCACGGCGGTGACGTCGCACCAGTCTCTCTCTGGATAGTCCGCAGCGGCGCTTCTCGAACCGCGCCGCTCTCATCTTTGCCCCCCCCCGCTGACCCCATGTCGCATACCGGACATTCGTCCGTTCCGCTGCCTTGAGGATGTCGTGTGCGCGACATCAAATCGCGAATCCCTCATTAAATATTAAATAATTCAATATATTGCGTTATGGCATGGCTGTTGCTGGGGTCCTTGTGCCAGCGTTGGGTACACCCTGTGTCCAGC
>JBARUT010000230.1:0-29950 GCA_049645885.1 Candidatus Macondimonas sp.
TGAAGTCCATGCTGGGCGGGGGCGGCATGGGCGGCCTCGGGGGCAGCAGCAAGGACAAGGAAGCCAAGCCCGGCGTCAAGAACGGCGGCAACATGATCGCCATCGCCGCCATGACGGAAATGTGCTGGGGCGACGCCGGCCTGGCGCTGGCCATCCCCGGCCAGGGCCTGGGCAATGCCGCCATCATGGCGGCCGGCACGCCGGAGCAGAAGGAACAGTTCGGCAAGTGCTGGGCCGCCATGGCCATCACCGAGCCGGGCACCGGTTCGGACGCCGGCAACATCAAGACCACCGCCAAGAAAGACGGTGACGATTACATCATCAACGGCGAGAAGATCTACATCACCGCCGGCGGCCGCGCCAGTCACGTGGTGGTGTGGGCCAATATCGACCCGACCCAGGGCAAGGCCGGCATCAAATCTTTCGTCGTGCCCAAGGACCTGCCCGGCGTGCAACTGGTGCGCCTGGAAAAGAAGATGGGCATCCGTGCCTCCGACACGGCAGCCATCACCTTCACCAACGTCCGCGTGCCGGCCGGAAACTTGCTGGGTTCGGCGGAAATCAAGGACAAGAAGGAAGGCTTCGGCGGGGTCATGCAGACCTTCGACAACACCCGTCCGCCAGTGGCCGCCATGTCCCTGGGCGTGTCCCGCGCCTCGCTGGACCTGACCAAGGAGCTGCTGGCGAAGGAAGGCGTCGTCATCGACTACGGCAAGTCGCGCTGGGCCAACGATGCCCTGCGCGCCGAGATCGAGTGGATGGAATCCGAATGGGAATCGGCCTATCTTCTGACCATGCGCGCCGCTTGGATGGCCGACAACGGCCAGCCCAACTCGAAAGAAGCGTCCATGTGCAAGGCCAAAGCCGGCCGCGTGGGCAACTACATCGTGTTGCGCTGCGTGGAGCTGACCCGGAACCTGGGCTACAGCGAGGTGCACCTGCTGGAAAATTGGGCGCGGGATCAGAAGATCCTGGACATCTTCGAGGGCACCCAGCAGATCCAGCAGCTCATCGTCGCTCGTCAGGTGCTGGGCAAGAGTTCGAAAGAACTGCGCTGAGTCGTGTTGGGCACTGGATTGGCCAACCATCCAATGCCGTTTGCACCATCAAAACCCTGGCTGCTTGTCCGGCCAGGGTTTTTTTATGGCCCGTAGACCAACTATGATGAAACCGCAGGTACAGGCATTGATGATGGGCCGAGTCAACTGCAATGAAGCTGTGACGAATGCCGCGCATGAATCGCGAGGTGGGTATTCGGAACATATTGAACGCTTTGCCAGGGACGGGCGAGGACGATGATCAAATGACCAATTGCCCAGTGCGTCAGCGACTCGCTGACTCTTCCCTCGCCCTCTCAAGCCCTTTTGCCGACACGCCGGCAGATCTGAGGCGCAAATCGCGGATTGCTCGCCAAGCCGCGCTGGCAAGCACCCTGTTCTGGGGCATGGTGGGGTTGCTGTCTGTTCTGGCCCATGATCTTGGCCTTACCCGCCTCAACATGGGCGACATCGCACCGCTGATCCTTTCAGGGATGGGGACTGCTCTGCTGATCCAGCCTTTTCTTCAACCCAGGCTGCTGCGCCGGTTCCCCCTCCCACTACCGTGGATCACCTTGCTCGTTAGCGGCATTCAATTCGGCCTGATGCTCCATTTCATCCGCCTGGACCAGTACGGTTATCTTGCTGCCTTTGGCTGTCTGCTGGGTCTGGTAACCATGCAATGTTATCTGGGCATGAATTTCGGCGGCCGCGCCAGCCTGCTCACGGGCGTCGTGACGACCCTGCTCGTCCATGGCCTCTATGTTGCCGTGGGAGGCGAGGACAGCCTGCTCCGACCGGAACAGGAATTCTTGTTTGTGGTCAGCGCACTGGCCATCACCACCGTGATGGCGATGGCCAACGGCTTTCAGCGCCGGCGTCGTGAGCACTTGGCGCAACTCTACAAACAACAGGCCGAACAGAACCGCCTGATCAGGGAGCAAAAACTGGCCCTGGACCTGCGCTCTCGCGAGTTAATACGAGCCAACGACAGCCTGCGTCAGGTTTCCCTGTCGGATGGCCTCACGGGCGTGGCGAATCGCCGCTGTCTCGACGAAACTCTGGGCCGGGAATGGCTCCGGCATGTGCGGAGCATCACAGCGAGCCAACGCAGCAGCGATCCGGCAGAACATAGCGGCCTTGCCCTGCTGCTGATCGATATCGACGCTTTCAAGGCCTATAACGACCGCTACGGCCACAGCGCCGGCGACGAATGTCTGCGCCAGGTCGCTGACGCCATCCGTCGTGCGACGCTGCGCCTGAACGATCTCACGGCGCGGTACGGGGGAGAGGAATTCGTGGTGCTGCTACCGGACACTGCGATCGAAGGTGCCGAACAGGTGGCTCGACGCATCATGGCGAACATCCAGGCGCTGGATATCGCTCATGATGACTCGCCGGTCGCGCCTCGCGTCACGGTAAGCATCGGGATCGCCCACGTGGGCATTGAAACGCAGATGGAGGCGGAAGACCTGTTGAAACTGGCCGACCAGACACTCTATCAAGCCAAGAACCAAGGCCGCAACCGCATCATGGTGCACGCCCTGGACTGACAGGCCTGTTCACCTTGATCCCGGCCTGGACAAGCGATAGACAGCCGTCAAACTGGCAATGCCGGCACCCATCATCATGGCCACATCGGCCCCGCCGGGGCGCTACAGCGCCAGTGGTACACACGCTGTGGCAGCACCCACCAAAGCCAGTGTCGAGGTCAACAGAAATTCCCGGCGGCTGGGCAGGGCCGCCGTTTCCTGCCAGCGGGTCACCCCCGCATCGGCGTCAAGACTTGCCGCGATGGTCTACCCGCGCCAATCTCAGCGCACACTGGACCGTCTTGAACAAAGGTGTTCCGGCCATTCGTTCCCCGATCGTCAGCTGAAACGACAGCATCACAGGCTGCCGCACACGCCAGACTTAGCTTCAATCCGCCAACACCCCGAGCTGGCGCTCCAGCTTCACGGCATCGACGGCGAAACGGCGGATGCCTTCGGCCAGTTTCTCGGTGGCCATGGCGTCCTCGTTCAGCAGCCAGCGGAAACGGCTTTCGGAAAGTTCGAGGCGGGGCACATTGGCCACCTTCGCGGCCGCCGGGTCCAGGCGGCGCGGCAACGGCGCCTCGTTGGCCTCCAGCTCGGCCAACAGGCCGGGTGCAATAGTGAGCAGGTCGCAGCCCGCCAGCGCCGTCACCTGCCCCACATGGCGGAAGCTTGCCCCCATGATTTCCGTGTCGTGACCGTATTTCTTGAAATAGGTGAAGATGTGGGCAACCGAGCCGACGCCGGGATCGGCCTCGGGCGGATAGCCATCCACCCCGTCGTGCTGCCGGTGCCAGTCGGTGATCCGGCCGACGAAGGGGGAAATGAGCTGCGCCCCCGCCTCGGCGCAGGCAACGGCCTGGGCGAGACAGAACAGCAGCGTCATGTTGCAGTGGATCCCCTCACGTTCCAGCACCCGCGCGGTCTCGATCCCCTCCCAGGTGCTGGCCAGCTTGATCAGCACTCGTTCGCGCCCGATCCCGGCCTGCTCATAGAGCGCAATGAGGCGATGTGCCTTGGCGAGGCTCGCCGGCACATCGAAGGACAGCCGCGCGTCCACCTCGGTCGACACCCGTCCCGGTACCAGACGCAGAATCTCCACGCCAAAGTTCACCGCCAGCTTGTCCATGGCCGCATCCAGCCGCTCAGCAGCCGTGCCGCTCTGGGCCGCACCGAAATGCATCGCCTCCGCCACCAAATGCCGGTAGGCGTCTTGCCCCGCTGCGGCGAGAATCAGGGAGGGATTGGTGGTCGCGTCGGTGGGCCTATAGCGGCCGATGGCCTCGATGTCGCCGGTATCGGCCACCACCGTGGTGTAGGCGCGCAACTGCTGCAACTGATTCATGGGGATGCACTCCACAAGCTAAGGGAAACCCGCCGCCGCTGCGTTCAGGACTCGATTGATGGACTCGTTCGGCCGTATCACCGACCCTGGGAAGAAAGCACTTCGGCCACGGCTACGTCGGTTTCGGCGGGCCAACGGAAAAACCGCCGCGCATTGGTGGTCGTCTGTTGCCCCAAAAGCGTTGGGTCATCGCCCCGCGCTCGCGCCACAGCGGCAAGCACATGGGGCAGGAAAGCCGGCTCATTACGTCCATCGCGCGGCCGGGGCCGCAAATCCCGTGGCAACAGATAAGGACTATCGGTTTCGATCAGCAGGCGCCCGGCAGGGATATCACGCACCAGTTCCAGCAGATGCGCGCCACGGCGCTCATCGCAGATCCAGCCGGTGATTCCAATGTACAGTCCCAAATCCAGGTAAGCGTAGAGCGCGGCGCGATCGCCCGTGAAGCAGTGCACCACCGCGTCGCTCAGCAGGTCGCGGCAAGCACGGATCATTGGCAAAAACCGCGCGTGGGCGTCGCGTTCATGCAAAAACAGCGGTAAGCCAGTGCGCGCCGCCTGTTCCAGATGCCACTCGAAAACCCGTTCCTGCTCACTGCGGGGCGAAAAATCGCGAAAGAAATCCAAACCCGTTTCCCCGACCGCCACCACCTCGGGCGCGTCCCACAAGGTGGCCAGCTCGGCCAGGGCCGAGGGAGTCTGATGGGCGGCGTGATGGGGGTGTACCCCGGCGGTGCAACGCAACGCGTGAGGTTGCGCCTGAGCCAGCGCCAAAGCTGCGCGGCTGCAGTCAAGCGAACTGCCGGTAACTACCAGTCTCGTCACGCCCGCCGCTTCAGCCCGCGCCAGCACCGCCCCGCAATCGGCGGCAAAGCTGTCGTGCGTCAGGTTGGCGCCGATGTCTATCAGGCCCATCACGCGCGCGCCGCTTGATTTCGCGCCCGTTGCAGCCGGGCGAAATGCAGGGCCACGATCAACGGCACCAGCCCGCCCAAGACATACAACGGCAGCACCAGCCAGACGGTCCCGGGATAGGGTGCTGGCTGACGATGGAGATAATGACCCCAGACCATGGCCCCGCCGAGTTGCCAGACGACCGCGCAGGCTAACGCGGCGATGGCACGCGTGCGCGGCGCTGGCTCAAGCTTAATGCCATGGCGCCCCTGCCAGCGTGACAGGGCCAACCCCGTGGCCAACATCGCCACGCCCATGAGGCAGAACACATAGGGACCGAAGGCCAGGTTCAGGCGCAGGAAGGTTTGCTCCGGCGCCTCTGGGTTGTAGTAGGCCGTCACCCATTGACCGACGGCATAGGGTGCAATGGCACGTTTTGCCGCCTCTTGCGACATGGTGACCCGACGCGCAAACAGCTGGTCGGTGCGCAGCACATCGGTGCCCAAGCTGAACCGATAGGCCACAAACGGCAAAAAGCGCTCTGCCTCAGCCGCGCGCACGCCGCGATCCACCACCTCGGCCGGGACGGGACGGAAACCCTCCACCTGACGGATTTGCAAAAGCAGCCGTTGCGTACCGATAAACAACACAATCACGCCAACCAAGACGCAGATCAACAACAATCGCCGCTGGATCAGGGCGGCAGGCGATTGGGCGGGAGATAATGACATCGTACGGCGATTCAACAGCGTCTGAAGATGCCAAATTGTCGCATAGATGGCACGAGCGCTCTATATTCAAAATATTGCCATCTTGGGCATTTTTATATTAAATTGATCAATTAAAGAATGCGCGCATGAGTACCCGCCCCCCTATGGCCCCGCCCACCAAACCCGCTACCATTGACACCGAAACTCGCGAGCGGATCCTGCAAACCGCCTTCGAGATGTTCGGTCGCTATGGCTACGACGGTGTCTCGATCGACCAGATCTCCAAGGCCTGCAGCCTCAGCAAGGGCGCGATGTACTGGTATTTCCGCAACAAGGAAGCCCTGTTCGTCGAGTGCGTCAAACGTCTGCGCAAATTGTTCGTCGCTCATATCTACGGTCCCATGGCCGGCGCCGACGCCCCCAAGGAGCAGATGCTGAAATTCTTCCAGGGCATCGAGAGCGTGCTCAACGACTCGGAAAACCTGGAAAGCGTCTCCGGCCTGCTGATTGGCATCGGGCGAGTCGATCGCGACCTGATCAAGGAATTTCGCACCCGCGCGCGCCGCGATGCCGAGCATTTTCTGGCCAACATTCTGGAAAACGGTCGCAAAGAGCATCAATTCCGCTTTGTCGGCGATGCCCTGCCCATCGCCCGCGCCCTGTTCATCGTTCTCGAAGGCTGCCTGATCCAAGCGCGAGCGGATACCGCGGAACAAACCGCCGATGCCGTACACCGTTTTGCTGTAGGGTTCTTTCTTGCCTGCGGCACGAGACCGCCCCCCGAGCTGGGCTTTGAGTCCATTAATCCATCGATTCCCGCCCTTTCTTGACAGGTCCCCGGAGCGGTTTCTATAGTCGGGGGCCGGTTTGGCGCTCACCTTGACCCTCGGTCTGCCCGCCCCCGTCACATAACCACTCATCGGACCCGTCGGGTCCCGTCCGATAGGAAGAGACATGTTCGGCAAGCTGTTCGGCAAGAAAAAGACCGGTCCGCATATGGTCCACATCGAGGGCGTGGCCAAACCCATTGAATGCGACGAGAAAACCTTTCTCCTCTCGGCCGCCCTGCGCGATGGGATCCCGATTCCCTATAGCTGCCGGGTTGGCGGTTGCGGCACCTGCAAGGTGCAGTTGCTGGAAGGCAAGGTGAAGGAATTCACCGACAAGACCTATCTGCTGAGCCAGGAAGAGCTACGCGCCAACTACATCCTTTCCTGCCAGTGCCAGCCCCGCTCCGATGTCCGCTTCCGGGTCGACGGCTTGGATCTCTCCGCCGAAGCCCAGGCCTCGGTGCACAAGCTGGTGACCCGCCAAGGCGTGATCAAGGCGCTGCGGCCGCTGACCCACGACATCCTGGAAATCAGTATCGAAATGGACGGCCCCATGGAATACACCGCCGGCGAATACGCCGACATGCGGGTCCCTGGGGTGCTGGAGGAGTTTCGCTCCTATTCGTTTGCGACTCGCCCCGATCCCCAACGTGCCAATCTCGCGGTGTTTCACATCCGCAAGGTGCCCGGCGGCAGTTTCACCGAATGGCTGCACCAGGCTGATCGCCTCGGGGCGCAGGTGGAGTTGCGTGGTCCCTTTGGTGATTTCCGCCTGCGTTCGGGCACGGCGCCCATGGTCTGCGTGGCCGGTGGTAGCGGCATGGCGCCCATCAAGGCCCTGCTGGAGCAAGCGGTGGCGGACGGGGCGCAGCGCGATTGCACTTACCTGTTCGGCGCGCGTACCCAGAATGACCTGTATTGCCAGGACGACATGGCCCAGATCGCGGCTCAGTGGAAGGGAAAATTCCGCTTCATCCCGGTGCTCTCTAATGAACCTGAGGACAGCGACTGGACCGGTCCACGCGGCCTCGTCACCGAATTCCTCACTCGCGAAGTCGCGGATCTCGCCAGCTGCCATGCCTATATGTGCGGCCCGCCGCCCATGCTGGATGCCGCCATCGAGGTCCTGAAACAAGCCGGCATCTCCCACGACCATATCCACTTTGACAAATTCCTGGACAAGAGCCACTTGGCCAAGGCCCAGGTCGCCAATAGCACCCCGCACGTGGGTGAAAACGGCTGAATCAAGCTCCGGCACAGCAATCCGCACGGCCCGACTGTTGCACACCTCGATGGATATCGTCGCGCCAAGCTGCACCGCATCGATCGAGTAGAGGCAGGTCAGCGCCTATGCTTCGGCATGCAATCTTGCGTCGATTGTTACCCACGCTTTCCGTTTGCTGTCTGCATCGGTGTTGATGGCCAGCAGGACTTTCTGACTGTCAAACAGACGCGACCATGGCACATGGCGCGAATCCGGTCGCCGATCTGTGCGGCAGACCGAAGCTGCCCGGCCCATCCGATTCGGAAATCTCCCGCAGATACTGCCATCCCTGACGCAGGACCAGATGCCGGGCGCACAGAGCCGTGCTTTGCAGAAAACCTAAAGCACTGCGAACATGCATTCGCGCAGCAACGATTGCTATCGCCCGCCCTGTCGAAGCGCTGCTCAGTGCCGCAAGAGCAGGGGATACCCATGGCGCACAGATCTATACTCGGCTGAGCAGAAACAAAAGCACCAGATTCGCCAGCAGGCTGGTGATAAATAGGGCGCGCCAGGTGTCGACCGGGGCGCGCGTCAGCAGCGGTGGCCGGCGTGCGCTCAGGAATGCGGGATTGGGTTCGGCCAGATCGTGGAGGAATTCTGACAGCTCCTCCTGACGCTGGACGGCGTTGCGTCGCAGCGCTTTTTCCAGCGCCCAGTCGACCCACAGCGGCAGATCGGGCGCCCACTGGCGCGCCGAGGTGTATTGCAGGCGGCGGATCGTGGTTTCGTCATAGCGCTCGCCGAAGGGCAGGTGGCCGGTCAGTAGCTCATAGGTGATCACCGCCAGGGAGAAGAGATCGGAACGGGCGCTGCATGGCTCGCCCAGCAGGTACTCGGGAGCGGTGTAGTGGCGTGTACCGAGCAAGGTCAGGCGATGGATCGGCGTGGCAATTTCCTCCACCCCGGCGATCTTGGTGGAACCGAAATCGATGATCTTCACGGTGCCCTGGCGGTCGATGATCAGGTTCTCCGGCTTGAGATCCTGGTGAATCATTTCGAGCCGGTGAAAGGCCATCAGGCCACGGGCGATCTGCCCGACCAGGTCGCGCACCACCTGCAGATCCGCCTGGGGATGTTCGTGCATCCACTGCCGCAGGGTCTGGCCGTCGACATATTCGGACACGCTGTACAGGAATTGCCGCGGCCGGACGGGCTCGATCATCTGCAGCACATGGGGACTGTGCAGGCGCTTGCCCACCCATTCTTCATGACTGAAGAGATCAAGGTAAACCGGATCATCCTGGTAGTTGACCGAGGGGGTCTTGATCACCACCGAGGCCCCACTTTCCTCATCCACTGCCAGATAGACCTGGCTACGCGCGCTGGCATGCAGCCCGCGCACGATCCGGTAACCATCCAGCCGCATTCCCGGCTCAAGATCGGGCGGAAAGGGCTTTTCAGTCAGGCGGTCCAGCCACGCCCGTGCGTCGAGCTGCGGGAGGTGATCGAAGCGGACCATCTGGCAGCTCACGTTGTCCGGGCTACCCGCGCGCAGGGCGGCGGTGGCAATCTCCCGGGCCGCCCGATCCAGATGAGCGGCGTGGGTCAGGACCTGATTGATGAGCGCCTGTTCGCTGACATATTCGTGGACGCCGTCGGTCGTGAAAATGAAGGTATCGCCCACCTCGACCGGAAAATGACGGTAATCGATGTCCAGATGCAGGTCGATGCCCAGCGCCCGAGTCAGGAAGTTTTTCTCCTCCGACAGCCAGATGCGGTGGTCCTGGGTCAGTTGGGTGAGCTCGCTGCCGCGCAGGCGGTAGATGCGAGTATCGCCGACATGGAAGAGATGGGCCGTGGTGGACTTGACCACCAGGGCGCTCAAGGTGGTGGCGCAACTGCGGCGCAGACTCCCGCCACCCTGGCCGCAGAGCCAGCGGTTGGTCGCCTGCAACACCTTCTCCACCGAAGTCTTCACCGTCCAGGATTCGGCGGTGCAGGCGTAATCGTGCAACAGGCTCTTGACCGTGGTCTCGCTGGCGATGCGCCCGGCCTCGCTGCCGCTGACCCCATCGGCCATGACCGCGACGATGCCCTTGCTCTCCAGCAGGGGCGACTCGGGCACCAGCACGCCATAGCTGTCCTGGTTCTCGGTCTTCACCCCACGATCTGAATACTGGCCAATCGATACCAAATCCCTCGTCGTCGTGCTCATGCCCGGATGGGTCCCAGCCGGCGCAGCAGGCTTCCAGAATTCCTTGCCACGCCTGCTCAGCCCACCTTGATCAGTTGCACGGTGCCATCGGGCAGGATTTCTGCCGTCTCTCCGCGTGGTTCGAGCAGCAGCAGCGCCACCAGCACCAGCACAACCAGCGCCGCGCCGCCGATGACCATGAAGAAGCCTTGCGGCGAGACGAAGGACAGCACCGTCAGGAACACCAGCCCGCCGACGTTGCCGTAGGCCCCCGCCATGCCCGCAATCTGGCCGGTCATGCGGCGCTGGATCAACGGCACCATGGCGAACACGGCCCCGGAGCCGCCCTTGGCGAACAGGCCACACAACAGGGTGTTGGCCACCACCAGCGCCACCGGCCACTCCGGTGATACCTGCCCCAACAACAGGAAGCTGCCGGTGATGCCGGTGAACAGCAACAGCAGGCTGCGGCGGCGACCGATGCGATCGCTCAGGATACCGCCCGCCGGCCGTGCAATCAGATTCATCACCGGATAAATCCCCGCCAGAATGCCCGCCATCACCGGCGAGAGGTGAAACTGATCGAGGTAGAACAGCGGCAGCATCGAGACCAGTGCCAGTTCAGAGCCAAAGGTCACTAGATAGGCCAAATCCAGAATTGCCACCTGGCGGAAACGATAGCGAAACAGTTCGGGCACCGGCTTGGAAAGTATTTCGCGATTGACCAGATAGATGTGCCACGCCTGGTAGGCATAGATTGCGGCGATGCCAGCATAAAGGGCGATGGTCAGCGGCATGCCGAACCAGTTGAGGCCGACCGGTGACAGTTTCCACACGAGCAAACCCAGCGCGCCATAAATGGGCAGGCTCATCAGCAGATAAAGCAACAGATCGCCCCGACTGGTGACTTCCATCGCGCCCATCTTCTTGGGCTTGAAGTAGGTCGAGCCCTTGGGGGTGTCCTCCACCGACCGGTAATAAAACAGACCATAGCCGATGGCCACCACGCCCGTGGTCGCAATGGCGAATCGCCAGCCATTTGCGCCGCCGTACCACAGCGCCAGCGCGGGCAGCAGCATGGCCGAGGCCGCCGAGCCGAAATTACCCCAGCCGCCATAGATGCCCTGGGCGATGCCGGTCTGGCGAGCAGGAAACCACTCGCCGATCATGCGAATGCCTACCACGAAGCCCGCACCGACGAAGCCGAGCAGAAAGCGAGTTGCCGCGAGTTGCGTGAAGTTTTGGGCAAGCGCGAAGGAAAAGCAGATCAGTCCGGCACTGACCAGAATCAGGGTAAACATCCGTCGCGGGCCGAAGCGATCCACCAGCATGCCGACCACGATGCGCGCCGGAATGGTCAGCGCCACGTTCAGGATCAGCAGGATGCCGACCTCCTGATCACTCAGTCCGAAATTCTGGCGCAAGGTGGACATTAGCGGCGCATGGTTGAACCAGACCGCGAAGGAGATGAAAAAGGCAATCCAGCTCAGGTGCAGGATGCGCATATTGCCCTTGAAGGACAGCAAATTGAGTTTTTCGGACATGGAGACTCCGGGGCGCATGCGATAGATCTCAGAGCAACAAGCAAGATCTGCGCCATAAAAGGGCACGACTCATGCCATCCGGAAATCCCTGCCCCAGCCGTGCTTCAATCCAGGGCCAGCCATTTTCGAGACGCCTTCCCGGCATGACCAAGCGGCTTAGTTCCTTGTTTTTATTCTTTTCCACAGAGAGATCGAACCACCTCTCCTGAATTTGCCCCCGGATTGAGAGAAGAAATGGTCACTCAGCATCGCCGTCGCACCGGCAACATGGCACCCGTGCTGGGCAATCTCGCACCAAAAAATAAGGCTCTATCGAAATTGGTGCGCTAAAAGCACCATCAAAAGGCATTCCTTACCGGCTCACCGGGGCTACAGGTCAGTGTTGTGGTTTCACTGTTCAGCCTCCCGATTCGTGCGGCTGAACTCACCTTGAAGCACCTTACAAGCGCCGTTGCATTGAAATGTTTTCCAGTTGGCGAAGCAGCCCTGCCACTGGCACGACCACCCAATCAGGTCGGTTGTCCAGTTCATAGCGGATCTCATACAAGGCTTTCTCGATCAGGAACAATCGCATCAGCTGCGCGATGGCCTCCTCATCGGTCGGCCAAGTGGGACACCCCACAATGTCGCTGCGATAGCCTTCCAGAAAAGACTGGGCGGTCTGTTGTTCCCACGCTATGGCTTGACGCACCAAGCCGTCCCGATCCCCCGGTCGCTCCGTCGTGCTGCGCTGGACAGCGAGCGCGGCGGCATAGCTGAAGGAACGCAACATACCGGCAACGTCTCGCAACGGGGAATGCTTCGCCCGCCGTTCGGCAAGGGGGCGAGCGGGTTCGCCTTCAAAGTCGGTGATGATGAAGTCGTCCTGGACCCGCAACACTTGACCCAAGTGGTAGTCACCGTGATAGCGACTGCGCATGAGCTGACTGTCTATCAGCGCCTGTGGGCGCAAGCTTGCCAGCACTACCGGGCGCTGTGACAGCAATGTCTTGCAAGGCGTTTGCAGCGTTTCCGGGATCTGTCCAAGTCGGCTTTCCAGGCGATCGAAGGTCTGCACCGCGTCCTGGCGTACGGCCTCGAACCAGCGGTCCAGGTCTGCAGCTGTTACCGGTTCCGGATCGAATGCCGGATTGCCCGTCGCCTTGCCAAAGGCCTGGTGCAGTTCTGCAGTGCGCTTGCCCAAGTTGTTCATCTGGTGCATGAAGAAAGCGTGCTGGTTGGGTTCACCGTCATCGGAAACAGGCGAAGGCTCGGCAAGGGTGCGTTCCAGATAGTCGACCGCATAGTTCCAGGCTGAGCCCTGATTCGCGAGAAAGGATTGCAGCAGCGCCAGGTCGATGGTGTCACCCGTCGGGGATCGGTATTCCATGAAGCCGCCGACGGGCACAGCATGACCGTACGCGGCCTGCTGGGTGAGGAAACGGCCGACCTCCACTTCCGGGTTGGTACCACGCTGCAGGCGGCCATAGCATTTGAGGAACAGGCGCTCACCGAACAACACCGCAATGTTGCTCTGTTCGAGCGCCGGGTGATAAACCGGTTCGTCGGCCAGCGCAGCCAGATCGGGGATGGCGCCCGTGGCCTGGAAGTGCAGGCTGCCCTCGCCCAGCGGCACACTTGTGCCACGCGCCATTGCCCTTACCAGGGCGCGACAAAATCCGTTGTCACCATAACCGCTATAGAGAACGCCCATGCGCGCCTTTTCCCGCACCTTCGCCAAGGTCCAAGGCAGTAGCGCCCGCAATTTTTCTTCGCTTGTTTCATCCTCCCATGCCATGGCCAGCGGCAGGAAATAAAGCTGCGGGTCTCCTTCGCTGAAATGCACCTCGATCAGCGTCAACAACCACTGACCCTCACCATCGCGCCACTCACTTTGCTCGCGAATGTCGATTCGGATGATGGTGCGATCCTTGCCGGCAAACCAACGCTTGCCGCGCAGATAGGGGGCCAAAATTTCATGTTGCAGCTGTGATTGGGTGCGGCTGGCGATAGCGCGGCGGACTGCGCTGGCAATACTCCGGCCGCTGAGGAAAGTCAGGAAGCCTTCGGTCAGCACCAGCACCGGCAATTCACGGTTGGGCAGGTAATCCTGATGCCAATTGGGTGCCTCGACATCGGTGGCCAGGCGAAATGCGTAATAACCATAGCCCTTCAGGGTCAAAAGATAAGGCAGATCACCGATCGGCGGGAAGGCGGCTTGACCCACCAATTCAACGGGAACGCGACCCTTGAAATCGGCGAGATTCAGCTCCACGGGCTGTGCCGTGCGCGACAGATTGGTCACGCACAGGATTTTCTCATCCTCCCATTCGCGCACATAGGCCAGGATCTTGCGATTGCCGGGATCCAGCAGTCGCAGGGTGCCATTGCCAAAGGCGCGGTAATTCTTGCGCGCCGCAATGAGGCGTTTGGTCCAGTTCAACAGCGATGATGGATTGCGCATCTGGGCTTCGACGCTGACCGCCTCATACCCATAAATGGGATCCATCATGGGCGGCAGAAACAAACGCTGCGGATCGGCCCGAGAAAAGCCGCCATTGCGATCGGGACTCCATTGCATGGGGGTGCGCACGCTGTTGCGGTCACCAAGATAAAAATTGTCACCCATGCCGATCTCATCGCCATAGTAGAGGATGGGCGAGCCCGGCATGGTCATCAGCAAGAAGTTGATCAATTCGATCTTTTCGCGATTGTTTTCCATGAGCGGCGCCAGGCGACGGCGAATACCCACATTGACCCGCATCAACGGATCAACGGCATACATGCTGTACATGTAATCCCGCTCGCGGCTGGTGACCATTTCCAGCGTCAGCTCATCGTGATTGCGCAGGAAAATGGCCCATTGACAAGAGTCCGGGATCTCCGGCGTCTGAGCCATGATATCGACGATGGGATGGCGGTCCTCCTGGGCAATCGCCATGTACAGGCGCGGCATCAGCGGGAAATGATAGGCCATGTGGCATTCATCGCCTTCACCGAAATATTCACGCACATCCTCGGGCCACTGATTGGCTTCAGCCAGCAGCATGCGATTGGGATAGTTTGCGTCAATCACTGCCCTGATTTTCTTGATGACTTCGTGCGTTTCCGGCAGGTTCTCATTACTGGTTCCTTCCCGCACACACAGATAGGGAATTGCATCCAGCCGCAGACCATCCACGCCCATATCCAACCAGAATCGCATGACCCGGATCACTGCATCGACAACGGCCGGATTATTGTGGTTCAGATCTGGCTGGTGTGAAAAGAAGCGATGCCAATAATAGGCTTGCGCAACATCATCCCAGGCCCAATTGGATTTTTCGGTGTCGGTAAAGATGATGCGTGTATCCGCAAATTTCTTTTCCGTGTCACTCCAGACATAGAAATTGCGTTTGGAGGAACCGGGCGGCGCCTTGCGGGCAGCCTGAAACCACGGATGCTGATCAGAGGTGTGATTGATGACCAGTTCGGTGATGATCTTCAGCCGGCGCCGGTGGGCTTCGCGCACGAAATTCTTGAAATCGGCGCGCGTCCCGTATTTCGGATCGACGTTATGGTAGTCGGCGATGTCATAGCCGTCGTCCCTGAAGGGTGAGGGATAGAATGGCAACAGCCATAGGGTATTGACGCCGAGATCCTGCAAATAATCGAGCTTTTTCGTCAGTCCGCGGAAATCGCCGACGCCATTATTATCGCTATCAAAAAACGCCTTGACATGCAGTTCATAGATGACGGCATCCTTGTACCACAGCGGGTCGTCCCACCAATCCACCGTTGCTTCGCGCTTGGGACTTTCGGGCATCATTATTCCTGATTCCATGGATAGGCTGCTCCGTTTACAGGAAGTAATCGAAATCGTGTTCGCTACGCAGGCGCCGGCGCAGCCGCAGAATGTGAAGTGGTGAGATGGCAGGATCCAGGCGCACGAAATTTCGGGGACCCTGCCATATATAGCGGGCATCGGAAAGCAGATCGTGTGCCTGGTAGCCGCTTTCGGCCTCGATCCCGAAAGCCGCAAGAGGCAGGTCGATCCATCCGGACTGGATATTGTGCGGATCGAGATTGGCAACCATAACGAGCGTGTTGAGCTCACCTGAGGCAGTCTCATAAGACTTGCTGTAGCACAGCAGGAGTTCGTTATCGACCTCATGAAAACGCAGGTTCCAATCGCGCTGCAAGGCCGGATTCTCCTTGCGAATCCGGTTCAGACGAGCGAAATATCCGCTGAGACTATCCGCCCGCTGCAAATCCCAGTGTCGTACCTGGTATTTTTCGGAATCCAGGTATTCCTCGCTGCCCGGTTCGCGCGCCTGGTTCACCATCAGTTCACAAGCCGGGCCATAAATGCCGTAATTGGCGCCCAGAGTAGCCGCTAGACCAGCGCGCAGCATGAAGGCTGGGCGCCCTCCGTACTGCAGAAATTCACTCAGGATATCCGGTGTATTGGGCCAGAGATTGGGCCGGAAATATTCCCGTGAATCATCCTGGGTTAATTCAGTGAAGTACTCGATCAACTCGCGCTTGGTGTTGCGCCAGGTGAAATAGGTATAGGACTGGGTAAAACCGACCTTGGCCAGGCGATGCATGACGCGCGGCCGGGTAAAGGCTTCCGCCAGGAAAATCACCTCCGGATGATCCTGCTTGATTACGCGGATGAAATGCTCCCACATGGGAAACGGCTTGGTGTGCGGGTTATCGACGCGGAAAATGTGCACGCCCTGCTCGATCCAAAAGTCAATGATGCTTTTCAATTCCGCCCACAGGCCTGCCCAATCCTCGCTTTCAAAATCGAAGGGATAGATGTCCTGATATTTCTTGGGGGGGTTTTCTGCGTATTGCACCGTGCCATCCGGACGATGCCGAAACCATGCCGGATGCTCCCGCACATAGGGATGATCCGGCGAGCACTGGAAGGCGATGTCCATGGCCAGCGCAATGCCGTGCTCGCGGGCGCGCAGCATGAAGCGCTGAAAATCGGCCAAAGTGCCGAGCTGGGCATGGATGCTCTTGTGACCGCCATCGGCGGCGCCGATCGCCCAAGGCGAGCCCGGATCATCCGGCCCGGCGGTGAGGGCATTGTTGCGTCCTTTACGGAAACTGATCCCAATCGGATGAATGGGGGGCAGATAAAGCACGTCAAATCCCATGCTGGCGATGTATGGCAGGCGGGTTTCGCAGGTGGCAAAATTGCCATGCGGTAGCTCGGCAGTGGTGCAGGAACGCGGAAAAAGCTCATACCAACTTGAAAAACGCGCCTGAACCGGGTCGACCGTCACGCGCAGAATGCGGTCATATTCCGTGACATGGCGGCGCTCCGCATGGCGAGCCATCAATCGCGCAAGCTCGGGATCCACCGCAATGGCGCGCCCCTCGGTCGGGGCGCCTGCACTTCGCAAAGCTTTGGCATAGTCGACCAGGCGCTTGCTTTCCGGCCCTGGCGCCCGTTGTGCAACAGCGCCGATCAGGTCGGCGCCCATTTGCAAGGCAATGGCAATATCCTGTGCGTCTTCGCGCCGCAGGAAATCGTGACGCCAGGTCAGGAAATGATCCACCCAGCCGCTTAAGGTGTATTCATACGTACCCAGTTCTTCGACCTGGAAGGCTGCCTGCCAGCGGTCATTGCCCAGCGCCTGCATGGCTGTTTCCTGCCATACGGACGCGCCGCGCGATCGATGACACAGAATCGCGCTCAGCACATCATGTCCATCACAGAAAATGGATGCCTCGACCTGAACGCTCTCCCCGATCACCCGCTTGATGGCAAAGCGACCGCTATCCACTTCCGGCGTGACGCCTTCGATGACAACGCGCGCGCGCCCATCACCCATTCCGGTTTCTGGCATCGTGGCCTCCTTCAGTTTTCAGAAATGGGTTTCAAATAGAGCACGGCGAGCGGCGGCAAGACCAAAGACAGGGAATGGAAGTGGCCTTGCATGGCAATCGGCGCCGCTTCGAGCATGCCAAAATTACCGACATTGCTGCCGCCATAGATCGCCGCATCACTGTTGAGGACTTCCTGCCACTGTCCGCCATGTGGCACGCCCACCTGATAATTGAAACGTGGCACCGGGGTGAAATTGCAGACCACCTGGACGGTGTCTTTTGGGCTCTTCCCATGGCGCACGAAGCTCAAGATCGATTTTTCCCAATCCTGGGAATCCACCCAGGAAAAACCCTCTCCGCTGAAATCCAGATCGTGTAGCGCGGGCAGTGTCCGATAGCAACGATTGAGATCACCGACCCAACGCTGCACGCCTCCATGCAAGGGGTATTGCACCACGTGCCATTCCAGGCTTTCCTCGTGTTGCCACTCGCGCCGCTGTCCGAATTCGCTGCCCATGAACAGAAGCTTCTTGCCGGGATGCGCCCACATATAGCCATACAGCAGGCGCAGATTGGCAAACTGTTGCCACTCATCCCCGGGCATCTTGCCGATCAGCGCGCCCTTGCCATGCACGACTTCATCGTGTGAAAGAGGCAGCAGGAAATTCTCGGTGAAGGCATACCAGATGCTGAACGAAATCTGGCCATGGTGGTAACGGCGATGGATGGGATCCTGTTGGAAATACTTGAGCGTATCGTGCATCCAGCCCATGTTCCATTTCATCCCGAAGCCGAGACCGCCGGCATAGGTTGGTCGCGAGACCATCGGCCAGGCAGTGGACTCCTCCGCAATGGTCTGCGTATCGGGATGATCCTGATAAACAGCCTCGTTGAGCTTGCGCAAGAATTGCATGGCATCGAGGTTTTCCCGACCCCCATGCACATTGGGAATCCATTCTCCTTCCTTGCGGCCATAGTCGAGATACAGCATGGACGCCACGGCATCCACCCGCAGACCATCGATATGGTATTTATCCAGCCAGAACAGCGCACTGGACAGTAAAAATGAGCGCACTTCATTGCGGCCATAGTTGAAGATGGCGCTGTTCCATTCCGGGTGGAAGCCCTGACGCGGATCGGCATGTTCGAACAGATGGGTGCCGTCGAAATAGGACAGGCCGTGCTCATCGCTGGGAAAATGGGATGGCACCCAGTCCAGGATCACACCGATGCCTTCCTGATGCAGATAGTCAACGAGATACATGAAGTCCTGGGGTGTGCCATAGCGTGCGGTCGGCGCGAAATAAGCCGTGGTCTGATAACCCCAGGAGCCATAAAACGGGTGTTCTGTGACTGGCAACAATTCGACATGGGTAAAACCAAGCATCTTCACATGCTCGGCCAACAGGGGCGCCATCTCACGATAGCTGAGTGAACGATTATCCTCTTCCGGGATGCGGCGCCATGAACCCAGATGAACCTCGTACACCGAAATCGGCGCATCCAGCGCATTGGCATTGCGCCGACGCTTCATCCACTCGGCATCCTGCCAAGCATAGTCCAGGGTCCACAATCGCGACGCGGTCTGGGGCGGTTGTTCGCTGCGAAAGGCAAAGGGATCTGCCTTGTCCACAACATAATCGTCAACACGGGACTGGATGTGAAACTTGTAGGAGCTTCCTGGAGAGATGCTTGCAACGAAGCCTTGCCAGATGCCGGAACCATCCTCACGCAGGTGCAGGGAATTGGCTTGCTTGTCCCAGGAATTGAACTCCCCAATGACCGAAACTGCCTTGGCATTCGGCGCCCAGAGTGAAAACTGGAAACCGTCAACGCCATCAATGCGACACGGGTGAGCTCCCAGCTTCTCATAGAGACGGGTATGTGCGCCTTCCCGGAATAGATAGATGTCATGATCGGTGAGTAAGGGGCTCTCCAGAATTTGCGGCGTGGGTCTGGTATTTTTCATAAAGTCTTCCTGTCTGGCAGTATGAGTGCGGCGGGCAGGAACCCCGGGGAGAAACGCCTTTTATGCTTTGAAGGCCATCTCGATCGCTTGCATCGTGCGGTCCCGGCTTCGCTGATGAAAAACTGGGCGCTGGGCTGACCTGGAAAATAAATGACAAACCCGACGCATCAGGCCTGATCATGCCCCTTTGCTGAAAAAATCACATTGAGCCCGGCGGAATCCCTTGGCGAAGGCCTGGCGTCATGCCTGCGAAAGTTTGGAACGCGATAATCGCCCAGGGTTCCCCAGAAAGCGGAAATGCCCCCATGAAGGCGTTCATGTGAGCTGATTGACCATGGATGCAACCGATGTTTGTTCGGGAAGCAGAGCGTGCATGACAACGCAGAGCCAGCTGCGGATACGTCATCGGTCTGCGTTCCAGGCCGAATCACCCCCAACGATCTTCTCCACGTGCAATCAGCATCCCGCAGAGGCAGACAGCGTCATCCTGGGTGTTTCGAAAGACAGTTCACCCGCCGCTGACCAACAGGGCCAAGGGTGCCTGGGTGAATACGCCGGCGAGATCCCCTTCCGCAAGAGCAGGCCATAACTCGCCCGTCAGCAGATCACGCCAAGGGCCGGCAGGCAGTGCGGCCTCCGTCTTCAGTTGCGTGTCTGTCCACAGCGCACTTGTCAGGCGCGTCGCATCTCCGGCGCACAAGGTATGGAGCAGGCGCGGCGCCAGCACCACCGCGGCGCGACCCTCCCAGAGCCGAGCCAAAGCGCACACATGGTCTGCCGCCGGCCCCATCACCGTAAGCGGCATATAGCTGCCCCGCTGAAACAGTTCCGGATCCTGGCGGCGCAGGTTCAACACCGTCTGGATCAAATGCAGTTTCAGCGAATCGCCGGCATGATCCGTCGTGACCGCCACCCAGCGTTCTCGCGGATCGGCGATAGCCTGCAAGCGCGCCAAGGCCTGCTGACGTTTTTCGTAATCCACCGGGCGGCGATTGTCCGGGTCCACCAGGGTCAAGGTCTCCAGCTCGGTGCCCTGATAGATGTCGGGCATACCGGGTACGGTCAGCTGGAGCGCGCTCTGGGACAGGCTGTTCCATTGTCCGAATGGGATCAGGGGCGCGACGAAGCGGGCGAGATCCTCCGGGAATGGATTGTTGGCGCCGGATTCCAGAATCCCCCTTACGAAGCGCTCCAGCGCCGCTTCATAGGTCGGATCAGGTGAAAACCAAGAGCTTTGCTCCTTGCCTTCGCGCGCGGCCTTTTGCAGGTAGGCCACCATGCGATCGGCATAATCCGGCTCCCGCGCCTTGGCATCACCGGGCCAGGTACCGACCAAGGTCTGGTAGAGCAGGTATTCATGGTGAGCGCTGGGCATGCGCGCGCCATCCATCTCAGTCAGATAGCGCCGGTTCATGCGCGCCCAGCGTTGCAGACATTCGGAAAACGCCTGGGGACATTCGGACAACACGTTCAGCCGCGCCCGGACATCCTCGCTGCGCTTGGTGTCGTGGGTAGTGCCCGCCAGCATCTGGTAGGGAAAACTTTGCGCGCGACGCTGGTTGTGATGATGGAAGGCGGCCACGCTGATTTCAGCGCGCGCCGGGTTGCTGCCCACTTCATTCAAGGACGCCAGCGGGTACATCCGATAGAACAGCGTGTCTTCCACCGACTTGGCAGTGACTGGGCCGGTGTACTGGGCAAAACGCATCGCGAAATCCTGGACCACCAGCCGTTGCAGCGGCGGCATGTCCTCGGGGACATCCAGACACAGCACCCGATGGATGAAATCGTAGATGGTGGTTTCCTCGCGCGCCCGGCGTTTCTTGGCCTGAGCCACTGCCCAATCCAGATCGCGGCGATCATCTTCGGTCGCGCCCCGGGCATCCACATAGGTACGATAGACCGGAAAAGCCGCCACCACCTCGGTCAAGGCGCCGCGCAAGGCGTTCACGGTGAAGTCGCGGGTGAAGGGATCCACCTCGGCCAGCCGGGCGAGTCGGTTGGCCAGGACATTGAGTTCACTGGCGAGGGTATTGCGCATCAGGGTGCGCTTGGCGAAATAGACCGCCTCGCTCATCGATTCGGTGCGGCTGCTGAAATCCACGAAGCACTCCTGCAGGCCCGCAAGGCCGGCGCCATCCACCTGCAAGCCATTCATCAGGCGAATGAATTCATAGCCCGTGGTGCCATGCACAGGCCACGCGGTGCGCAGGGATTCATGGTCGGCGAGAATCTTTTCCACCACCGTGTAGACTGCGGGCTCCGCGCTTTCCGGCTGCCCCAGCGCCATGGCGCCAGCCGCCGCCAGCCGGGTGAAATAGGCGGCTGGATCATACAGGCCATCCGGATGATCGATGCGCAGGCCGTGGACCCGGCCCAACCGCACCTGCTCCAGCACCAGGGCGTGGGTGGCTTCAAACACCTCCATCCGCTCCACGCGCAAGCCTGCCAGTTCGTTGATGTCGAAAAACCGCCGGTAATTGATCTCATCCACGGCGACGCGCCAGAACGCCAGCCGCCAGGGTTGTTGTTCCAACAGCTCATGCAGGCCATCGGGCGCGGCCAGTTCGGCGCAACGGGCGTTCACCGTCGCGCCTTGATGAGCGATATGGCCCGAGATGGCGGGGTTGCGGGCGACCAGTGCGGCCAAGGCGCGCTTGTGGATTTCCTTGTCGCGTTCCCGTTCGCGAATCGCCTCGGGCTCCATCCGCGAACGGGCCGGCAGATGCCCGAATGCCGTGATCAGGCTTTCCAGTTCCAGCAGATCCGGATGATTGGTGCCCAATCGCTGGCGCAAGGCGTCGAGCTCCAGACCCAGAATCCGAGGATAGGTCGAGGGATCCAGCGGGAAGCGGTGCTCGAAATAATGCACTGAAAAACTGCCGGCGGCGGCATCGAAACGCAGCACCAGCTCGCCTCGGGCCAGGATTTCGCCATAGGGACCACCCAGAATCGGAACCAGCACCTTGCCATGGAGTTCGCGCTTGAGGGGATGCCAGTCGATGTCGAAAAAATTGGCCCAGGGCGAGGCCGGACCGTTTTCCAATACCGACAACCACCAGGGATTGTCATCCCCCATCACACCCATGTGGTTGGGCACGATGTCCCAGATCTGACCCATGCCATGGGCCTGCAGCGTGCTGACCAAGGCCTCGAAGCCGGCCATGCCGCCAAGCTCCGGATTGATCTGCCCATGGTCCACCACATCGTAGCCGTGGGTGCTTCCCGGGCGTGCCCGCAAGACGGGGGAGAGGTAGACATGGGAAATACCCAGGGCCGCGAGGTAAGGAACCTGGGCAGCGGCATCGGCGAAGGTGAATCCAGCGTGCAACTGCAAACGATACGTCGCTGTCGGTCGATAGAGAGGATGCATCGGTCAGTGCTCCGCCCCGGTTCGCCACCAAACCACGCTCCAGGGAGGCAGTCTGTCGCTCGCGGCATCGACAGCGGCACTGTGATAAATCACCGGCTCGTCAATCGTCATCGCCGGGAAAGCAGCCGGCTTGTCGCTCAGGTTGGCCACCAGCGTCAGTGTCACCGCGCCTGGCCAGCGCCAGCACGCGCGCAGCAAGGAACCACTGACCTGAGCCTCCGCGCTTGGCGGCCTATCAAGCGCCAGTAACGGGGCGATATGGCGCGCGCGCAGCGCCAGCAGTTGCCGATGCAGCGCCAGCCATTGCTGATTTTCGGCATGATGACTTTCCGACCAATCCAGACGGCTGGCCGCAAAGGTCTCCGGACTGGTCGGGTCCGGGATGCGCGCACGCACCGCGGCGTCGGCGAAGGCCGGGAAAGCGGCGAATTCCTTGCGTCGCCCGTCACTCACTGCCGCCCCCAATTCGCCGGCAAAATCACAGAAAAACAGGAAAGGTCGTTGGCTGCCCCATTCCTGGCCCATGAACAGCAAGGGCGGGCTGGGTGCCAGGAGCAGGATTTCAGTAAGCGCGCGCAGCCGCGGCGCGGGGGCCAACTGGGTCAGCCGCTCTCCCAGGGCGCGGTTACCAATCTGGTCGTGGTTCTGCAGAAAATTCACGAAAGCAGTGGGCGGCAGGTGCGCGCTGGGCTCACCGCGGTGCTCACCATTGCGAAAAGGCGAGGGATCGTCCTGATAGGCGAAGCCCTCCGTCAAGCAGCGGGCGAGTTGCTGCAAGGGCTGTGCGGCAAAATCGCGGTAGTAGCCGACCTCCTCGCCGGTGGCCAGCACATGCGCCGCATGATGGAAATCGTCGTTCCACTGGGCCGTGTGGAAATGGGGCCGGCCGGTGCTGTCGCGGGCCAGAAAGCGCGCCTGATTGGCATCGTTTTCCAGAATCAGGTGCGCCTCGCGCGCGCGCCCAAAGCGGCCGCGCACGGCTTCGGCCAGCGCTTCGAGGATATGGGGCTCGGAATCATCGCGAATGGCATGCACGGCATCCAGACGCAGGCCGTCAAAGCGATATTCCTCCAACCAGTAGAGGGCGTTGTGAATGAAGTAGGCGCGCACGCTGGCGCTGTCATCATCGTCGAAATTGATGGCATCCCCCCACAGCGTGTTGTGCCGGGCGGTAAAGAAAGAGGGAGCGTAAGCACCGAGATAGTTGCCATCCGGCCCGAAGTGGTTGTAGACCACATCCAGCAGCACCATCAAACCATGCCCATGCGCCGCATCAATCAGCCGCTTCAGGTCCTCGGGCCGGCCATAGACGCTGTCGGGCGCGAAAGGCAGCACGCCGTCGTAGCCCCAGTTGCGCTGCCCCGGGAAATCCGCCAGCGGCATCAGTTCCAGCGCGGTGACGCCCAGTTCGGCCAGATAATCGAGCCGGTCGATGATGCCCTGGTAGTTTCCCTCGGGACTGAAGCTGCCCACATGCAACTCATAGATGACGGCTTCCCCCCACGGTCGCCCGCGCCAGTGGTCGTGCTGCCAGCGATAGGCCGCCGGGTCGATCAGCTCGCTCGGTCCGTGGACATCCCGGGGCTGGAAGCGGGAGGCCGGATCGGGCACCGCCAGGCCACTATCCAGCCGAAAGCAGTAATGCTGGCCGGTTCGCGCCCGATCCGTAATCACATCGAACCACCCCTCGCCGCGGGCCTGCATCGGCAACAGGTGGTCGGTGAGGCCATCGAACAACTGCAGCTTCGGTGCGTCCTGTCCCGGCGCCCACAAACGGAAGCGCATCCGTCCATCGGCCAGTCGCTGGGGACCGAACGGCATCTCGTGCTCAGAGGAATAAAAATCCTTCATCTTCGACCTCCTGATGGGCGGAATGCTCCTGCAGCAACACCATGCAGCGCGGCCCCAGCGTCAAGCGGCCGCCACCGCGCAAACTGCCGGAACGACCCACGCCATCCTCCGCTGCGGTGTCGAGAATCACTTGCCAGCGGGTACGGCCCTTGAGTCGCAACAGAGTGAATACCATCGGCTCCGGATCGGCATTGAGCAGCCACAGGAAATTGTGATCGCGCAGCGGCTTGCCATGCGCATCGACCTCCCCAAGCACCTCCCCGCCCAGGAACACAGCCAGTGAACGCCGATGATGTTCTTCCCAATCATCGGCGGTCATCTCGCGGCCATCTGGATTGAGCCACATGATGTCCTTGACTTCCGATCGGGCAATATTGCGCCCCTGAAAGAAATGCTTGCGCCGGAAGACCGGATGTTCGCGCCGCAAGGCAATCAGCTGGCGCACATAATGGAACAGCTGACGGCGTTCCTCACTGAGTTCCCAATCCACCCAGCTGACGGGATTGTCCTGGCAATAGGCGTTGTTGCTGCCCTGCTGGGTCCGGCCAATTTCATCCCCCGCCAGCAGCATGGGTACACCCTGGGAGAGGATCAGGCTGGCCAGCAGATTGCGCTTCTGGCGCCGCCGCAGCGTCAGGATCTGCGGATCATCCGTGGGACCCTCGACGCCACAGTTCCAGCTCAGGTTGTGATTGTGCCCATCCCGATTGTCCTCGCCGTTGGCTTCATTGTGCTTGTCGTTATAGCTGACCAGATCCTCCAGGGTGAAGCCATCATGGGCCGTGATGAAGTTGATGCTGGCATAGGGCCGCCGGCCCGAGCTTTCATAAAGATCGGAAGAACCCGTCAGCCGATAGGCCAGATGTCCGGTGCGTCCACCATCGCCCTTCCAGTAAGCCCGCACCACGTCGCGGTATTCGGCGTTCCATTCGGTCCACCCCACCGGGAAGTTGCCCACCTGATAGCCGCCCTCTCCGACGTCCCAGGGCTCGGCGATCAGTTTCACCTGGGAGAGGATGGGATCCTGACCGATGATTTCAAAAAACGCCGACAAACGATCCACTTCAAATAATTCACGCGCCAGGGCGGCGGCCAGATCAAAGCGGAAGCCATCCACATGCATCTCGGTTACCCAGTAGCGCAGGCTGTCCATGATCAGTTGCAGCACCCGCGGATGGCGCATGTTCAGGGTGTTGCCGCAGCCGGTGAAATCCTGGTAGTAACGCGGATCCTCGGGGCTCAGGCGATAGTAGGCGGCGTTGTCGATGCCGCGGAAGGACAGTGTCGGTCCGCGCTCATTGCCCTCTGCCGTGTGGTTGTAGACCACGTCCAGAATCACCTCGATGCCGGCGCTGTGGAAGGTCTTGACCATGGTCTTGAATTCGGAGAGTTGACCGGTGGCGCTGTAGCGCACAGTGGGAGCAAAGAAACCAATGGTGTTGTAGCCCCAGTAATTCTTCAGTCCCTGCTCCAGCAGATGACGGTCATCCAGGAATTCATGGATCGGCATCAGTTCGACGCTGGTCACCCCCAGCCGCTGGAGGTATTCGATGACGGGCGCGGTGGACAGGCCGGCATAGGTGCCCCGCAGATGCTCCGGCACACCGGGGTGGTTTTGCGTGAACCCCTTCACATGCATCTCATAAACCACGGTCTGGTCCCAGGGGACATTGGGCCGGCGATCCTCGCCCCACACAAAGGCGGGATCCGCCACCTGACACAGCGGGGTCCCCGCCCGACCGTCGCGGGCATCGAACGAGAGATCCGCATCGGGATGACCAATGGTGTAGCCGAAATGATGGTCGTCCCAGACCATCTGCCCCGCAATCTGTTTCGCATAAGGGTCAATCAAGAGCTTGTGGGGATTGAAGCGGTGACCTTGCGCCGGCTCGTAGGGCCCATAGACACGATAGCCATAACTTTGGCCCGGCCGCACTGCGGGGAGATAACAGTGCCAGCACTGATCGGTGTGGACACTCAGCGTGATGCAGGCGCTCTGGCGACCGGTCTGGCTATCGAACAGGCACAGATCGACGCGCGTCGCGTTTTCGGAGAACAAGCTGAAATTGACCCCCTGGCCGTCCCAGGTCGCGCCCAGGGGATAGGGCTTGCCTGGCCACACTTCCATCGTCGTGTTCATGGACTCAATTCCTTTGCGGTCGGTGTCGGCCGGATGATCCCGGACATCGACCTGCAGCAAATCAGATCAGACGCCGATACCCTGTCCGGATGCAGCGAGGAGGGCTCCGCAAGCGCGCAGTCCCCATTGCATGAACGGGGCCAAGGTATGGGCAATCGAAGCGGTATAAATGTTCGCCTTGAACACAAGAGCCGAAACTTGCAGACAGCTTGGCAAGCTCAAGCTGTCCATGGCAGGTTACCCCGCCGCAGGTCCCAGGGTCCAGCGCCGAAGCGGGATACGCGAGCTCCCGGAATGAACTGGGTTGTTGTCATCGCCGCGAACTTGTCAGCGTGGCATCGCTCTCGCTATAAGGGGCCAAACCTGACGAGAACCCGTGGAGGAGATGGCGTATGACTGGAGTCATGATCGTCGGCTGTGGCGACATCGGCCAACGCATCGCTGCACTTTTTGCCGAGCGCCGTACGCCTCTTTGGGGGTTGGTACAGACCGCGGCCAGCCTGCAGCATCTGCGCGCCCTGCCCATGGAAGCCGTGCAGGTGGATCTGGATCGCTCGGGCGCCATCACCTGGCCGACCTGGATGGCCGGCGCCATCCTGTATTACCTGGTACCGCCGCCACGGGAAGGTCACGCCGATCCACGGCTGCAACGCTTCCTCGCCAGCATCCCCGCCGACCAGAAACCGCGCCGCATCGTCTACATCAGCACCAGCGCCGTCTATGGCCATCGGGATGGGGAATGGGTGGACGAGGAGACACCGCCGGCGCCGGACAGTGATCGCGGCCGCCGGCGCCTGGCGGCCGAGCAGGCGTTGCAGGCCTGGTGCGCCGCCCAGGGCGTCGCGTCCGTCATCCTGCGTGTGCCGGGCATCTATGGCCCCGGCCGGCTCCCCCTCAAGCGCCTGCAGAGTGGGGCGCCACTCGTGGATGAGCGGGAATCGTCCTTCACCAACCGCATCCATGCCGATGACCTGGCACAGGCCTGCGTTGCCGCAGCCGATCGCGCACCCGACAACCGCATCTACAACATCAGCGATGGTCATCCCACCACCATGACCGACTACATGCTGCAAATCGCCGACCTGCTGGGTCTGGAGGCACCGCCCATCATCAGCCTGAACGAGGCCCAGGCCGTGCTGAGCCCTGCCCTGTTGTCGTTCCTCAACGAATCCAAGCGGCTGGACAATCGCCGCATGCTCAAGGAACTGGGCATACGGCTGCGTTACCCGACCCTCCGGCAGGGGCTGCCCGCCTGCCTGCCGGAGGCGGTGTAACGCGTAGGAAATTCAGGACGCGCGCGCGATTCCCAGCATCTGCGCCTCGGCCAGCAGCACCGCTGGCTCGGGCAGGTCGGTGATGGTGCGGCCGTAATGGGCGTGGCGGATCACGCCCTCGCCATCGATCACGAATGCGGCGGGCTGCTGGGTTTCCCGGCCTTCGAAAGCGCCATGCCCGTACCCCTGGCGGATGGCCCGGAAAATGACAGGCAGGTTGCCCGGCGCCAGATAGCCCGCCAGGCTGGCCTCGACCCCGTAGCTCGCATACACCCGCCCCTCGGGATCCCCCAGCAGTGCCGCGCCCGGAGCCTGGCGCTGGGCAAAGGCCGACAGCCGTTCGGGGCTGGACTGGAACACGATGGCCAGGGCAGCGCCGGCACGCTCGAAATCGGGCGCGGCGCGGGTCAGCTCGACACTGGTCATCTGACAGACCGGGCAGCCCACATAGCGACTGAACACCAACACCAAGGGCCGGCCCTTGAAATCAGACAGCGACACCGTCGTGCCCGCGGCATCGGGCAGGCTGAAGTCGGGCGCGGTATCTCCAGGATTGCATTGCATGGTCATTCTCCTCCGATTTGTTCACGTTCTTTCGACGCGCGATAGAAACGCCGTGGGCTGTGCCACCGGACTCGCCCGGGAGCCGCCCCGCAAAGTCACAGGCCAAGTTGTGGCCACAGGGCGTCGACGCGCGCCTTGACCTCCGGGCTCATGGCAATCGGCCGACCCCACTCGCGCTGGGTTTCGCCGGGCCACTTGTTGGTGGCATCCATCCCCATCTTGCCACCCAGGCCGGCCACCGGCGAGGCGAAATCCAAGTAGTCGATGGGACTGTTCTCCACAAGGTGCACATCGCGCACCGGGTCCATGCGGGTGGTCATGGCCCAGATCACATCCGGCCAGTTGCGCGCGTCGATGTCCTCGTCCACCACGATGACGATCTTGGTGTACATGAACTGGCGCAGAAAGGACCACACCCCGAACATCACCCGCTTGGCGTGCCCTGGATACTGCTTGCGCATGCGCACCACCGCCAGCCGATACGAGCAGCCCTCCGGCGGCAGGTAGAAATCCAGGATCTCCGGGAACTGCTTTTGCAGGATGGGCACGAACACCTCGTTCAGCGCCATGCCCAGGATTGCCGGCTCGTCCGGCGGCCGGCCGGTATAGGTGCTGTGGTAGATGGGATCGTTGCGGTGGGTGACGCGGTCGATGGTAAACACAGGAAAGCGCTCCACCTCGTTGTAATAGCCGGTGTGGTCACCGAAGGGGCCTTCCGGCGCGATGTCGTTCGGATGGATATGCCCCTCCAGCACGAACTCGGCACTGGCCGGCACCTGCAGGTCCGATCCCTGGCACTTTGCCAGTTCGGTGCGTGAACCGCGCAGCAACCCGGCAAAGGCATATTCCGACAGCGTATCGGGCACCGGCGTCACCGCGCCCAGGATGGTGGCCGGATCGGCGCCCAGCGCCACCGCCACCGGAAACGGCTCACCCGGATGGGCGCGCTGCCATTCAGCAAAATCCAGCGCCCCACCGCGGTGCGCCAGCCAACGCATGATGACCCGGTTGGGGCCGATCACCTGCTGGCGGTAGATCCCCAGGTTCTGGCGCGGCTTGTTCGGTCCGCGCGTGACCACCAGCCCCCAGGTAATCAGGGGTCCGACGTCCCCCGGCCAACAGGTTTGAATCGGCAAGCGTGACAGGTCCACCTCGGCGCCTTCCCATACCTGCTGCTGACAGGCGGGCCAGCGCACCGTCTTGGGCGCCATATCCAGCACCTTGCGCATGATGGGCAGGCTGTTCCAGGCATCGCGCAGTCCCTTGGGCGGCTCCGGCTCCTTCAGAAACGCCAGGGTATGGCCGATCTCGCGCAGCGCCGCCAGATCCTCGGCCCCCATGCCCAAGGCGACGCGCCGGGTCGTGCCGAACAGATTGGCCAGCAGCGGGATCGACGAACCCTTGGGCCGCTCGAACAACAGCGCCGGCCCTCCCGCGCGCAGGGTGCGATCGCAGATTTCCGTCACCTCGAGCGACGGGTCCACCGGCACGCTGATGCGCTTGAGTTCGCCCTGTTGCTCCAGATGGCCGATGAAATCCCGCAGGTCCCGATATTTCAAAGAATCATCTCCTCGTTATGATGGGCGTCTTCAACCCGCGCGCAGCAGGCAGCGCCGCCCCCAACAGGCGGCCAGCGCGGCATGCAGCGCGCCCGCGGTCGGCGGCTCGATCCCCTCTGC
>JBARUT010000231.1:0-8374 GCA_049645885.1 Candidatus Macondimonas sp.
GGATGGCGTCGCAGCGGGCGCGGTGGGATCGCCCTGCCAGGATTTGACGGCCAGATGGAAGGCGCCCGAAAGGGACAGCGCCAAGGCAACGACGGCGGCGGGAACGCCCAGCCGCCGATGCCAGCGCACCCCGGCAGGACGCCCGCCGCTCAGACCGCCCCGGCGCCACATGCGTGCGTACACCGTCAGTCCGGCCAGGGCGACGGCAGCGATGGCGATCAAAAGCCCCAGCATCAAGCCGCGCGCCCATGGCGAGGGCTGGATCGGGCTCCAGGAATGCATCCAGCGAAACAATTTTCCAGTCCAGTCCTTGCGGCGATCGGTCAAGGTGGCGAGCCGGCCAGACGCCGGCTCCACATAGGCCCGCAGGCCGTCCGGACGGTCGAAGCCGATTTCCCAGACCGGCAACAAACGGTCGATGTAATGATAATCATTATTGAATGAATGCAAAAGCCGCGCATGGGCAATGGGACTGCCCGGCTCCCCCGCATAGTGGCGCGCCAGCCGTTCCGCCCACGCGCGTTCACCCTCGGGATGGAGGGAGCCAGTGCGGGCATCGATCCAGTAGGCCTGCCCCTGCGTCTCGACGCGGTAAACAGGATCCTCGCCGTCGGCTTGCCACAGGCGCAGCGCCTGGAAGCGATCAAGATCGGCCGCTTGCAGAGCCGCTTGTGGGGATAGCAGGCCGGACAAGCTTAGCGGCGCGAGAGGTGGCAGGAATGCCTGGGGCTTCGGGTTGAAGCGCGAGAGGACGGGATGCCCCAATCCGCTCAGCGCCCACAGCATCACGGCCAGCGCGATCCATAGCCCGGCCCGCATGTGCCATTGGTGCAAGCGACCGACCCGCATCGCGCGCCGCGCTGCGCGCTTGACTGCCCGTGGCTGCGTCGATTCAATGGCGGCCATGTCGTCCGCGAACGTAGTGCATTGATGAATCTCCACAATGCCTTCAAACGCGCCATGGTAATCAATCGGCGCGCCCTTCCGCGTGCGGCAAATTGTCGCACCCCCTGGGTTTTGGCCTGGCTGGTGTTGGGCTTGAGCACTGCCGCGCCGGCCTGGGGCTGGGGAGGCGAGGGTCATCGACTGATCTGCGAGATCGCCTGGCAACAGTTCACCCCCACTACGCGCCGCGAAGTCCAGGCGCTGCTGCGCGCCGAGCGCGGATCACACCGCTTCGCAGACAGTTGCACCTGGGCCGACCGCATCCGTGGCGAGCGTCGCTTTGATGACCGCAAGCCCTGGCATTACCTGAACCTTTCTCCCGGCGCGGATCGCTACCGTGACCGTTATTGCCCTCGAGCGGGTTGCGTGGTGCGCGCCATCGATGAGGCCCGAGCAAACCTGGCCGATTCCGCGCAATCGGTGCCTCGGCGGCTGGAGGCGCTCAAGTTGCTGGGGCATTTCGTGGGCGACATCCACCAACCGATGCATGTCGCGTATGCCGATGATCGGGGCGGCACGCAGCGCATGGTGCGCTATGGCGCTCTCCCGGAGCCCGTCAGCCTGCATCGGGTCTGGGACGATCTGCTGCTGGAGGAATGGGCGCGCGATTGGCGGCGCGAAGGGCCGCGTCTGGCGCGCGGTATCGGGATGCGGGAGCGCCGCCAGTGGTCGGGCGCGGAGACTGGGGCGTGGGCGATGGAAAGCTTTCGCCTGACCGAGGACTGGGTTTATCCCCAGGCCGCCGATGGGGTGATCGATGAAACCGAAATCGCCCGCAACCGGCCAGTGATCGAGACTCAGTTGCGCAAGGCCGGTTGGCGATTAGGGGTGCTGCTCAACGGGATTTTTGATCCGCGAGCAGATGCTCCAGCGCCGTGAGCCGTTCGGGCGTCCCCACGTCCACCCACAGCCCGCGGTGGTGCGCACCGCTCACCCGTCCCGCGTCCATGGCGTTGCGCAACAAGGGGGCCAGGGGGAAGGCGCCGTCCGGTGCGCCAGCGAACAGGGCCGGGTGATAGACCCCGAGACCCGCGAAGGTGAGCAGCGGCGCGCCGTGCGGATGGACCCGGCCTGCGGCGTCGAGATGGAAATCCCCGCGCACATGATGGGCCGGATTGTCCACCAGGATCAGGTGTGCCAGGTCGACCTCAGGCAGCGCCAGTCGTTCCAGGGCGTAGTCCGTCCACACATCCCCATTGAGCACGATGAAGGGCTCAGGCCCCAGCAGGGGCAGGGCGCGGGCGATGCCGCCGCCGGTTTCCAATGCGTGCTCCCCCTCATCGGAATAGCGCACCGTGAGGCCGAACGCCTGGCCATCGCCCACCGCGGCGCGAATGGCCGCGCCCCGATAGGCCAGATTGATAACCACGTCGTGGAAGCCTGCCTCGGCCGCACGCATCAGGTGATGGAACAACAACGGCTGACCCGCCACCGGCAACAGCGGCTTGGGAAGCTGGTCGGTCAGTGGGCGCATGCGGGTGCCGCGGCCGGCGGCGAGTATCATCAGCTTCATGGGTCGGTACGGGGTCGATGCAGGGCGTCCAACAGCTCGCCCAGCGGCGCCAGCGCCGGCTGGCGACGGATCGCCGCGTCCAGGTAGGCCAGAAACCGAGGCGCCTGTTCCAGATAGCGGGGCTTGCCGTCGCGATGGCTCAGGCGGGCGAAGATGCCCAGCACCTTCAAGTGGCGCTGCGCGCCCATCCAATCCAGGTCGCGCAGGAAATCCGCGGCCTGGGCGGGTACCGCGATCCCTGCGCGCCGCGCCTGCTCCCAGTAGAAGAGCGCCCACTCCTGAGTCTGCGTTTCCGGCCAGCTGATGAAGGCGTCCCGCAACAGGGAGGCCACGTCGTAGGTCACCGGCCCTTCCAGGGCATCCTGGAAATCGATCACGCCGGGGTTGGGCGTGCTCACCAGCAGGTTGCGCACCATGAAATCCCGGTGCACGAAGACCCGCGATTGGGACAGGGCGGCATCGATCAGGCCCGCTGCAAATGCGTCCCAGGTGCGCCGCTGAGCTGTCGTGAAAGGCCGGCCCAGGTGACGGTCCACATACCAGTCTGGAAACAGGGCCAGTTCGGCGGCGAGGCGGGCGCGATCATAGGGCAGCAGTACCCCCGGACGGCTGCTGTCCTGCCAGCGGATCAACGCTTCCAGCGCAGAGCGGATCAATGGTTCGGCGGGTTCGGTTTGCAGCGCGTCGAGATAGGCGCGTTCGCCCAGATCCTCGAGCAGCATCCATCCCCGCGACGCGTCCCAGGCAAGTATGGCCGGCGCGTTCACGGCTGCCGCGCGCAACAATCCAGCCACTTGGGCGAAGGGGGCGCAGCTCGCCGGCTCCGCGCGGGCATCCATGAGCACCCGCGAGTGGTCCGCCCAGTGCAGCCGATGATAGCGGCGCAGGCTGGCGTCGCCGGCGATGGGCTGCCAACGCAGAGGGGGCTCGGCGGTCTGCTGGCAGACCCAATGCCACAGTTCGGGATCGCTCGCGCCGGGCAAGGCGGGCATGGGGCATTTCTCCGCAAGGGCTGAGAGTTGTTATGCTGGCGCCGCTTGGCGGGAACCCGCCTGGAATCCGTCACCTGTGCGCCTTGAATTTCCGGATGTCGCGGATGGTATCGAAAAAGAACATCGCTCGTCAGTGGCGCTTCGCGCGGGGTCTGGCCGTTCTCCTGGGTGTGGGCATGGTTGCTTCCCATGCCGAAGCGGAAGAGGCACTTGCTGAATGTGGGCCCGTCAATCCGCTGGAGCCGCTGCACGCGCAGTTGCCTGCGGGCAACCCCCGCGATTCGCGGGTCTTCATCGACGCGGATCGCGCCTCCATGCGGTCCCAGGGCGAAAGCCTGCTGGAGGGGAATGTCGTCGCGCAGCGGGGCACGACGTACCTGCTGGCGCCACAGTTGGTGTTTGACCGATCGCGGGAAGTGCTGGCCGGCGAATCGGGCCTGACGGTACTCACCGATGCGCTTGATTTGCAGGCACGAGTGGGCCGGGTGGCGGCCCAGGGTGGCGCAGGCCGTTTCGAGGATGCCCAGTTTTATCTGCGCAAGCGACCTGGCCGGGGTGTGGCCAGCACCATCCGAACCGCCCAGGACGGCCCATCCCGGCTGCGGGAAGTCCGTTTCACCACCTGTCCGGTCGATCAGGGTGACGGGGACTGGTATCTCCGGGCGCAGGACGTGAAGCTCGACTTTGAATCCGGGCGGGGCACGGCGCGCAATGCCCAGGTGTTCTTCAAGGATGTGCCGCTGATCTACACGCCCTGGCTGGCGTTTCCCATCACCAATGAACGCATGAGCGGCTTTCTCGCGCCCCGTCTGGGAACGGCCAATGACCGCGGATTGGATCTGGCAACGCCTTATTACTGGAACATCGCGCCCGAGCAGGATGCCACTTTCACGCCGCGCGTGATGAGCAAGCGCGGACTGCAGTTGCAAAGCGAATATCGCTATCTCAGCCCCTATGGCCGGGGAATGCTCTACAACGAATACCTCCCCAACGACCGGATTCTGGGAGAGGATCGAACGCTGTGGTCGTACCGACACTACGCCCGCCCGGCCCGCGATTGGCAAGCCGATGTCGATTTCACCTCAGTGAGCGACATCGGGTATTTCGAGGATCTGAGTACGACCCTCACCCGCGCCAGCTCGCGCTACCTGCAGCGCCGCGCCGCGCTGGGCTATGGCGGGCCGCAATGGGATCTCATGCTGCGCGCCCAGGAATTCCAACTGGTCGACCCGCGCCGGCGCGGTGAGCCCGAGCCCTTTCAGCGCCTGCCCCAGCTGGTCGCCCGCACCCGCAATCCCCAGTCCATCCTGGGGCCACTGGCCTACGATCTGCGCACCGAGGCCGTGCGCTTCGGGCGGGATGGCAATCGCCAGGGCGAGCGCTGGGATACCGAGCTGGGGCTGAGCACACCCTGGGATCGAGGCAGTTATTTCATCAATCCCCGCCTGGCCTATCGGCAAACCCAATACAGCCTGGCCGAGGACATCGAGATCAATGGCCAGGCCAGCCCGAGCCGCGGGGTACCCGTGGCATCGGTGGACAGCGGCTTGCGCTTTGAGCGGGACCTGGCCTGGGGTGACAAGGGATGGCTGCAGACCCTGGAGCCGCGGCTGTTCTATCTCTATGTTCCCGAGCGGGAACAGGATGAACTTCCGGTATTTGATACCCGCTTGCCCGAATTCGATTTCCTGCGTTTGTTTGACACCAACCGCTATGTGGGCGCCGATCGTCAGAGCAGCGCCAATCAGGTCACCACCGCCCTGACTTCGGCGGTGCGCGACGCCGATTCGGGGGCGCCCAAGGTCGAGGGGACGCTGGGGCGGATCACCCGCATAACCCCTTCAAAAACCCTGTTGCCGGATGAGGGGATCAGCGAAGTGGGCGACTCCACTTACCTGGCCGAGGCAGCCGCCTATCCCCGCCCGGACACCCGGGCGCGCTTTCAGATAGAATGGAACAGCGAGGATCAGACGGCCGTTCAGCAGCTTGCTGAAGTCCGCTATCAGCCCGAATTCAGAAAAATCATCGGCTTGTCCTACCGCTTGCGGCGCGATCAGGGCGATCCACTGGAACAGGTCGATGTGATGGCCAGCTGGCCCTTGACCCGGGAGCTCTCCGCCGTCGGCCGCTGGAATTATTCCCTGCGCGATGATCAGGACCTGGAATCCCTCCTCGGCGTGGAATACCGCAGTTGCTGCTGGGCCGTGCAGGTGGCGGGCCGCCGTTATGTGCGCAACATCGATGAAGTGGACCAGGGGATTTACCTGCAACTGGAACTCAGTGGTCTGGGGCGGCTGGGCGATGGCATCCAAAGCTTTTTGAACCGTGCGATGGTGGGTGATGAAACAATGCCATAAGCGGGCCGCGATGCGTGGCCCGACAATCTGGATGATCGGTCTGTTGCTGGCCGTGCTGTCCCTGTCCGGGACGGCCGCCGAGCTGGATCGGGTGGTGGCCGTGGTCAACAACGGGGTCATCCTGCGCAGTGAGCTGGACAACCAGGTCCGGGAAATCCAAGCGCGTGCCGCAGGCCAGGCGCAGGGCCGCTTGCCGCCTCGCGATATCCTGGAGCGGCAGGTGCTTGAGCGCATGATCCTGGCCGAGATCCAGCGGCAGATGGCCGAGAAAACCGGTATCAAGATCCCGGATGATGCTGTCAACCAGGCCGTTGCCAGCATCGCCCGCCGCAACAACATGCGTCTGGATGACTTCATCGCTGCGGTGCAGTCCGAGGGGGTGGATTACCAGGCTTTGCGCGAGGACATCCGCCGCGATCTCAGCATAGAACAACTGCGCCAGCGCGAGGTGGCCCGCCGCATCGTGGTGACCGAGCGGGAAATCGATAACCAGCTTGAATCGATGGACGCCCCCGAGGCTGGCGGAGAGACCGCTGATGCCAAGAGGGCGATGATCACTGAAACCCATGCCCGACATATTCTGATGCGTCCCAGTGTCGTGATGGACGAGGCCAAGATCCGCGCCACCATGAGCCGTTTGCGCAATGAATTGGCGGGCGGCGCTGATTTTGCCGCCCTCGCCAAGCAGTATTCCGACGATGCCACTGCCGATCAGGGCGGTGATCTGGGTTGGTTGGCAAGCGGCACAACCGTACCTGAATTCCAGCAGGCGATGGATGCTCTTGAACCGGGTCAGATCAGCGAACCCTTTCGCTCGCGTTTTGGCTGGCATGTGGTGCAGGTGATCGAGCGGCGTGACCGCGATGCCACGGATGAGGCCGAGCGCGACCAGGCCCGCCAGCGCGTGTATCAGCGCAAGCTGGAGGAGGCAACCCAGGCTTGGCTGCGCCGCCTGCGCGAAGAGGCCTATGTGGAGATCCGCCTCGACAATCCAGGCTGAGTGATGGCGGTGCGTGTGCCCCGCCTGGCGCTGACCCCGGGTGAGCCCGCCGGCATCGGCCCGGATCTGTTGGTGCGGCTGGCGCAGGAAGTCTGCCCCGCCGAACTGGTGGCGGTGAGCGATCCGGATCTGTTGCAGTCGCGCGCACGCCTATTGGGATTGCCGCTTGTCCTGCGTCCTTTCGCAGTGGGTGCGGAGCCTCGTGCCCATGCCCCCGGTGAACTGCTCTGCGATCCCGTTCCACTCGCGGTTCCCGTCCGCCCCGGTCATGGCGACCCGGCCCAGGCGCCCCATGTGCTGGCGACCCTGGAACGGGCGGTTGTGGGCTGTCTGGCCGGCCATTTCCAGGCCCTGGTGACTGGCCCCGTCCACAAGGGCCTGATCAATGACGCCGGCATTCCCTTCAGTGGACACACCGAATGGCTGGCCGAGTGCACGGGGGCCGCGATGCCGGTAATGCTGCTGGTGGCGCCGGGATTGCGCGTGGCGCTGGTCACCACGCACTTGCCGCTGCGCGCCGTGCCCGATGCGCTGACGCCCGCGCGCCTGACTAGCGTCATCACGATCCTGGAGCAGGATCTGCGCCGGCGCTATGGCTTTGAGATCCCGCGCATCCTGGTGTGTGGACTCAATCCCCATGCCGGCGAAGGCGGGCATCTGGGGGACGAGGAACTGCGCATCATCACGCCGGTGCTGGACACGTTGCGGGCACAGGGATGGTCGCTGACCGGGCCCGTGCCGGCCGATACGGCGTTCACCCCCGACCGGCTGGCGCAGGTGGATGCGGTGCTGGCGATGTACCACGACCAGGGCCTGCCGGTGCTCAAGGCCAAGGGCTTCGGCGAGGCGGTCAACGTGACCTTGGGGCTGCCCATGGTGCGCACGTCCGTCGACCACGGCACCGCCTTTGAGTTGGCCGGCACGGGACGGGCCGAGGTGGGCAGTTTTCGCGCGGCGGTGCATGAGGCCCTGCGTCTGGTGACGCGCGCATGATCGTTGCCCGCAAGCGCTTTGGTCAGCATTTCCTGCACGATCAAGGCATCATCCGCCGCATTGTCCAGACCGTTGCGCCCCAATCCGGCGAGGCCGTGGTCGAGATCGGCCCAGGGCGGGGCGCCATCACCCGCCCACTGCTGGCGGCGTGCGGCAAGCTGGATGCGGTCGAGATCGACCGCGACCTGATCGCCTTGTTGCGCCATGCCAACCCGCCCCTGGAAGGGCTCACCGTCCACGAGGCCGACGTGCTGCGCTTCGATTTCCGGGCCTTGGCCCAGGCGCGCGGCGTGCCCCTGCGGGTGGTGGGTAATCTGCCCTACAACATTTCCACGCCCTTGATCTTTCATCTACTGGATCAGGTCGATGCCATTGCGGACATGCACTTCATGTTGCAGCGCGAAGTGGTGGAACGCATGGCCGCGGCGCCCGGCGGCGGCGATTATGGCCGGCTCACTGTGATGCTGGCCGCCCAAGTCGAGGTAATCCCCTTGTTCCATATCGCCCCGGGGTCCTTTACCCCGCCGCCGCGGGTGGATTCGGCCTTCGTGCGCCTGGTGCCCCACGCCGTCGC
>JBARUT010000232.1:0-3260 GCA_049645885.1 Candidatus Macondimonas sp.
GCATGATCCTGTTCAGGGCGGCCCTTGGCATTCCCGGAGCAGGTCGCTAAGATGACCTCATTGACCTTCCGACCGTTCAGGAAGAAAAGGCCAAATGTTTCACACACCAATCGACGAGGGAGACACCATGCGGTGGTCCAAGCCTGCTTTTGAAGATCTGCGGTTGGGTTTTGAAGTGACCATGTATATTTTCAAGCGCTGATTTTGATCAAGTCTGTGACAGGGCCCGGCCAAACCGCCGGGCCTTGTCGTTTCCGAAAGGCGTGATGGGCGGCAGCGGAGAACCTCATGCGGATTCATGTCTTGGGTGCGGGCGCCGGTGGGGGCTTCCCGCAATGGAATTGCCATTGCCGCTATTGCGCGGGTTTGCGCGCCGGCGCGATCGCCGCGCGGCCGCGCACCCAGTCCTCCATCACCGTCAGCGCCGATGGCGAGCGTTGGGTGCTGATCAACGCCTCACCGGACATACGCGCCCAGATCGAAGCCTTCCCGCCGCTGCGGCCGGGCCGGGCGGTGCGCGATACCGGCATTGCGGCGGTGCTGCTGGTGGACAGCCAGATCGACCATGCCACCGGCCTGCTGACCTTGCGGGAAGGTCCGCGTCTTGCGCTCTACACCACGGCGCCGGTGCAGCAGGATCTTTCCACCGGTTTTCCCGTGATTCCCATGTTGTCCCACTACTGTGGCGTGGATTGGCACCCCATCGTGGCGGATGGTTCGGTCTTTGGCATATCTGAGGCGCCGGGACTGAGCTTCCAGGCCTACGCCCTGTCCAGCAAGGCGCCGCCCTATTCGCCCCATCGCCACGATCCCCATCCCGGCGACAACATCGGCCTGCTCATCACCGACACGGCGACCGGCGGTCGTTTGTTCTACGCGCCGGGCCTGGGCGCATTCGAGCCGCATTTGCACGCGCCCATGGCGCAGGCCGACGTGCTGATGGTCGACGGCACCGCCTGGCGGGACGAGGATCTGATCGACCAGGGCGCCGGCAGCAAACGGGCGCTGGAGATGGGCCATTTGCCCCAGAGTGGGCCGGGCGGCATGATCGAACGCCTCGCGGCCTTCCCGCGGGCGCGCAAGATTCTGATTCATATCAACAACACCAACCCGATTCTGGACGACCATTCCCGCGAGCGGGCGATACTCGATGCCGCAGGCATCACCGTCGCCGAGGACGGCCTGGACCTGGTGTTGTGAAGGAGCACGTGATGGCAGCGATGGCGGACGCGCCCTGGTCACCCGAGGTATTCGAGGCGCGGCTGCGGGCCTTGGGCGCGCGCTACCACATCCACCACCCCTTCCATGTGCGCATGTATGGCGGCGCGCTGAACCCCGACCAGATCCGCGGTTGGGTCGCCAACCGCTATTACTACCAGATCAACATCCCGCTCAAGGACGCCGCCCTGATGGCCAAGTGTCCCGACCGGGACGTGCGCCGGCACTGGGTCCAGCGCATCATCGACCACGATGGCCGCACGGGCGAGGAAGGCGGCATCGAGGCCTGGATCCGCCTGGGCGAGGCAGTCGGGCTGGACCGCGAAACCCTTGTGAGCCAGCGGATGGTGCTGCCGGGCGTGCGCTTTGCCGTGGATGCCTACGTCAACTTCGTGCGCCAAGCGCCGTGGGAGGAGGGGATCTGCTCTTCCCTCACCGAACTGTTCGCCCCCGAGATCCACCAGCAGCGCCTGCAAAGCTGGCCCGAGCGCTATCCCTGGATCGAGGCCGCGGGTTTGCAGTATTTCCGCAACCGCCTGAGCGAGGCGCGGCGCGACGTGGAACACGGGCTGGCCTTCACCCTGGCCCACTTCAACACCCGTCCTCTGCAGGAGCGGGCGCTCGCCATCGTGCAGTTCAAGCTGGATGTGTTGTGGACCATGCTGGATGCCATGACGCTGGCCTATGAACAGGACATGCCGCCCTATTTCAACGTCGCGGCGCCGGTATGAACGGCCCCACATTCGATGCCGCGCGCATTCCCGCCCTGCGGCCCGGCTACCGGCTGCAGTGGGAGCCCGCCCAGAACAGTCATGTCCTGCTCTATCCCGAAGGCATGATCCGCCTCAACCCCCCAGCGGCGGCCATCCTGGATCGCTGCGATGGGCGGTTGTGCATCGCCGAACTCATTGCCGCCCTGATGGCCCAATATCCTGACGAAAGCGGATTGGCTGAAGATGTCCATGAATTCCTCGACACCGCCCGCCAGCATGGCTGGATCGAACTGCGCTGAGCCGGGCGTGCCGCTGGCGCCGCCTTTGTGGCTGCTGGCGGAGCTGACTTATGCCTGTCCGCTGCAATGCCCCTATTGCAGCAATCCCCTCGATTACCCGCGCACCCGGAACGAACTCGACACGGCGGAATGGGTGGACGTGTTGCGCCAGGCGCGTGCCCTGGGCGCGGTCCAGTTGGGCCTGTCGGGCGGTGAGCCCGCCACCCGGCGCGACCTGGAAACCCTGGTGGCCGAGGCGCGGCGCCTGGGCTTCTACAGCAACCTCATCACTTCCGGCGTCGGCCTGGACGCCGCCCGCGTCCACGCCCTGCGCGACGCCGGACTGGACCACATTCAGGTCAGCTTCCAGGCCAGCGATGCCGCCCTCAACGACCGCATCGCGGGCACCCGCTGCTTCGACCACAAGCTCGCCATTGCCCGCGCAGTGAAGTCCGCGGGCCTGCCCATGGTGTTGTGCTTCGTGCTGCACCGCCAGAATCTGCACCAGATACCCGCCATGCTCGCCCTGGCCGTATCATTGGGCGCCGATTACGTCGAGCTGGCCACCACCCAGTACTACGGCTGGGCGCTCGCCAACCGCACCGCCTTGTTGCCCACCGTCGCGCAATTGCGTCAAGCCGAGAGCGACGTCGCCGCCTTCCGCGCCGGCCATGACGGGCCGATGAAAATCTATTACGTCGTGCCCGACTATTTCGAAGGCACGCCCAAGGCCTGCATGGGCGGCTGGGCGCGGCTGCACCTCACCGTCGCCCCCGATGGGACCGCATTGCCTTGCCACGCCGCCCGCGTGCTGCCCGACCTCGAATTTCCCAATGTCCGCCAGCACACGCTCGCTGCCATCTGGGCCGAGTCTTCCGCCTTCAACCAGTATCGCGGCAATGCCTGGATGAAATCCCCCTGCCGCGAGTGTCCGCAGCGCGAAGTTGACTTCGGCGGCTGTCGTTGCCAGGCCTATCTTCTTGCCGGCGATGCCGCTGCCGCCGATCCTGCCTGTCGTCTGTCCCCACATCACGGGCGGGTACAGGACGCC
>JBARUT010000233.1:0-2001 GCA_049645885.1 Candidatus Macondimonas sp.
CGCAGAGGCAATAGGTTTCGCCCGGGTCGGCCCACAGCTGCGCGGCACCTTGCGTGACAATGACTCGGCGCGGTACAGGGGAAACCAGGGACAGACCCCCGGTTTTCCGTTATGAAGGAACGGATTACTGGATTTCGGCTCCACAGGCTTGCGTGACCGCCCGCCTTCCCAAGGCCGCTGACGCCTGCGTCGCGATGATTCCTTGCCCGGCGCAAAATTCCCAGGCGCCGCCCACCGGAGTTCGTCCACCTGCCCCGGCGCCAACTCATCACGGAACGATTCGCGATAGGCCGCCATGGCCTCCTTCCGCGGCGACTCAGGTCTGCGGCGAGCAGGCGACGGGATAGTGGTTCGGAGCCTCGCCCGGGCGGTGCGTAAATTCCATTCCGCCTGTGTTACTCAAGCAGACTGCAAATTGGCATAGCCCGCGACCAGCCACTTGGCGCCGGCGTCACGGAAGTTGACCTGTACCCGCGCCGACTCGCCCGCGCCCTCGAAGGCCAGCACCACGCCTTCCCCAAAGCGGGCATGGCGCACTGTCTGTCCCAATCGAAATCCGCCGGCTGCAGGCACTGCCGGGGACAGGCTGATGGGCCGGGACACCTCCACCCGCGGCCGCACTGCCTCGATACACTCAGGCGGAATCTCGTCCAGAAACCGCGAGGGCACGGTGTACTGCTCGGTCTGGTAGAGCCGGCGCTTTTCGGCGTAGCTGAGGTACAGGACGCGCATGGCCCGGGTCATGCCCACGTAGCACAGCCGCCGTTCCTCGGCGAGACCTGCGGCATCCTCCAGCGCCCGCTGGTGGGGGAACAAGCCTTCCTCCAGGCCGGTGATGAACACCACCGGAAACTCCAGCCCCTTGGCGGCGTGCAGGGTCATGAGCTGGACCCCATCTTCGCCGCTGGCTGCCTGCATGTCTCCGGACTCCAGCGCGGCATGGGTGAGGAATTCCATGAGAGGTGAGGTGCCCGCGTCCGGATCGAGCGCGAAACCCCCGGCGGCGCGAATCAGTTCCTGCAGGTTCTCCTGCCGCCCCTGACCCTGCTCGCCCCCTTCCGCGCCGTGATGCGCCATCAGGCCGCTGCGGTTGATCGCCTCGGCCACTTGATCGCCCAGCGGCAGGCCCGCCAGTGCCTGGTCCAGGGCGTCCACCTGATGCAGGAAAGCCGTCAGCGCCGCGGCGGTGCGGCCGCCAGAGAAGCGCAGCGCCGCCTGCCACAGGGTGAGATTTGCCTCGCGCGCCTGCTGGCGCAGGGTTTCGAGTGTGCGCACGCCAATCCCGCGCGGCGGCGTGTTCACCACCCGCTCGAAAGCGGCATCATCGTCGCGGTTCTGCGTCAGGCGCAGGTAGGCCAGCGCGTCCTTGATTTCGGCGCGCTCGAAGAATCGCAGCCCGCCGTAGACCCGGTAGGGCACACGCGCCTGAATCAACGCCTCTTCCAGCACCCGGGACTGGGCATTGGAGCGATACAGCACCGCCATCTCGCGCCGCGCGGTGCCCTCCCTGGCCAGACGCTGCAGGGTGGCGACGACAAAATCGGCCTCGTCGCGCTCGTTGAAGGCGCGATAGCAGCGAATGGGTTCGCCGCGCGCGCCCTCGGTCCACAGCGCCTTGCCAAGGCGGTCGCTGTTCTGGGCGATGAGTGCGTTGGCGGCCTCCAGGATGGTGGCGGTGGAGCGGTAGTTCTGCTCCAGTCGCACCACCAGCGCCTCGGGATAATCCTTCAGGAATCGCTGCAGATGATCGGCCCGGGCGCCGCGCCAGCCATAGATGGACTGGTCGTCATCCCCCACCACGAACAACTGTCCGTGGACACCAGCCAACTGGCGCAGCCAGCGGTATTGCAGGGTGTTGGTGTCCTGGAATTCATCCACCAGCAGATGGCGGAAACGCTGCTGGTAGTGGGTGAGCAGGGCGGGATGATCACGCAGCAGCTCGAAGCTGCGCAGCAGCAGCTCGGCAAAATCCACCAGACCCGAGCGCCGACAGGCTTCCTC
>JBARUT010000234.1:0-3201 GCA_049645885.1 Candidatus Macondimonas sp.
GCGGAGAAGTGAACGATCCTGTTGGGATCATCCTGATACTTCAGGATCTGGTAGGACCGCTCCCCCGCCTCCTTGCGGATGCCGGCCGCCTCATCGAAGATTTTTTTCCAGGCCGGGTAATCCTCGACTTCATGGATGATCAGGACATGGCTCATGGACATGCTCCAGGGTGCTTGGAGACAAAATGCGGATGCCGGATGCGCCCAGGAGGCAGGCCGCGCCGACGTTTTGGCCGCGCGCGCATGGCATCGGAAATAGGTGAGCAGGGGCATTTGGAATGAGCGGGATGGCAGCGGGTACGACTGGTTTCTTCAACCGTAAATATCACATGCCTCAGGAAGCGAGCACCTCGGGGTTCGAGACGGCCGCAGGTGCATCGACCGGGATATAGCCACGCCGCTTGCGGGCGCGCACCTCCTGGTTCCAGAGATGAATCGCCTCGGGATAATCGCTGCAGGGGATGGTTTTCATCTGCCCCCGACCGCCCTGCCCATCGCCTGAGGTGCGAATCACCACCCAGCCGAACAGATCCTGTTGCAGGCGCAGCTCGATATAGCGGCCCTCCCGCTCCAGCCGCACGAATTGCCAGGGCGTGGGCAGTGTCAACTCAATACATCCCGGTCTGCAGCCGCGCTTCCTCGGACATGCGACTCTGGTCCCACGGTGGCTCGAAGGTCAGCTCCACGCTCACCCGCTTTACCGTGGGCACCGCCGCCACCTTGACCCGCACTTCATCGGCCAGGATGTCGCCCATGCCGCAGCCCGGCGCGGTCAGGGTCATGCGAATGTGTACCGCGCGCCCGCCCTCGGGCAAGGGCTCCACCACCCGGTCGTAGATCAGCCCCAGATCGACGATGTTGATGGGAATCTCGGGATCGAAACAGGTCTTGAGCTGATCCTCGATGCAGGCTTCCACGGCGGCATCGTCGGCATCGGCGGGCAACACGGGGCTGGGCGGTTCGTCACGGCCCAGGGCATCGGCGTCCTTGCCGGCGATACGCACCAGGTTGCCGCCGTAGTACACCGTGAAGCTGCCGCCCAGGGCCTGGGTGATGCGCACCTCGGCGCCCTCGGGCAGCACCACCGTATCGCCCGCCGGAATCATCACCCCAAGGCAATCGCGGGAAAGCGTCGCGTAATCGGACTGCTGGGAATACATGGCGGACCTCACTCGGTGCGCACGGGGGTCTGCTCCCCGTGCAGGGCGGCGTTCAGGGTGTGCCAGGACAAGGTGGCGCACTTGACCCGGGCCGGATAGTCCTTGACCCCCGCCAGCGCGGCCAGCTTGCCTAGCCGTTCCGGTTCCGCGTCCGACTTGCCGGTGAGCAGCTCATGCATGTCGGTGAACAGGGCTTCGGCCTCGGCAACCGTCTTGCCCTTGACGGCTTCGGTCATCAGGCTGGCGGAGGCAGTGGAAATGGCGCAGCCGCTGCCCACGAAGCTCACGTCCTCGACGCGGCCATCCACGACCTGCGCGTAAACCACCAGCTTGTCGCCGCACAGGGGGTTGTAGCCTTCGGCCAGCCGGACAGCGCCCTCAATGGTGCGGAAATTCCGCGGATTGCGGTTGTGATCGACGATGATGTCCTGGTACAGATCGCGCAGATCCATCAACCCCGCCCTCCGAACAGATCCCGCGCGCCTTGCAGCGCCGCCACCAGGGCATCGATGTCCGCGGTGGTGTTGTAGCAGGCCAGTGAGGCCCGCGCCGTGGCCGGCACACCGTAAAAGTCCATCACCGGCATGGCGCAATGATGACCCGCCCGGATCGCCACCCCCGCATGATCCAGAATGGTCCCGAGGTCATGGGGATGCACACCCTCGACTACGAAGGACACCACGCTGGCCCGTTGCGGCGCGGAACCAATGAAGCGAATCCCGTCGATCTCGCGCAGCCGTTCCAAGGCGTAGTTCAGCAGGGCGGCTTCATGGCGGGAGATGGCATCCAGACCGATGCGGTCCACATAGTCCAGCGCCGCCCCCAGGCCCACCGCCTCGGCGATGGCCGGCGTGCCGGCCTCGAACTTGTAGGGCAGATCGTTCCAGGTGCTGCCGTCGAAGCGCACCGTGCGGATCATGTCGCCACCGCCCTGCCAGGGTGGCATGGCCTCCAGCAGCTCGCGCCGGCCATAGAGCACGCCAATGCCGGTGGGGCCATAGAGCTTGTGCGCGGAAAAGGCGTAGAAATCGCAATCCAGCGCCTGCACATCCACCGCGCGATGCGGCACCCCCTGGGCACCGTCGATCAGCACCATGGCCCCGGCCGCCCGCGCGCGGGCCGTGAGTTCGGCGATCGGATTGACCGTGCCCAGGGCGTTGGATACATGGGCCACGGCGAAAATCCGCGTGCGCGGCCCCAGCAGGCGTTCGAAGGCTTCCAGGTCCAGCGCCCCGTCCGGCGTGATGGGCACCACCTTGAGGCTGGCCCCGGTCTGTTCACAGACCATCTGCCAGGGCACGGTGTTGGAATGGTGTTCCAGGTGGGTGATGAGGATTTCATCTCCCGGTTTCAGGCGTGGCCGGGCGTAGCTCTGGGCCACCAGGTTGATGGCCTCGGTGGTGCCGCGCACGAAAATGATCTCCTCGCGCTCCCGGGCATTGAGGAAGGCTCGCGCCCGGTCGCGCCCGCCCTCGTAAAGCGCCGTGGCGCGCTCGGACAGGGTGTGTACGCCGCGATGGACGTTGGCGTTGGACTCCCGGTAGTAATGGTCCATGGCCTCCAGCACGGCGCGGGGTTTCTGCGCCGTGGCCGCGTTGTCCAGATAGACCAGCGGGCGGCCATGGATGGCCTGATCCAGAATGGGAAAATCGCGCCGCACCCGCGCCACATCGAAGGCGTCAGGGAGGGCGGCTGATGGCAATGCAGTCATGACAGGCCTCTTTCACACCGTTGCAGCAAGAAACGCATCCGCCTCGGCCGGACCGAACACCCATTCCAGCACGGCCGGCACCGGCAAATCCGGCAGCGCCGCGCGGGCGAAGGCCTCGATCAGCAGGGTACGCGCCGTCTCCCGATCCAGACCCCGGCTTTGCAGGTAGAACAGCGCTGTCTCGTCGAGCTGGCCGACGCTGGCGCCATGGCTGCACTGCACCTCATCGGCCAGGATTTCCAGTGCCGGCCGGGTGATGACCTCGGCGCGCCGGGACAACAGCAAGGTGGCATTGGCCTGGCGCGCCGTGATCCCTTGCGCGTCCACCGCC
>JBARUT010000235.1:0-10000 GCA_049645885.1 Candidatus Macondimonas sp.
GGCCGAGGCCGCGCTGGCGGCAGGCGATGCCGCATTGGCCGCGCAGCTTGCGGCGCGTTGGCGCATCCTGGATCCGGCAGCGCTGGAGCCGCGTCAGATCCAGTTCGGACTGGCGTTGAACGCGGGCGACCTGCCCCAGGCCGGCGTACTCCTGGCCGAGTTGGTGGCCATGCACCCGGATGGGGAGGCCGAGGCCTTGGCCGATCTCCCGGCTTTACTCGCGGGGGAGATCAAGGGTCACCCCGAGCGCTTGGCGCTGCTGGATCCCTTGGCTGAACGCTACGCCGGCTGGGCGGAATTCCACTATGCCCGCGCGCGACTGGCGCTGTTGGCTGGGGATATTCCTCAGGCCCGGGCTGCCGTGGAGCGGGCGCGCAAATTGGCCCCTGATTGGTATCGGGTGCAGGCCCTGGCGGCCCAGATTCAGATCCAGCAAGGGAATGCCGAGGGCGGGCTCGCCCAGTTGCGGGCGCTGGTGCGCAAACATGGCGATGATCAGGGTCTGCGTCTCGATGAGGCGCGGTTGTTGTTGCAACTGGGTCGATTGGAGGAGGCCGCCTGGGCTTTTGAACAATTGCTGCAGGTGGCCCCCGGTCAGCCTGAAGCGCTCTATGCGCTGGGGCTGCTCAAGCTGGAGGCGGGTGACGACGACGCTGCCTTTGACTATCTGACCCGCTTGGCCACCAGTGGCGCACACCAACTGGAGGCTTATTACTATCTCGGGATGCTGGAGCGTCGGCGCGGTCGGCCGCAGAACGCCTTGCAGTGGTTGTCCCAGGTGAACAGCGGCGAGCATGTGATCCAGGCCCAGCTGCTGATTGCGGAGACCCTGGGCGATCTGGGACGGATGGAGGCGGGCCGAGCCCACCTGAGCCAGCTGCGTGCCCGCAATCCTTCCCTGGCGCCTGCGCTGTATCAGGGTGAGGGGGAATGGCTGTACCGGGCGGGTGCGGCGGATCAGGCCGTTGCGCTCTTTGGCGAGGCGCTGGCGCGCTATCCGGATAACCGGGATTTCCGCTACTGGCGTTCGCTGGCTGCAGAGCAGGCGGGCGATCTGGCCTTGGCCGAGGCCGATTTGCGCACCCTTCTCAAAACCCGCCCCGATGATGGTCTGGTGCTCAATGCGTTGGGATATTTCCTTGCGGTGCATACCGATCGTTTGCAGGAAGCCCAGGACTTGATCCAGCGTGCGCTGGCCATTAATCCGGATAATCCGGCTATTCTGGATAGCCTGGGTTGGGTGTATTTCCGTCAAGGCGATCTGGAAGCGGCAGATCGCTATCTCGTGCAGGCCTATGAGCAGCTGAGCGATCCGGAAGTGGCGGCTCATCTGGGCGAGTTGCGCTGGCGCCAGGGGCGGCGCGGCGAGGCGCGCGAGATCTGGAGCAAGGCCCGCAGCGCTTTTCCGGATCACCCCGTGTTGCGCCAGACCCTGCGTCGCTACGGCCAGGAATGAGCGGGTTGAGGCCAGGGCTTGGGTTATGGTTATGGATCGGTGCAGCAGTGCTTGTCCTCACGGCTTGCGCTCCCTTTCGCCCCGCGCCGCCCGCTGCACCGCGGATGTCCGAGGAATCAGGTGCGGCGCTGCGTTGCGTGGATCAGTGGGCGTTGCAGGGTCGGATGGCATTTCGATCGCCCGAGCAATCGGGCAGCGCCCGGCTATCGTGGCAGCAGCGCGAGGAACACTACCGCTTGTCGGTAGACGGTCCACTGGGCATGGGCGGAATGCGCATCGAGGGTGATGATACGCAGGTTCAGGTTGAGTCCCGTGGCGAGCGCCGGGTTTATACGTCAGCGCCGGAGGCCGTGCTGGCGGCGGCGTTGGGTTATGAGCTGCCGGTGCGCGCGTTGCGCTACTGGGTGTTGGGTCTGTCTGACCCGCAGGGCGGCCGTGCAGTCTGGGGTGTTGCCCCAAGCGCAGCAGTGCCGAGCTTGCAGCAGGCCGGCTGGACCGTGCGTTATGAGGCCCGTGAGGCGCATGTGGCTGAAGTGCCCTTGCCAACAAGGCTTACCCTGGATCGGGGCGATCTGAGCCTGCGCCTGCTGGTGGAGCATTGGGAGGTGGACCCCGCCCGCCTGTGCCCGGCGACCCTGCCGTGAACGCCACGCGCATGACCCGCTGGCCCGCGCCGGCCAAGCTCAATCTGTTTCTTCATGTGCTCGGCCGCAGGCCCGATGGTTTTCACGACCTGCAGACCTTGTTTCAATTCGTCGCTTTCGGCGATGAGGTTTTCATCGAGCCGACCGAGGATGGTGAGATCCAGTTGATCAAAGGAGCGCCGGGTGTGCCCGCAGGCGCGGATTTGATCGAACGGGCCGCGCGCTGCCTGCAGGCGCAGACGGGGGTGCGGGCCGGGGCCCGTCTCGGCGTCAACAAGCGTATTCCCCAAGGGGCTGGCCTGGGTGGCGGAAGTTCCGATGCCGCCACGGTCTTGGTGGCGCTCAATTATTTGTGGGGAACCGGACTCACGCCGGAGGCATTGGCCGAACTGGGCTTGACCCTGGGGGCGGATGTGCCGGTCTTCGTGCGCGGTCAGGCCGCTTGGGCCGAGGGGGTGGGAGAGCGATTGGTAGCCGTGGAGATTCCCGAGCCCTGTTACCTGATTGTCTGGCCGGAATGCTCAGTGTCCACGGCGCGGGTTTTCGAAGACCCTGAATTGACAAGAAACTCGCCTCGAATGAAAATGGCCGACTTCCTTGCAGGGAAGGGTCGGAACGACTGTGCGCCCGTGGTGCGCCGGCGTTACCCCGAGGTGGCCCGGATGTTGGACTGGCTGGAGACTCGTGCGCCGGCCCGCCTCACAGGCACCGGTGGCGCTGCATTTGCAGCCTTCGACCACGCCGAGGCGGCTGATGCCGTTTTGGGGCAGTTGCCTGCGGGTTGTGCCGGGGTGGTGACGCGCGGGTGTAACCAGTCTCCCCTGCATCGGGTTCTTGCGGCGGCCATCGCCGGGAACCCAGGATCGGTTTTCGGTTGTCTTGGGGCGTAGCCAAGCGGTAAGGCACGGGGTTTTGATCCCCGCATTCCTAGGTTCGAATCCTGGCGCCCCAGCCATTCATCTTGGCATCCCACCCTGGTGGGTCGTTCGGGGTGCTAACGGCCCAAATCACGGGAATGACGATGACGTTTGAAGGACAGTCCCCTGGTTTGGATGGGGCCAAATTCATGGTCTTTTCGGGCACCGCCAACCGCGCGCTTGCCCAAGCCATCGCCAACCACCTGATGGTCCCGCTGGGCAAGGCCATGGTCGGCCGCTTCAGTGACGGGGAAGTCACGGTTGAAATCGAGGACAACGTCCGCGGCCGCGATATCTTCCTGATCCAGACCACCAGCGCGCCCACCAATGATCACGTGATGGAAATGCTCATCATGACCGATGCGCTACGCCGCGCCTCGGCGCGCAAGGTGATCGCGGTGGTGCCCTACTTCGGTTATGCCCGCCAGGACCGGCGCGTGCGCTCGGCGCGCGTGCCGATCACTGCCAAGCTGGTCGCCAACATGATGGTGACGGCGGGTGTTGGCCATTTGCTGACGGTGGATCTGCACGCCGATCAGATCCAGGGATTCTTTGATATTCCGGTGGACAATGTCTACGCCTCGCCGATCCTGCTGGGGGATATCTGGCAGCGGCGCAAGGACCGGAAATTGATCGTGGTCTCCCCCGACGTGGGCGGTGTGGTGCGCGCCCGCGCCATCGCCAAACGGCTCGACGACACGGATCTGGCGATCATCGACAAGCGCCGCGCCCGTGCCAACGAATCCCAGGTGATGCACATCATCGGCGATGTGCAGGACAAGTTCTGCGTACTCGTGGACGACATCGTCGACACAGCGGGCACCCTGTGCCAAGCTGCCGCTGCGTTGAAGCAACGGGGGGCGACCCAGGTAGTGGCCTATGCGACTCACGCGGTTCTGTCCGGGCCAGCCATCGAACGCATCGAGTCTTCCGTATTGGATGAGCTGGTGGTCACCGACACCATTTCCCTGGCGGCGCCGGCGGCCGCGTGCGCCAAGATCCGGCAAGTGAGCGTGGCCCAGGTCCTGGCGGAAACCATCCGCCGTGTGGCCAGCGATGAATCGGTCAGCTCGCTGTATATCGATTGAATGATGAACAGGGGCGGATCGAGCCGCCCATTGGCGCCTGCCTTGGTCGCGTGGCAGGCATAAAGGCCCACATGGGCCGTTTGGAGTAAGTGTAATGAGTGTGGAATCCTTTGAAATCACGGCAACCAGCCGGTCCGATGCGGGGAAAGGTGCGAGCCGCCGCCTGCGTCACCAGGGTCAGGTGCCGGGCATCGTGTATGGCGGGGATCAGTCGCCCCAGTCCATCAGTCTCAGCAATAACGAAATGGTCAAGCATCTGGCCCATGAAGCCTTCTATTCCCATGTGCTGGAATTGAAGGTCGATGGGGTTGCCCAGAGCGTGATCCTCAAGGCGCTGCAGCGCCATGTCTATCGCCCCGGCATCATTCTGCATGTCGATTTTCAGCGCGTGGTGGCGGGTCAGGCCTTGCATGTCCATGTGCCGCTGCACTTCGTCGGCGATGAGCGTTCCCCGGGCGCCAAGCGCGGCGGCGTGATTTCCCATCTGCTGAACGAAGTGGAAGTGAGCTGCTTGCCGAAGGATCTGCCCGAGTTCATCGAGGTGGATGTGAGCGCCCTGGACATTGGCGAAGGACTGCATCTGTCCGATCTGAGTCTTCCGGCTGGCGTGAGTCTGCTCGCGCTGAGTCATGGCGAATCCGGCAATCTGTCCGTGGTCACCGTGGTGCCGCCGAAGGTTGATCAGACCGAAACCCCCGAAGCGGGCTGAGCAATGGGGCAGGGCTCCGGGATCGCCTCCCCCCCGCCCCTGCAGGCCGTGATCGGGCTGGGAAACCCCGGTTCGGAATATGCCGAAACCCGCCATAACGCCGGCTTCTGGTGGATCGATGCCCTTGCACATCGGGCTGGAGTCACGCTCCGGCCCGAAGCGCGTTTGAAAGGGGACGTGGGCCGGTTGACGGTGGCTGGCACGTCGATCTGGCTGTTCAAGCCCAGCACGTACATGAACCACAGCGGTCAGGCAGTGGCTGCCTTCGCAGCCTACTATCGGCTTGATCCCGCGGCGCTGCTCGTCGTTCACGACGAATTGGACCTAGCCCCCGGTATCGTGCGCCTGAAGCAGGGTGGCGGCCATGGCGGGCATAATGGCCTGCGCGACATCACCGCCCACTTGGGTGCGGATTTCCTGCGGTTGCGGATCGGCATCGGTCATCCGGGTCATCGCGATCAGGTGGTCAGCTATGTGCTGCACCGGCCATCCCAGACGGAACGCCAACAGATCGATCAGGCCATGACGCAGGCACAAGCTATTTTCCCTGAATTGGTTGCAGGGCGTATGGCGTGGGCCATGCAGCGCTTGAACACACCCGCGCCGGGCGAACCATCCGCCGGTGGCGGTTAAAGGAAACGAGATCATGGGAATCCAGTGCGGCATCGTGGGTTTGCCCAATGTGGGCAAGTCGACCCTTTTCAATGCGCTGACGCGGGCGGCGATTGCCGCCGAAAACTACCCGTTCTGCACCATCGATCCCAATGTCGGGGTGGTGCCAGTGCCGGATCCGCGCCTCGATGCCCTGGCCGCCATCGTGCGCCCCGAGCGGATCCTTCCCACCCATATGGAATTCGTGGACATTGCCGGGCTGGTGGCAGGCGCTTCCAAGGGCGAAGGACTGGGCAACCAGTTTCTGGCCCACATCCGCGAGACCGACGCCGTGGCGCATGTAGTGCGTTGTTTCGATGACACCAATGTCATCCATGTCGCCGGGCGGGTCGATCCCTTGTCGGACGTGGAGGTGATTCAGACCGAACTGGCCCTCGCGGACTTGGCCACCGTGGAGAAAGCGACCCAGCGCCTGGAGCGCAAGGCCAAGAGTGGTGACAAGGCAGCCAAGGCCGATTTGGTGCTGCTGGAAGAGGTGAGCCGGGTCTTGGATCGGGGCGAGGCGGCGCGAACGCGGGTGATCGATGAAGCTTCGCGTCAATTGCTGGTGCGCGAACTCCATCTGATTACGGCCAAGCCCTTGATGTACGTGGCCAATGTGGACGAATCCGGTGGCGGCGCCCATCTGGAGGCCTTACGGCGGATGGCAGACGCCGAAGGGGCTCAGGTGGTGCCGGTCTGTGCGGCGCTGGAAGCCGAGATCGCGCAACTGGATGAGGCGGATCGTGCGGTCTTCCTGGCTGACCTCGGCATGGCGGAGGCGGGGCTCGACCGGGTGATCCGCGCAGCCTATCAATTGCTGCATCTGCAAACTTTTTTCACCGCAGGTGTCAAAGAAGTGCGGGCATGGACCGTGCCTGCCGGTGCCACGGCGCCCCAGGGCGCGGGCGTGATCCACACGGACTTCGAGCGCGGTTTCATTCGGGCCGAAGTGATGGCATATGAGGATTTCATCACCTGCAAAGGCGAGGCCGGGGCCAAGGAAGCCGGCAAATGGCGTCTGGAAGGCAAGGACTACGTCTTGCGGGAAGGCGATGTGGTCCATTTCCGCTTCAACGTCTGATAGTCTGGACGCATTGAAAGGTTCCATGGACTCCAACGAAGAGGGCAGAATGATGGACAATCATTCAGCGCAAGTGGTTTTCACCGATGCGGCGGCCGGCAAGGTGCGCCAGTTGCTGGACGAAGAAAAAAACCCCGATCTTAAGCTGCGGGTGTTCGTTTCCGGGGGCGGCTGCTCGGGCTTCCAATACGGATTCACCTTCGATGAAGCGGAGCAGGAAGGCGATGTCCGCGTGAGTAAGGAAGGGGTTGTGTTGCTGGTCGATGCCACCAGTATCCATTACTTGCAGGGCGCCGAAATCGACTACGCCGAAGGGCTGGAAGGCGAGCGCTTTGTGATCCGCAATCCCAACGCGACGACCACCTGCGGCTGTGGTTCCTCGTTCTCCGTCTGAGCGCAGCGCTGGCGGAGATTCCCCGCCTTCAAGTCCTATCAACCCGCGAGCGCAATCAGCCCGCAGGAAAAATCCCCCCCAGCACCGTGGCGCGGCGCGCGCCGGTTGCCGTTGGCACATTGCCCACTTTGCCTTCCAGGCTGCGGTGGGCCAGCCAAGCGAACGCCGCCGCCTCGACCCATTGCGGATCCATGCCGTGGTCGGCCGTCGACTGCACCGGGATTGGCGCCATGCGTTCCTTGAGGCGCTGCAGCAGAAATCCGTTGCGCGCGCCGCCGCCACAGACCAGCAGGCGCTGGGCCTTGAAATGGTTTTGCGCCAGGGATTGGGCGATGGTTTCGACGGTGAGTTCACACAGGGTGCGCTGGACATCCTGCGGCGCCGGCTGCGGGCTGGTCCCGGCGAGGCGCTCACGCAGCCACTGCGGGTTGAAGTGGTCGAGACCAGTGCTTTTGGGCGGCGGGTTGACAAGGAACGGATCGTCCAGAAACTGCGCCAGCAGGTGCGGGATGACTTGCCCGCCCCGCGCCCATTGCCCATCCGCATCATAAGTGGTTCCCAAGTGGGTGTGCGTCCAAGCGTCCATCAGGCAATTGGCGGGTCCGCAGTCGAATCCCCCCACCACCGTTGCGGCACTATCCACGAGTGTGAGGTTCGCGATTCCGCCCAGGTTCAGGATGGCTCTTGGTTCATCTGGTGAACCAAGCAGTTCGGCATGGAACAGCGGCACCAGGGGCGCCCCTTGGCCGCCGAGCAGGATGTCGCGCATGCGCCAGTCAGCCAGGGTCATGATCCCGGTTTCCAGCGCAACGCACTGGGCGTTGCCCATCTGCAGCGAATAGGGATGGCGGTGTTCGGGGCGATGACGCAGGGTCTGGCCATGCAGGCCAATGGCGCGAATGTGTTGCGGGGGGTGGCCGGCCTGGCGGATCAGAGTCAGCGCGGTGCGGGCGAAACAGCGTCCCAATTGCATATCCAGCGTCAGGGCGGCATCAAGAGTGCCACCAGCTGGATGGCGGGCAATGGCGCGGATCTGGCGCGCCAGACGTCCCGGCAGCGGGTCGGACAGGGTGGCCTCCAAGGCCATGCCAGCTGGATCAATGCGGATCAGAGCGGCATCAATTCCATCCGCACTGGTCCCGGACATCAGGCCGAGATAGCGCACAACGGGATGCCGATGATCAATTGGCGGATGAGGCTGGCATGTTTTGAGCCAGCCGGGTAGTGGCTGTGGTTTTCAATGCGGTCAATAGCGGGGCCGTCTGGGCCTTGAATGCCTGAAGTTCACGACCTTCGAGATTGTCCGCGAGGGATGTGTTTACCTTCAAGGGGTCACGATGTACCCCATCAACTCGCAGCTCGTAATGGAGGTGTGGGCCGGTAGCAAGTCCGGTCGACCCGACATAGCCAATGATCTGTCCTGCCGAGACTCTAGCGCCAGTCACCAGCCCTTTTGCGAAGCCATTCATATGCGCATAGAGAGTGGTGTGGTGTTGGTTATGAGCGATTTCAATTACATTGCCATAGCCGCTCTTGGTGCCCTTGAAGATGATCTTGCCATCCCCTGCAGCTTTGATGGCTGTTCCGCGTGGCGCGGCATAGTCCACGCCCTTATGAGCGCGGATGGTGTTGAGGATGGGATGGCGGCGCCCTAGGCTGAAGCCTGAGCTGATCCGGCTAAAGTCCACCGGGGTGCGCAGAAAAGCCTTGCGCAGGCTTTTCCCGGCCGGCGAGTAATAACGCGCCTTGCCATCCTTCCCGACATATCGCACAGCTTGGTAGATTTTGCCTTGATTGCTGAATTCAGCGGCCAGAATCGGGCCGGCGAGGACCTCTTCCCCGTCACGGTAGCTGGCTTCGTAGACCACCTTCAATTCATCGCCTTCGCGCAGATCAAGGGCGAAGTCGATTTCATAGGCGAAGATGTCAGCCAGCTGCAAGATCGCCCGCTGGCTCAAGCCGGCATCTTTCCCGGCCTGAAACAAGGAGCTGCGGATGAGACCCTGCGTGGAGACTTGGCGCCGCTCAACGGGGTGGGTGATGAGTTCGGACTGGAATCGCTCACCCTCCCGCACCAGATGCAAGGTGCTGAGCGGATCGACATCGTGTACCAGTTCAGCGATGCGGCCCCCATCCCCGACCTTGATCCGGAACTCATCCCCGGGCTGCAGGTTACGAAGATAGCGCTTGTAGGAAGCAATCTCGGTGATGGCCTGCAGATCCTGGCGTGGCAGTTCGAAACGCTCAAAGAGTTGTGACAGGGAATCACCACGGGCGACGGTCAATGAGATCCAGTCAGGGTCGCCAAATGGGCTTGAGGATAAGTCGAGCGCCAAGATGTTTCCATCAGAAAAGAGTTCGACTGAGTTACTGCGCCAATCCTCGCCAAGGATGGTGGCCAGCGTCTGTTCGGTTAGATGCAGGATCCCGCTGGATTCTTCTGAATCAAGGGATGTTGGCGATTCAAAGACCCCAGGCTCGATCATCTGTCGCATCGCCGCAGCATCGCCCATGTGCAGCGCGAAGCTCAAAGAGAGGATCGGAAGCGCGGCCCCGAAGACAAACCAATGCATGGGTTTGCTTTTGGGGCGCTGCGGGGTGGATAGGGCTTTATAATCCTGCTTCACGCGCGTGGTGCGATCCATCATGCTTTTCGTTCCATCGGCCCAGACCCTGAGCGCCGGAATGCGCCCTTTTTGATCGGGGGAAGTTAACCCACCCGGTAGGGCATGGCAAGTCATCTTGAGACAGTTTTTGCTGAAAAGAGACTCACTCGCTGATACCCCTCAACGAGCAGGCCTGAGATTATCCATATTCATATATAAGGAGTCGTTCATGGTTGCTGATCCACCTGGCTGGGGCTGGGATTTGTTGACCCGAGGTGTCGAGGAAATTCTTCCGGCCGAAGGGCTACGCGAGCGCCTGGCTCAGGGGAAGCCACTGCGGATCAAGGCCGGATTCGATCCAACCGCGCCGGACCTGCATCTGGGACACACGGTGCTGCTCAACAAGATGCGTCAATTCCAGGAGCTTGGTCATCACGTGATCTTTCTGATC
>JBARUT010000236.1:0-7534 GCA_049645885.1 Candidatus Macondimonas sp.
ATGACGTTGCCGTGGGTGTCGGCCAGCACCTGGAACTCGATGTGTCGCGGCTTCTCCAGGTACTTCTCCATGTACACCGTGCCGTCGCCGAATGCCGCCTGGGCCGCACTGCGCGTGAGCACAATCGCAGCGGCCAGATGAGCCTCGCCGTGGACCACCCGCATACCGCGCCCGCCGCCGCCCGCCGCCGCCTTGATCAGCACCGGATAGCCGATCTGGCGGGCAATCCTGATGTTCTCGGCGGGCTCATCCGACAAGGCACCGCCCGAACCGGGCACGCAGGGCACACCGGCCTCCTTCATGGCGTGGATGGCCGACACCTTGTCGCCCATCAGGCGGAGGGTTTCCGGGCGAGGACCGATGAAGACGAAGCCGCTGCGCTCCACCCGCTCGGCAAAATCGGCGTTCTCGGAAAGAAAACCATAGCCCGGATGGATGGCCTCGGCGTCCGTGACCTCGGCCGCCGCAATCAGGGCCGGCATGTTGAGATAACTCTGGGCCGAGGGCGGCGGGCCGATGCACACTGTTTCATCGGCCAGCAATACGTGCTGCAACTGGCGATCGGCGGTGGAATGCACCGCCACAGTCTTGATCCCGAGTTCTCGGCACGCCCGCAGGATGCGCAGAGCGATCTCGCCGCGGTTGGCAATGACAATCTTGTCGAACATGGTGCGCCTGGGGTTACTGGATCACGAACAGGGGCTGGCCATATTCCACCGGCTCCCCGTTGTTGAGCAAAATGGCCGCCACCGTGCCTTCCACTTCGGATTCGATGGGGTTCATCATTTTCATGGCTTCAATGATGCACAGCGTATCGCCTTTCTTCACCGCCTGTCCGACTTCCACGAACGGCTTGGCACCTGGGCCCGAGGCGCGGTAGAAGGTGCCCACCATGGGCGCCGTCACTGTCTGGCCCGGCGACGGGGAGGGAGCGGCACTCACGGCGGGCAGCATCTCGGCCGTGGCCACGGGTGCCGGCTGAGGCAGCGGTAGCGGTGCGGAATACACTGGTGCGGAGAGGCTGGTGGCGTTGCGGCTGAGGCGTATGCTCTCCTCACCTTCCTTGATCTCTATTTCGTTGAGCCCGGATTCTTCCAGCAGCTCGATCAATTTTTTGATTTTGCGAATATCCATGGTCGCGGGTACTTCCTGAATGCACGAAACGTTATTCTTTTACAAGGTTCAATTTAACTGCCCTTGGCTCCAAGATGATGGAGGGCAGCCTCCAAGGCCAGATCGTAGCCCACATCCCCCAGCCCGCAGATGACCCCCAAGGCCACATCCGAAAGATGGGAATGATGCCGGAATGGCTCGCGGGCGTGGATGTTGGTCAGGTGAATCTCAATGAATGGGCGCGCAACCGCGAGCAGGGCATCGCGCAGGCCGATGCTGGTATGGCTCAGCGCTCCCGGATTGATGAGGATGAAATCGGTGTCATCCTCAAGCGTCGCCTGGATCCGATCAATCAGCGCGCCTTCCGCATTGCTCTGGAACGCATCCAGACGATGGCCCAGCCCCCGGGTGCGGTCTTCGAGCCGGGTCACGATCTGCGCCAGCGTGGTTCGGCCGTAGCGTTCCGGTTCGCGCCGCCCCAAAAGGTTCAGATTGGGGCCGTTGAGCAGCAGCAGGCGGGCCATGACTTGGGGATACTCCGGGGAAATTCGCGCAAACTACGGTCAATTGCGTTGATCGTCGCACAATATGACTCTATTCTGCCTCCCGCTTGATCCCTGGTGCAACTGGTTCAGCCAACAGCGGCGGGAGCCATTGCGCCAATTCGGCGGGGGTCACCACCCCTAAATGGCGGTGACGAATCCGACCAGTCCGGTCCAACACCACCGTAAAGGGGATCGATAGCACGTCATTGCCAAAACCCTGCGACAGATCAAATCCCGCCATCCCTGCAATCAGCACCGGATAATTGATTGCCATGCGCTTGGCGAAGGCGTGCACCGGTTCCCCCTGATCCAGCGCAATACCCACCACCTGCAAGCCCTGGTCGCCCCAACGGCGCTGGGCTTCCACCAATTCGGGGACCTCACGCACGCAGGGCGCGCACCAGGTGGCCCAGAAATTCACCAACACCACGCGCCCCTGCCATTCCGCGCTGTCGCGCTGTCGACCGTCCAAGTCAGGCAGGGCGATGACGGGAACCTCAGCCGATTCCGACACGGGAGCCGTCTGGGTCCCGCGCCAGACCTCAATCCCGATGACTGCGGCGCCTATACCCAGCAAGCCCAGCAGAACCCATCGCATGATCCGGTTCATGGCATGTCCCCCACTGCGCCCAAGGCCTGTTCCACTTGCCGCAGGAAGGGATCGGCCTGCAACAATCCCACCACGCGGTAATTGCGGCGTTCCTCTCCCGCCTGGTCAAAAAACAACAACGTCGGCGGACCAATTACCCCAAGATGGCTCATAAGCGCGCGATCCTCCGCATCGTTCGCGGTGACATCCGCCTGCAGCGTCAATACCGGCTGCAAGGCCTGAACCACCCGTGGGTCGGCAAAGGTGGTACGCGCCATGATGATGCAATCCACGCACCAGTCCGCGTAGAAATCCAGCACCACCGACTGTCCCCGCTCCTTGGCGCCATCCAGTTCCCGTTGCAGATCCGCCACGGTCTTGATGGGCTTGAAGGGGACATGGATCGTGGCGCTGGCCCCACCTTGCAGGTGGCCCAGCGGCGGCCAGAAGCGCTCGCCTCCAGAGGTCCCGGCCACCATCAGCACGGCGCCATAGAGGACGCCCACCAAGGCCACACCCTGACCCAAGCGGCGCGCTGGCGTCCGGGCAGGATGCAGGGCGCCCAGCCAGACACAGGACACCACCAGCAGACCGCCCCACAGCAGCAGCATGACGGGCGGAGACAGCAGCCGACCGACGATCCAGAGCGCCACGGCCAGCAACAACAGACCAAACAGATGCTGGACGTAGATCATCCACGGCCCCGCCCGCGGAATCAGGGCACTGGCCGAAGTGCCCACCAGCAACAGCGGTGTCCCCATGCCCAGGCTCAGGGTAAACAGGGCAGCCCCACCGAGCAGCGCGTCGCCGGACTGACCGATGTAGATCAGCGCGCCAGCGAGCGGCGCCGCCACGCAGGGCCCGATGATGAGCGCCGAAAGCAGGCCCATGCCAACCGTTCCCGCCAGCGTGCCCCCTCGCACCCGCCGCACCCACATGTCGATCCGACTCTGGATGGCGCTGGGCATCTGAACCTCATAAAGCCCGAACATCGCCAACGCCAGCAGGGCAAACAGGCCGGCGAAGATCCATAACACCCACGGGTTCTGGAAGCTGGCCTGGAGATTGGCGCCCAGCAGCGCAGTGAGGACGCCGGCAGCCGCATAGGTCACGGACACCGACAACACATACACCAGCGACAGCAGAAAACCACGGCGCGGCGAGCGCTTGCCGGGCTGGCCGGCTACCAGGGCCGAGACAATGGGGATCATGGGCAGGTTGCACGGGGTAAATGCCAGCAACAGGCCCAGGCCGTAGAAAGTGATCAGATTGCTCCACCAACCGCCAATTTCGAGCAGCCGCGCCAGTTGCGCCGGGTCGGCACTCCAGTCCTGGGCATCGCCGCCCTTGCTGGCCCCCGCTGGCCCGTCGCTCGTATCTCCTTCCACGACGGGCAGGCTTGCCAACTCGAAGGTCTGCACCATGGGGGGATAGCAGATACCCCCCTCGGCGCAGCCCTGGTAACCCAATACCAGCCGCGCGCCTTCGAGCGGCGGCCGCAGGCGCACGGCAAGGGTCTTGTGGAAGACCTCGGTTTGGCCGAATTCTGGATCAAGCTTCGGTTCGCCCGATGGAATCTCCGCCTGACCGGCGCCAATCAGGTCGCGGCCGTCCAGACCGATCTCAAGCTGATCACGATAAAGGTAATAGCCGGGCGCGATGGTCCACTGCGCCCGCGCGCCACCGCCCGCAAGGCGCACCACCTCGACCGTGAAGGCCTCGTCCGCCCGCAGGAATGGGCGCTCGGCCGACTTCAAGCCCAGTAGCTCCCGCAACCCGCCCCCGGTTTCGGCCAGACCGGGGGAAGCGGGCATCCAGAGCGCGAGGAAAAGAATCAGCGAAAACAGCCGGAATTCCGGCCGGCGGAAGGATGATTTCACGCGTCCGCATCCCCAGAGGTCGCCACTGCCACCCAGTCGAGGTAGGCGTCCAGGCCCGCCGTGATCGGCCAGGCGACGATCTCCGGGAGCTCATAGGGGTGTTCAGTCTTCAAACAGGACTCCAAGGCGGGGTAGCGCTCTGCCGTGGTCTTGAATAGCACGCTGCACTCCTCGGCTTGCTCGACACGCCCTTGCCAGCGATAGATCGAGCGCACCCCGGGCAGGCGATTCGCACATGCGGCCAGCCGGCGCTCCACCATCAGAACGGCCAAGCGCTCCGCACTCTCCGGGTCGGGACAGTTGCACAACACGATCCACACCGCCTGACTCATCGGCTGTCCATAGAGGCATACACCGCGCCAATTGTATGCCTCACCAGCGCGCCAAGGCCAATTCAGGCCATCCCCTGCGAACCGCGCGCTTCAACTGGGGCGGGTGGGCATGCCATGATGGTTGGGCGCGGGAAGCCTCCCGGGAGATGGAGAAGACAATCATGACACCCGATCCGATCACTGATACCCCCCGCCCGACCTCGACGCATCGACTGAGCGCTGCCATCGGTGCCATCATTGCCGTAGCCTTGGTGGCACTCTGGATCCTGGGCTGGTACTGGTCGCGCGAACCCGCGGTACCGGAACCCGCCGCGGTTGCTGCAGAAGCCGTGGTTGGGGATGCCACCACCGCCACCCTGATGCGCGTGGCCGGCACACTGATGGACAAACCCGGCGGCTATCTCAGCAACGACATCCTGCCGCCCGGGGTGTGGCTGGACAACATGCCCAATTGGGAATTTGGCGTCTTGGTGCAGGTGCGCGATCTGGCGCGCGCACTGCGCAATGATTTCAGCCGTTCCCAGTCCCATTCGGTGGAAGATCCCGACTTGGCCATCGCCGAACCCCAGTTCAATTTCGACAGTGAAAGCTGGCTCTTCCCCCCCTCGGAGGGCGAATATCGCCAAGGGATCCGGGCGCTCGAGCGCTATCGCAAGCGGCTGAATGATCCCCAGCAGGCCGATGCCCAGTTCTATGCACGCACCGACAACCTGCGCAATTACCTCGCCATCACTGAAAAACGCCTGGGCGATCTGTCCGAACGTCTCTCCGGCAGCACTGGCGTGGTGCGGGTCAACACCGATCTGGCGGGTGATGCCGATGCGCGCCGCGCCACCGACCGCCCGGCAGAACGCTACATTCGTACCCCCTGGCTGCAGATCGATGATGTGTTCTACGAGGCGCGTGGCTCGAGTTGGGCGCTGCTACAGTTTCTGCGCGCAATGGAAATCGATTTTGCCCCGGTATTGGAGCGCAAGAATGCCCAGCTGAGCATGCGCCAGATTATCCGCGAGCTGGAACAAGCCCAGCAACCGCTGCGCAGCCCCGTGATACTCAATGGCAGTGGTTACGGCCTGCTCGCCAACCACTCGCTGGTGTTGTCGTCTTATCTGTCCCGCGCCCACGGGGCCCTCATTGACCTGCGCGAACTGTTGGAAAAGGGTTAATTCCATTTGGCCCGGACTCAGCGGAGCCAGTCGAGACGCATACATTTCAAGGAGCAGTTTTCATGGCCAGTCGCGCCCTATCCAACAACGATGCCCCGATGGCCGAAATCAACGTCACCCCATTGGTGGACGTAATGTTGGTACTGCTGGTGATTTTCATCGTCATGGCGCCGCTGTTTGCGCAGGCCCTGCGGGTCGATCTGCCGCAAACGCAGGCAGCACCATTCGCGGAGCCCAAGGTACTGGACGTAGAGATCACGCGTGAGGGAGTTTTGCGGGTGGATCACCAGGCGATCGCAGCGCAGGCCCTGCCCGAAGCCATCCGCAAGGCCTTGACGGTGACCCCTGAACTCGTCGTTCGACTGGGCGCCGATCAATCGGTGCCCTATGGCCGGGTCGCCCAAGTGATCGCCGATCTGCAGCAGGCCGGGGCCGGCAAGCTGGCCTTCGCCACCGAGACGCCTGCCCGCGCCTCGTCACCGCAGGAAAGGCCGTCAAGCGCGGACTGATTCGTCCGGAACTGGTGGCCGCGCACATAGACATATTCACGTGGGATGGGCGCGTTGCGCGCATCATGACGGCGCGGGATCAACCTGCTCTCCGGAAGTGATTTGCTTTATTGCGGGAAGACCGTGCCGGCCGTCACCCGCACCCGTTGGCCGGTAGTGACAGAAGGCGCAACGTCCTGACTAAACGTTTGCAGCCGTCCATCTTCAAAGCGAACGCCGATTTCATAGTAGACCGCGTGCCGACGGGCCTGCTCGATGCGCCGCCCCGCCAGGGCGCCACCCACAGCACCCGCTGCAGTGGCCAATTTCTTGCCCGTACCGGAGCCGACCTGATTGCCCAGCAGGCCACCGGCGACTCCGCCAACCACCGCCCCCAGCACACCCTCACCCTGAGCGCCCTGCTTGTCACTGGTCCGGATGAACTCGACCACACCACAATTCCCGCAGACCGGCGCGGCAGGCGCCGCCACAGCCGGTTCAGAAGCGGTAACCACTGGTGCCACCTCGCCTTGCTGCTCGGCCGCAGCGACACGGCGTGGGGCGGTTTTATGCGGCTTTGGGGGTGCATCCGCCCGCGCAGCTGGCTTGGACACAGGGACGGGCGATTCGGGGATCGAGGCAGCCGCCTCGACGGAAGCTTCCTCTACGGGCGCTTCGATCGCAGGGGCTGATGTCGAACCGGGCAGCCAGCCTGTCAACGCGGCAATCCCCACCAGGGACAACAGGATGACGGACACGGCAGCCGTGGCGACCAAAGGGTGCAGACGACGTGTATTCAGATCCATGACCTGCCTCGACACTTATAAGATTAAATAAAATGAACAACGCATCAAGAACGCGCACAGATTGGACTTGCAACAAGCCTGTTGATTCAACTCGGCATCGCGACCAGCTCATAGCTCCTGATGCCCAGCCCCCGCATCACAGACTCATCCGGGCCATCTGAATCATTTAGCACGGAGCCGGGGCAGGAACCACCTGTCTCCAATCGAACACTATCCTGCATGCTTAAAGCATCAACCCCTGCGTACCCGATTCATCGAACAGATGGCTCGGCGTGGGAAATGGCAAACCAGTACGCCGATACCGAAATGTTGCACGGGGATCCCGGCAGATTCAGGCCGCCATATTGACCGACAAGGCGACGATCACCACATTGAACGCAAAGGCGGTCATGCTGTGGACCAGGACTCGGCGCCGCATGACAGAATCAACTCCCACCAAAGGGAAGCAATCCGCTCACGCCGACGGCAAGGCCGACGCCTCCGCCCAACAGCCCAGCCCGCCACAGCCAATTCCCACGGCCAGTCGCGGATCTTTCATCCATGGGCTCTGCCTTTCCAGATCGATTCTTTGATTCTATGCTGTTCGCGTTCCGGCTTTGCTTCCAGCGTCAGTTG
>JBARUT010000237.1:0-4846 GCA_049645885.1 Candidatus Macondimonas sp.
TCGTGGTCGGCTTGGGTGTGACTGGGCTGTCAGTGGCGCGCTACCTCCATCGCCAGGGGGAGCCGTTCCGGGTGGTGGATACCCGCGCCCATCCGCCTCAGCTGGCCGCGTTGCAGGCCTCCTGCCCCGGCGTGACGGTTCATTGTGGACCCTTGTCGGCGGCGTCCTTCGCGGGTGCCAGCCGTATCCTGCTCTCTCCCGGCGTGGCACCACAGGAGCCGGCGCTGACCCAAGCGCGCGCGCGGGGGGTGCCGGTGGAGGGTGATATCGCCCTGTTCGCACGGGTGGCGCGGGCGCCGATCGCGGCGATCACGGGGTCCAATGGCAAGAGCACGGTGACGGCGCTGCTCGGCGAAATGGCCCGGGCGGCGGGCTTGCGGGTAGGCGTGGGGGGGAACCTGGGCACTCCGGCGCTGGACCTGCTGGCGGATGACATCGGTTTGTATGTGCTGGAGCTGTCCAGTTTTCAGTTGGAGACCACAGAGGCGCTGAATGCGCGCGTGGCCACCGTGCTCAACCTCTCGGAAGATCACATCGACCGCCATGGCTCCCTGGCGGCCTATGCCGCCGTCAAGGCACGCATTTTCCGCGCTGCGCCGGGCTGGGAGTCCCCGCTGCGGGTGCTCAACGCCGAGGACGCGCGGGTGGTGGCAATGGCCTCTCCCGGGGAACCGGCCCGCTGGTTCGCCCTCGCCAGCGAGGATCCGGGCCATTACCGCGTGATCTCCCGCCAGGGACGCCGCTGGCTGGCTGCGGGAAATGAACCGCTGCTGCCGGTGACAGAGCTGGCGCTGGTGGGCGAACACCATCAGGCCAATGCCTTGGCGGCCCTGGCAATGGCTGATGCACTGGCGCTGCCACGAGCAGCCGCCCTTCAGGCCCTGCGCCAGTTCCGGGGACTGCCCCATCGGACCCAACTGATTGCCGAGGTGGGCGGGGTGCGCTTCATCGATGATTCCAAGGGCACCAACGTGGGCGCCACGGTTGCCGCCTTACGCGGGGTGCCGGGCCCCTTGGTGCTGATCGCCGGCGGTCAGGGCAAGGGGCAGGATTTCTCCGCCTTGCGGCCCTGGGTGGCAGGCAAGGTACGGGCCGCCATCCTGATTGGCCAGGATGGCGGGGAACTGGCGACCGCCTTGGCGGGGACAACCGCCATCGTGCGCGCCAGCGCGCTGGACGAGGCAGTCCGGCTGGCGGCCCGCCATGCCCGCCCGGGGGACGCGGTGCTGTTGTCGCCAGCCTGCGCCAGCCTGGACATGTTCCGCGACTACCACCATCGCGGCGAAGTTTTTGCCGCAGCGGTGCGGGAGTTGACGCCATGAGCGCGGTGAGCCTTCCCACATCGGCTCGACCAGCCTCCAGGGCTGTGATCCTGGCGCGCCTGGATGCGCCCTTGCTGCTGGCCGCCTTGGCCTTGCTGGCACTGGGATTGATCATGGTGGCCTCTGCCTCCATGCCGCTGGCCGATCATCAGTTCAACGACCCGTTGCGCTATTTTCGGCGCCAATTGCTCTATGCCCTGCTCGGATTGGGCATCGGCGCGCTGGTGCTGCGGCTTTCCCTGGAGCGACTGCAGCCACTGGGTTTCACCCTGATGGCGATCAGCTTTGCACTGCTGCTGGTGGTGCTGGTGCCGGGGGTTGGCAAGGTGGTCAACGGCAGTGCCCGCTGGCTGGATCTGGGAATACTCCGGATCCAGGTGTCCGAACCCGCGCGGCTCGGTTTGTTGATATATCTCGCGGGATTTCTCGTGCGTCGGCAAGTTGAGGTGCGCGATACCTTCTTTGGGGTCGGCAAGGTGATGGCGCTGCTGGCGGCCGCGGGTGTGTTGCTGTTGGGTGAACCCGACCTCGGCGCGGCGGTGGTCTTGACCCTGGCGGTCATGGCCATGCTCTGGGTAGCTGCTGCGCCGATTTTGCCTTTCATCATCCTGTTGGGATGCGGGATGGGAGGGCTGTATTTGCTGATCGCCATGTCGCCCTATCGCCTGGCCCGGCTCACCGGTTTCATGGATCCCTGGGCGGATCCCTTCAACACCGGTTTCCAGCTCACCCAGTCGCTCATGGCGATCGGCTCGGGCCACTGGTTCGGCCTGGGACTCGGCAGCAGCGTGCAAAAGATGTTCTACCTGCCCGAGGCCCACACCGATTTTCTGTTTGCCATCCTGGCCGAGGAACTCGGTCTGCTGGGTTCTCTAACGGTGATTGCGCTCTATGCACTGGTGTTCTGGCGCTGCTTGCGCATAGCCGACACGGCGGCCCGGCGCGGGCGTTGGTTCGGGGCGTATCTCACGATCGGATTAGGGGTGTGGCTGGCCGGCCAAGCCCTCATCAACATCGGTGTAAACATGGGCTTGCTGCCCACCAAAGGCCTGACTTTGCCCTTGATGAGCTATGGCGGCAGCAGCCTGCTGGTGGTGTGCGTGATGATCGCACTCATCCTGCGCGTGGGGATCGAGAATGCCGAACCGGCCATCTCATCCAACAGTCGCGAGCAGCGCTCATGAGCGGCGGCATGGTGCTGATCATGGCGGGCGGCACGGGCGGGCATGTGTTCCCGGCCTTGGCCGTAGCGCGGGCTTTGCGCGCGGATGGCATCGCCGTGGCCTGGCTGGGCAGCCGCGGCGGGATGGAAGAGCGGGTCGTACAGCGCGACGGCATCACTTTCCATGGCATCCGCATCCGGGGCCTGCGCGGCAAGGGCGTCACGGCCTGGTTGCTGGCGCCACTGCGCCTGGCCGGAGCAGTGGCCGAGGCGCTTGCCGTCATGATCCGGCTGCGCCCGCGCGTGGTGTTGGGCATGGGGGGCTTTGCGGCGGGTCCCGGCGGGCTGGCGGCCTGGCTGTTGCATCGACCCCTGGTGATTCATGAGCAGAATGCCGTGGCCGGCTGGACCAACCGCCTGCTGGCCCGGTTGGCGCGGCGGGTGCTGGGCGCGTATCCGAATGTCCTGGGATCCGTCGAGGCGGTGGGCAACCCAGTACGTCCGGAGATTGCCGCTCTGCCCGCGCCGGGGGTGCGGTTGGCCGGTCGCGAAGGACCGCTGCGGTTGTTGGTGTTGGGCGGGAGCCAGGGCGCGCGCGCCCTGAATGCCATTGTACCTGAGGCCTTGGCCCAACTGCCGGCAGGAATCGCGGTCGAGGTGATCCATCAAACCGGCGTTTCGGAGCAGGCGCAGACGCAGCAGGCTTATGCCCGGCTCGGCGTGCAGGCGGAGGTGCTGGCGTTCATCGAGGACATGGCAACGGCCTATGGCTGGGCTGACTTGGCGGTCTGTCGCGCCGGCGCCCTGACCCTGGCGGAGGTGACGGCAGCCGGCGTCGGCACGGTGCTGGTGCCCTACCCTCACGCCGTGGACGATCACCAGACCCGCAATGCCGAGTATTTGGTCGCGGCTGGCGCCGCCGTGCTGCAACCCCAGGATTCACTGACCGTGACGGGCTTGGCTGAGCTGCTTGCGCCCTTGCTGGGCAATCGGGACCGGTTGCGGGACATGGCGCTGCGAGCGCGCGGCCTGGCCCGACCCGATGCGACCGCCGAGGTGGTGCGGGTGTTGCGCGCGGAAGGGGGGCTGGCATGAGCGGGGTGTTGTCGGCGGCGCTGTTGCAGCAGGCCTGGATGCGGCGGGTGCGGCGCATCCATTTCGTCGGCATGGGCGGTGTGGGGATGGCGGGGATCGCCGAGGTGTTGCTCAACCTGGGCTATCAAATCTCGGGCTCGGACCTGCGCGACAACGCGGCGCTGCAGCGCCTGGCCGGATTGGGGGCCAGCGTGGCCCTGGGTCATGGCGCCGATCGGGTGGTGGGCGCCGATGTGGTGGTGGTGTCCAGCGCCATCGGCATGGACAACCCCGAGGTCGCTGCCGCCCGGGCGCAGGGCATCCCGGTCATTCCCCGTGCGCAGATGTTGAGCGAACTGATGCGCTTCCGCTACGGCATTGCGGTCGCGGGCACGCATGGCAAGACCACCACCACCAGCCTGGTGGCGAGCGTGCTGGCCGATGGCGGCCTGGATCCCACCTTCGTCATCGGGGGACGCCTCAATCAGGCTGGCACCCATGCCCGGCTGGGAACGAGCCCCTATCTGGTGGCCGAGGCGGATGAGAGCGATGCGTCTTTCTTGCATCTGCAGCCCATGATCGCTGTGGTGACCAATGTGGATGCCGACCATCTGGACACCTACGGCGGCAGCTTCGGTCAGTTGCGCCAGACCTTCTTGGAATTCCTGCACAACCTGCCTTTCTATGGGCTGGCCGTGATTTGCGCGGATGATCCGACGCTGTCGGAGATGCTGCCGGAAATCGGCCGACCGGTGGTGAGCTATGGCTTTGCAGACGGCGCGGATGTGCAGGCGCTGGTGGCAAGCCCCGAGGCGGGCCGCAATCATCTGGAAGTCCGGTTTCCGGACGGCAGCCATCATGCCCTCATTCTCAATTTGCCGGGCCGCCATAACGTGCAGAACGCGCTGGCTGCGCTCGCCGTGGGGCATGAGTTGGGCATCGCACCGACCGCCATGGCGCAGGCCCTGGAGCAGTTCCAGGGCATCGGCCGGCGCTTCCAGCGTTATGGCGTCATCGAAACGCCCGCAGGCCCGGTGGAACTGGTGGATGACTATGGCCATCACCCCACCGAGGTGGCGGCCACGCTGGCGGCCGCTCGCGAAACCTGGCCGGACGCCCGGCTGGTGGTCACCTTCCAGCCGCATCGCTACAGCCGCACGCGGGACCTCTTGGAGGACTTCGCGCGCGTGTTGTCGAGCGCCGATGTCCTGGTGCTGACCGAGGTCTATGCCGCCGGGGAAACGCCCATTGCCCAGGCCGATGGCCGCACCCTGGCTCGGGCCACACG
>JBARUT010000238.1:0-9265 GCA_049645885.1 Candidatus Macondimonas sp.
CACCTACCCCTTGTTCCAGCGAAAAATCGCCTTCCTTGATGCGCCCGTCTTCCAGGCTGAAGGACTCCGAGCGCACCTGCTGGAAATACAGGTCGGCCGCATCGGCACCTGCGCCGCTCAGCAGATCCAGGGTGTCCTGGAGATCGTCCTCACGGATTCCCTCGGGCACCAGCAGTCGCGTGCGAGCCAGGACCAAAGCGGGATTTTCAACAGTCAATTCCACGTTCATGGCAACACAACCCCAAAACGACGGTGAGACAGGGCGGGAAAACGGGTGCGGAGGGCATGGACCCGCTCGGTATCGAGGTCCCCCAGGACGATCCCGGAACCACGCGGCAGGACATCGACCACCGCGCCCCAGGGATCGACGATCAGACTGTGACCAAAGGTTTCCCGGCCATTGGCGTGATAGCCGCCCTGGGCCGCCGCCACCCCGTACATGAGGTTTTCCACGGCCCGCGCGCGCGACAACAGTTCCCAATGGGCCTGGCCCGTCAATTGGGTAAACGCTGCCGGCAACGCGAACCACTCCGCCCCCGCATCGACCATGGCCCGGAACAGCTCGGGGAAGCGCAGGTCGTAACAGACCGCCAGTCCCATCCGACCCGCCGGGGTATCCACAACCACGACCTGGTCTCCAGCGAGCTGGGTGGCCGACTCACGATAGGTTTCCTCGCTGGCAGGGAGATGGACATCGAACAGGTGCATCTTGTCGAAGCGAGCAATCTGTTGGCCCTGCGCGTCGAACACGAGACAGGCAGCGGAGACCTTGGCATTGTCCGCAGCACGCAGCGGAACGGTGCCTGCCACGATCCACAGACCCTCGCGCTGCGCGATGCGGGCAAGCTGATCCTGGATCGGCCCGTCCCCCGGCGCCTCGGCCACCGCCAGCTTGTCCGTGTCTTTCATACCCATGCATGCAAAATGTTCGGGCAACACCGCAATCCGGGCGCCCGCCTGGGCCGCACGCACCAGCAATCGCTCCGCCTCAATCAGGTTGGCGGTAACCTGGGGTCCGGAGGCCATCTGCACGCCAGCGACCATTACCATGGGACACTCCTTTGGGTTTTCTGGACGATAAGAGGACGGCGCGCAGCTGTCCACTGTGGGCAATAGCGCGTCAAGGCCGGCGGGTTTCGGGCAGGTTGAAAGGACCCTGCTCCCGTTCCAGCGTTGCCGCGTCGAAGCTGCCCTCAAGTCGATAGCGGATTTGAACCAGCCGCCCCACTGGCTGGCGCCACAGCTCCCGACCCAATAACACGGCCGCGCCGGCGATTGGGCCACCAGCCACCGTAGCGGCCAGTGCCAGCCCCGCAGACAGGCCCGGCGTAACAACCAGTTCCTGGTCAAACTGACGCTTTTTGAGGTCGCTGATCCCCGTCATGCGGACATCGGCCGCAGGGCCTTCCAGATGCAGCATACGGGTCTCGATCACCCCACGTTCCAGATGAAGATCGCCGCGAATTCGGCTGAACGGCAGGCTGGGACGGAACACCCCTGAGAAATCACGGGTCAAGCGGCGCGGCAGGTCATAGAGGCCAGCCAGACCCATGACTACACCCGTGGTGGGACGTGTCTCGCGGAAATAGATGGCGCCCTCGTCAGCCTCCAGCCGGAAATCCCCCTGTAGCCGCTCACTGGCGAACTCCCAAGGCGCTCCCCCCCAGTTCATCTGCCCCTTGATCGCCGCATGACGCGCGTCCATGGCATCTGGATAACCAAGCCGCCGCGCCAGAGTAGGTAGGTCGGTGGTTTCCATCTGGAAAATGAGAGCCGATCCTGCTTCTTTGCCGCTCTGATTCCAGTGGCCAGAACCGCTGAGACGCATGACGGGTCCCTCCAAGTTCCAGCCATTCAATGCCACGCCTTGCGGGGTGGGTTGCAGCTGCAGATTCATACGACCCAGATCATTGCCGCGATAACGTACCCGTTCCGCCGCCAGCCGTACCGGCGGCAGAGTGCGCGGATCCAATGTCGAACGCGGTAGACTGTCGGTCGCGGAATTGCGCGAATCGGCGGCCTGCTGCAACGCATCCAGATCCAGGCGTTTCAGATTCACCTGCCACAAATTGCCGTTGACGCCCATGCGAACATTGCCTTCCAGCGCGGGCGCCTGCAGGCGCAGACTGGGGAACGCTCCGCTTCGCTCCAGTGCAATCTGGACCCCGACCTGCCGCAAGCCTGGTCCTTCCACCACGCCCACTGCCAAATCGATGCCACCGAGCCAGGAGGGCAAAGTCCATGGCTGACCGGACGGTGTTCCCCGTACCGCCCAGACGGAATGCCAGGCCGCCAAATCCTGCGGCGTCATGCGTTCCAGCCGCCCCCGGACCCACAAGCCGGGGAGATTGGGCAGGCTTTCCACCCCCTGGTTGAACCCGATCACACCCCGATCAAATACCCATCCCGTCTCGCGGGGCAGCAATCGCAAAGAACCCCGCAGCAGCTCGCCCTGTTTCACCTCGATCCGATGCCCCGAACCATCACCGCGACCTTGGAGGGCCAGGGGGCGTTGCAGTTCGGCCGGCTTGCCGAACGGTGCAGGCCAGTTCAGACCCAATCCCTGCATCGTGCTGCGGGCGGACCAACGCAATCGCCCCTCCGGCAACACATCGAAATGGGCGTCCAGATCGGTACTTCCCTGGATGGTACGCGGATCGAGAAACGCCAGATGACGCCGCAACAACGCAGCGGGCAAGCCGCCTTGAAGCCGCACCTGGGTCGCCCGGAATCCGCCGGCGCGCACCGCATCGGGCAACGCACTCACTTGCAGTTGCACTGGAACACCGTCGAGCTGGGCTTGGATATCGGAGGCTTCCAGCCGGTCCTCGTGAAATTGCAGACTGCCGCGAATCGCATCCAGCGCCACGCCCCAAACCGGCTGCTCCAGCCGCGCGCCATCCCAATGGAATGCCCCCGCAACCTGAGCCTGGCGCATGTTTCGCAGCGGCAAGCGCAGGGACAGATCAAGCCGTACCGGCCCGCTACCGCGGGCGCCATCGAGCAACACACGTACCGCCTTGCCGGGCGGCGCGTGAGCCAGATAATCCAGCGCGTCCTGGTGTTCACCCCGGCCCTGCCCTTCGGCCACCAGCATCTGATCCCGGTAATCGGCCATCTCCACCCGCGTTTCTGCAAGCGCCAATCCCCCACTACGCGCCGAACGGGCATCCACGCGAAAACCCGTGCCCGTGAAGGTGAGCCGCCCATCAATGGCTTCCAGCTCGGGCCAGTCAGAATGGAAACGCAGTGCACCGTCCTCGATGTCGGCGATGACCTTGAATTCACCGCCGCCATCCCGGAATGGAAATCGCCCCAAATCCCCGCGCAACATCAATTGGCCATCGCGAATGCGACCACCCTGAACGGAAGCCTTCAACCAGTTTGCGGTCGCGGGTGGCAAATGCCGACGCGGTAAATAGCGGTCAAGGACGGCGACATTGCCATCCTGGAACGCCACCTGCAGATCCATCAATGGCCGCTGCCCCGGTCGCCATACCATGGCCAGACTGCCCTGGGCCTTCAGATCCGGATGGCGGATGCTGATCTGCGGCGCCGTGAACTGCCAGTCCTCGCCCTTGCGTTCCCATCGCAACTCAGACTCGAGCGCACCAGCCGGCCAGGATTTGGCAAATAACTCGGGGTCCCGGTACGTCACGGCCTCACCGCCAGCCATCAACCAGCCCCCCCGCTCAGTCGCCTGCACTGCGCCGTTCAGGCCCGACATCCCTGGTATCGCGCCCACGGGCGACCAGCCCAGATCTTGAAATTTAGCGGCGATATTGAGCAGTCCCGTGGCTTCATCAGAACCCTGCTCCATGGCAAACGTCAGGTCCCGAATATCCCCATGAAGCTGATTGGTCTCCCAGGCGCGCATTTGTCCACTTGCCAATTCGTGGCGCCAGCTTGTCGGCAGGGCAATCCAGAGACGCTGCACATCCTGCAAACGCAAGGCCGTCAAACCGCCGGCCCACTCCCCGGCCTGCGCGGCCGAGGCGCGCCGGAAATGCAGGCTGCCCTGGCTGGTGGGCCAGGATGTGCTGTCGATTGCGATCCGCAGGTCCTTGATGGCCAGCGTCCAATCCGCCCCCTGCCCTTTCCAGGTAAATTGCCCGGTCAGGCGTTTGAGATGGCTTTCGGCATGACGTTCCACGGCCGGCAGAACCAACCCACGGACATCCGTGACCAGACGAAATTGACTGTCCCCATGGGGATCCCAGCGCCCGTCGAAGTCCAGACTCAGGCGCGAACGGCGCAAGTCCAGCCAGCGCCCTACCCAGGGTTCGAGATAATCGCTGGGAGAGGCTTGCGCCAATGTAGCCTGCAACTGCAGCGCCCAGTTCTGTGGGTCCTCCAGAGGGCCATGTGCATCCATAGCAAGTGAAAAGTTTTCACCCAACATGGCCGCCGAACGGCTGCTCACCTCCACCCGGTGACGCTCTCCCGCGCTGGCCAGTCGCACGTCCACCCCGGTAAAACGTTGCACCGGAACTTCCCGCCCCGCCATCGTCAGACTGACCGTGGCATCGCGCAGGGTGAGTTCCCCCAGCCTTTCCAGAACGGGAATGGCGGTTTTCCAGGCCGGGCCGACATCCTGCCCCTGCCCCCCCAACGGAATGCCCTGGATCAACCATTGCCCATCCAGGCGCCGCTCCACCTGAAGATCGGCCTGACGGACTTCCACTCGGCTCGGCATGGCCGCGCGGCCGTGCAGCAGAGCGAGAAAACCGAAGCCCACCCGCACCTCGTGAAGTGAGATCGGCGTTTGCTGGTCGATGGCACGCACCGTGACGCCGCCCAATACGACCTCAGGTCCTCGCCAGGCCCAATGCAGGCTCAGCTGCTCCAGGGTCACCGCAACCCCGAGGCTCTCATCAAGCCAGCGCACCACTTCGGCACGATGATTGGGTACGGCGCGCTGCAACCAGATGGCGCCCGTGGCAATGCCGCCCACGACCAGCAGCAGGGCCATACATAACGCTACCCCCCCCTGCCAGAAACGCCATTGGGCCCGGCCCATCATCCCCCTCGCCTACGCGGTCCATTCACAGCATCACCACGTCGAATTGCTCGTTGTGATAGACACTCTGTCGCTGCAGGCGGATGGGCCGTCCGAGATGCTGTTCCAGTTCGGCCAGATGGGCGGTCTTGTCTTCCAGTAATCGGTCCACCACCGCATCGGACGCCAGCACCAGCAGCTCGCGGGTGTCGAACTGGCGCGCCGCCCGCAGGATTTCCCGCAGGATTTCAAAGCACACCGTCTCCACCGACTTCACATAACCGCGCCCATTGCATGTTGGACAGGGGTCGCACAGGATATGTCCCAGGCTCTCGCGGATGCGTTTGCGCGTCATCTCCACCAAGCCCAGAGGGGATACACCGGAAATCTTGGTGCGTGCCGGATCGCGTTCCAGGCTTTTCTCGAGCGCCCGCACGACCTGAAGCCGATGCGCCGGATCCTCCATGTCGATGAAGTCGATGATGATGATGCCCCCGAGGTTGCGTAGCCGCAGCTGGCGCGCAATCGCCTGGGTCGCTTCCAGATTGGTCCGGAAGATGGTCTCTTCCAGATTCCGGTAGCCGACATAGCCGCCGGTATTCACATCGATGGTGGTCATGGATTCGGTCTGGTCGATCACCAGATAGCCACCAGACTTAAGGGGAGCCTTGCGTTCCAGGGCGCGCTGGATCTCGTCTTCCACCCCGAACAGGTCGAAAATCGGCCGTTCGCCACGATAAAGCTGAATTTCCACCGCATGATCGGGAAAAAAGGTTTCGGCAAACTTGAGGGCCTGCTCGTAGGTTTCCTGCGCATCGACGCGCACCCGCTCCACCTGGCCGCCCCCCAAGTCCCGCAGCGTCCGCAAAGCCAGGGGCAGATCATCATGAATGCGGCATCCGGGCGCGGTGTCGGCCATACGCTGGCCAATGGCGCGCCAGATACGATGCAGCATCTGCATGTCCTGCGCCACGGCTTCAGGACTGGCGCCATCGCCTGCAGTGCGCACAATGTAGCCACCCGGCAGATCCGCGGCGCGCAAGTCACGCACCAGCCCGCGCAGGCGGCGGCGCTCGGCTTCATCCTCAATGCGCGCCGAGACGCCGACATGATCCAGTCCGGGCAGGAACACTAGAAAGCGCGAGGGGATGCTGATTTGCGTGGACAAGCGTGCGCCCTTGCTGCCCAGGGCATCCTTGATCACCTGCACCAGGATCTCGTCACCTTCATGCAGCAGCGTTTCGATCTTCTCCAACCGGCCCGCCGCAGGCAGCGATTCGCCATCGGCTTCTGGATCCGGAAACTCCCCGGTGCCCAATCGGGCCTCGCGCATGTCGGAGACATGGAGAAACGCGCTGCGTTCCAGCCCAATGTCGATGAAAGCGGCCTGCATCCCCGGCAACACCCGCAGCACCCGGCCCTTGTAGAGGCTGCCCACGATGCCCAGATGGGTGGCGCGTTCGATCAATACCTCCTGCAGTACCCCGTTTTCCAACAGGGCGACCCGGGTTTCCTCCGGCGTGACATTGATCAGAATCTCTTCCGTCATGATCATGGGCTGTGTGCCATTTCGCCAATTCCGTCCAAATGATTCATCCAAGGGAATACCGGCACCGAAAATTCCCTCAGCAACAAAACCGTTTCCCGCAACGGCAAACCCATGATGCCTGATTGGCTGCCCCGGATGCGGGTGATGAAGACCGCACCGAGACCCTGAATCGCATAGGCACCAGCCTTGTCGGCGGGTTCACCTGTATCCCAATAAGCGGCCCGTTCCTCAGGCGTCGTAGAGGCGAAAGTCACGCGGCTGTCACTGACCACGACGCGCCGACGGCGACTCTGCACCACCGCCACAGCGGTCAGCACCCGATGTTCGCGTCCCGACAGACTGGCCAGCATGGCCATGCCGTGCGCCCGATCCCGGGGTTTACCGAGGATGTGGTCGTCAACCACCACAGCCGTATCAGCGCCCAGAACAGGCCGCCCGTCATTGATCCGGCGTGCGCCGCACCCGGCCTTGGTCAGCGCCAGGCGCCGCACATAGGCCCTGGGCGTCTCGCCGGTACGCACGCACTCGTCGCAATCGATCGCCACGCCTTCCCAACGGACCTTCAACAAGGCCAAAAGGTCCCGGCGGCGCGGGGAAGCCGAGGCAAGGTAAAGGTCGGGCTGATTCATAGTGGGACCGGATCCGTCCATTGCCACCGTTGAAGAAGCGACTCAATCGCGATGGTAGGGATGGCCGCGCAGCAGACTGTGAGCGCGATAGAGGGCTTCGGCAACTACCACGCGGGCCAGGCCATGGGGCAGGGTCAGCGCAGACAGCGCCCATTGTTCCGTCGCCCGGGCCTTGCAGGCGGGCGCCAAGCCGTCCGGCCCGCCCATCAGCAAGGCCACATCCTGGCCCGAGGCCATCCAGGCCGCGAGCCGCTCAGCCAGTTCGCGGCTTGTCCAGGATCGCCCGCGTTCATCAAGCGCCACGATCCGCGCGTCGCTGGGCAAGGCCTTGAGCATCCGATCGCCTTCAAAGCTCAGTGCGCGCAGGGCATCCTGCCCCTTGCCTCGCGGACCCAAGGGCAGCTCGGTCAGTTCAAGTCTGCATTCAGGCGGCAAACGCCGGGCATAATCCTGGAACCCGGCATCCACCCAGGCCGGCTGGCGGGGACCGACGGCAATCAGACGCAACAGCACGCCAACCCGTCCGACTCAGCCCTCCAGGGCGGCGGACCGTGGCGCCACGTCCCAGAGTTTTTCCAGGTTGTAGAAGGCCCGCACCTCGGGACGCATGACATGGACAATGACATCCCCCAGGTCCACCAGCACCCAGTCGCCGATCTGTTCGCCCTCCACGCCCAGGGGGCGGACACCCGCCTCCCGGGCGCGACGCAGCACGTTGTCGGCGAGCGATTGCACATGACGATGGGAACTGCCGCTGGCGATGATGATGCTGTCCGCAATGCTGGTGACTTGACGCACATCCAAGGCGATCAGATCGATGCCCTTAATCTCTTCCAGGGCGTCCACCGCCAGTTTTTGAAGTTGTTCACTGTCCATGAGACTGATACCAATGCTCCTCTTGTATCAGGCGCCAGACCGCGTCGGGGACGAGGTAGCGCACGCTGTGGCCTTGGGCGATGAGTTGTCTGAGCCGGGTGGAGGCGATTTCCAGTGCGGTGACACGGTGGAAATACACGCCGCTGGCCGGAGATGTGGCCAATTGTTCGGGATTGTTGAAAACGCCGCCCCGCCACCAGGCCGCCTCGGCGCGCTGGGAGCCCCCCGGTCGGCTTGCCACCACCACATGGGTCAGCGCCGCGATCTCTTCCCAGCGGTGCCAGGAGGGCAGCAAGGCGAATGCATCCACCCCCAGGATCAGACACAAGGACTGTTCCGGCCCGACTTCCCGGCGCAATTCCTGCAGCGTGTCGACCATGTAGGACGGGCCCGGCCGATTCAGCTCCCGGGTGTCGAGCACGAAGCCGGGCTGGTCGGCCAGGGCAGCCTCGAGCAGGCGCAAGCGATCGGCGGTGCAGAGCGCTGGCTCTGGCCGGTGCGGGGGTTGGGCAGCCGGAATGAAGCGCACTTCGTGAAAAGACAGCGCCTCCAGGACCTCCAGCGCAATGCGCAGATGCCCCAGATGAACCGGGTCGAAGGTTCCTCCCAGCAGACCGATAGGCGCCGTCATGTCCGTTCAGTTCCGAATGTGGCCATCGCCCAGCACCACCCATTTCAGGGACGTCAGTCCTTCCAGGCCGACCGGGCCGCGCGCGTGAAACTTGTCGGTGCTGATGCCGATCTCCGCACCCAGCCCGTATTCGTAGCCATCGGCAAAGCGCGTGGAGGCGTTCACCATCACCGAACTGGCATCCACCTCGCGCAGGAAACGCTGGGCCCGGCTGTAGTCCTGGGTCACGATGGCGTCGGTATGGCCAGAGCCATGGGTATTGATGTGGTCGATGGCCGCGTCCAGTCCATCGACCACCCGGATCGCGAGAATGGGCGCCAGGTATTCGGTGTGCCAATCCGCCTCGGTGGCGGGCTGGGCGCCGGGCAACAGGGCGCAGGTTTGGGGACAGCCGCGCAGGCTTACGCCTGCCTTGGCAAAACGCATGCCCAGTTCGGGCAACAGATCAGTCGCCACTGCGGCATCGACCAGCAGGGTTTCCATGGTGTTGCAGGTCCCATAGCGCTGGGTCTTGGCATTGAGAGCGATGCAGATCGCCTTGTCCCGGTCTGCCGCCGCGTCGATGTAGACGTGGCAGACCC
>JBARUT010000239.1:0-2622 GCA_049645885.1 Candidatus Macondimonas sp.
CCAGCTTGCGCCCTTCCAGCCAATAAATCTGTTCCTGACGGTCGTCCAATGTCCTGAACTGGGATGCGTGAATACAACCGGAATGGCTTCATCCTCATGCAACCGCTAGCCAGACGCCCACCGGAGCTGCAAGCCCAGCAAAATCAAAGGCAGTCCAAGTCAAGCGTTGCGCGTGCGCATATGCTTTCTTGTGGTCGACGCCAGCACAGCGAGTCAGTTCGAGCCAGTTTCTCTGGCTTGGCCGTGCGCTCGATTCTGGATTGCCTTGAGGTCGCGCCTGATTGGCGCAAGCTTGTTGGTGAAACCGAGGGCTTTGCATCTGGCTGTTAGCACCTGCGCCGCCGACTGCAGCCGTTCGAGCTGCGCGCGTCAGGGGTAAGCTTGCGCTGCTCCAAAATCGCGCTTGTCCTCGGCAAGGTTTCATCGAAGCGCTACGCCACGAGCAAATCGGTATTGCCCTTGGCACTGTGGCTCGGACTTCAGTGATTCCGTTCCCGGACCTTAAGAATCTCCCTGGCCCTTAAGGAGGCGCTGAATACTTCAGCGTTTGCCTAAGTCCTTCCAGGGATTGATGACCGTCACACCGGCCGCTTCATAGGATGAAGAGTCGCGTGATGCCACGATGAAGCCCCGCGCTGCAGCGATGGCGGCGATGTAACCGTCTGGGGTCGGGAAGCCGCGCCCGCCGTCCCTGGCCGTCACGGCCAGGCCGGCATAGTGGCGCGCGGCATCCGTGTCGAACGGCAGCACCCGATCTTTGAACAACTCCAGCAGTTCGTTCAGGGCGCGGTCGAGCAGGTTCTTGCGCTTGCCCGCCGGCAGCGCCCGGATGCCAAACAGCAACTCGGCCAGGGTGACGCTCGACAGATACAAGGTTTCCGCCGCCTGATCGTTCAGCCAGGCCCTCACGGCCGCGTCTGGCTCCGGCTTCATCGCCTCGGAAACGACGTTGGTATCCAGGACGATCATTCAGTCGAAGCTCAAGGGTTTGGCCGGTGTCTTGTCGCGCACACTCTCGAAGACGGCGAAATCTTCGTTGGTCAGACCGATCTTGTGGCCGATGGCGGCCAGGGCATCGCCCACACGCACGCGGCTCGAAGGCTTGACCGCGGCCGCCAGAATCTCGCGCACCTCCGCCTCCGTGCTGCGGCCGTGCTGGGCCGCCCGCACACGCAAGGCGCGATGCACGTCATCCGGCACATTTCTTACCGTCAGGATTGCCATAATTCAAAACCCCTCATTTGCTTCCAGTGACTGCAATCATATGGTTATGCAGTCACCCGTGCAAGGGTCAAACGCCGCGCCCTTCCTGCCCCGGCGTTTCGCCTGCTTGGCTTTCATCTGAGCCCGTAGCCGCCCCTCGCGCTGCGCCAACACGAACGGTCCCGGCTTCTGCACCTTGGTTGACGTCGAGGTTGCTGTGGTCGGCACTTGCGCCGGCCGCTGGGCCTCACCCTCGATGTGCAGGCCGCCGAGCTGGCCGACATCCCCGAAAAAAGGTGCTTGGCGATGCCAAATGTTGCCAGACAGGGTCGGACGAAATCACAAAAAAGCCCGCATTGACGCGGGCTTGGGTGTGCTTTCGTGCTACTCGGTGCCTGGCTGTGCCAGACGCGGGATCATTCCCACTCGATCGTCGCCGGTGGCTTGCCGGAGATGTCGTAGACCACGCGCGAGAGGCCCGGCACTTCGTTGATGATGCGGCGGGAGCAGATGTCCAGCAGTTCGTAGGGCAGGTGCGCCCAGCGGGCGGTCATGAAGTCGACGGTCTCGACCGCACGCAGGGCGACCACCGGTTCGTAGCGGCGGCCGTCGCCGGTAACGCCGACGCTTTTGACCGGCAGGAACACGGCAAAGGCCTGGCTGGTCTTGTCGTACCAGCCGGCGCGACGCAGCTCCTCGATGAAGATGTGGTCGGCCAGGCGCAGGGTGTCGGCGGCGGTCTTGGTCACTTCGCCAAGGATGCGCACGCCAAGGCCCGGCCCCGGGAAGGGGTGGCGCTGCACCATCTCGGCGGGCAGGCCGAGTTCCAGGCCAATGGCGCGCACCTCGTCCTTGAACAGCTCGCGCAGCGGCTCGACCAGCTTCAGCTTCATGTGCTCGGGCAGGCCACCGACGTTGTGGTGGCTCTTGATGACATGTGCCTTGCCGGTCTTGCTGCCGGCCGATTCGATCACGTCCGGGTAGATGGTGCCCTGGGCGAGGAAATCGACGCCCTCGATCCGGGTGGCCTCTTCGTCGAATACCTCGATGAACAGCCCGCCGATGATCTTGCGCTTGGCCTCGGGGTCGGCCACGCCGCGCAGCGCGTCCAGAAAGCGCGCCTCGGCATCGACCCGGATCACCTTGACGCCGAGGTTGCGCGCGAACACCTGCATCACCTGGTCGCCTTCGTGGTGGCGCAGCAGGCCGTTGTCGACGAATACGCAGGTGAGCTGCTCGCCGATGGCCTGGTGCAGCAGCGCGGCGACCACCGACGAATCGACCCCGCCCGACAGGCCCAGCAGCACCTTGCCGTCACCCACCTGCCGGCGCACAGCGGCGATGGCGTCGGCGATGATGTTGCCGGGCGTCCAGGCGTTGCCGCAGCCGCAGATGTCATGCACAAAGCGGGCGTAGATA
>JBARUT010000240.1:0-1788 GCA_049645885.1 Candidatus Macondimonas sp.
GCACCACCTCGCGCCAGAACATCGAGATGGCCCGCGAGGCCGGTGCCAACAAGGTCTATTTCGCCTCCGCCGCGCCGCCGGTGCGGTTCCCGAACGTCTATGGCATCGACATGCCGGTGTCCTCGGAACTGGTGGGCTATGGCCGCAGCGAAGAGGAAATCTGTCATGAGATTGGCGCCGACCGCTTGATCTACCAGGATCTCGCGGATCTGGAGCGGGCGGTGCGTTGGGAAAAAGACGGTGAGCGCATCGATCGTTTCGACAGCTCTTGCTTTTCCGGCGAGTATGTCACCGGTGATGTGACGCCAGAATACCTGGAGCGGTTGGCGTTGCGGCGTTCGGATGCTGTCAAGGAAGACGCCACGGGCAGCGACTTCCCGGTGATCGAAATCTATAACGGGATCTAAATGGTAATGGACAGGCACGATCCGGACGATTTTGACTTCGAGACCCGCGCGATCCGCGCCGGGATCGAGCGCAGCGACCAGGGTGAACATTCCGAGGCCATCTACGCCACCTCCAGCTTCGTCTTTGCCAGTGCCGCGGAAGCGGCAGCGCGCTTTTCCGGTGAGCAGTCCGGCAATATCTACAGCCGTTTCACCAATCCCACGGTGCGCATGTTCGAGCGGCGGCTGGCGGCGCTGGAAGGCGGCGAGGCCTGCGTGGCCACCAGTTCCGGCATGTCAGCGGTGCTGTCGGTGTGCATGGCGCTGTTGCGTCAGGGCGATCACGTCGTGGCCGCGCGTGGCCTGTTCGGCACCACCACCAGCCTGTTGACGCAATACCTGACCCGTTTCGGTATCGCGGTTAGCTTCGTTTCGACCACCGACTACGCAGCCTGGGCGGCGGCCATCGAGCCGGGGCGCACCCGGCTCTTGATCATCGAAACCCCCACCAACCCCTTGGGGGAGGTGGCGGATATTCGCCAACTGGCCGCACTGGCCCATGACGCGGGCGCGCGGCTGGTGGTGGACAACTGTTTCTGCACTCCCGCTCTGCAGCGGCCCCTGGCCTTGGGGGCGGATCTGGTGATCCACTCCGCCACCAAATATCTGGATGGGCAGGGGCGCTGTATGGGCGGCGCGGTGGTGGGGGACGCCGAGACGGTGGGCAAGGAGGTGCTGGGCTTCCTGCGCACTGCCGGTCCCAGCCTGAGCCCCTTCAATGCCTGGATCTTTCTCAAGGGCCTGGAAACGCTCGCCCTGCGCATGCGCGCCCACAGCGAACAGGCGCTGGAACTGGCCCGATGGCTGCAGGCGCAGCCGGGCGTGGCGCGCGTTTATTACCCTGGCCTGCCTGACCATCCCCAGCACGCCCTGGCTGCTGCCCAGCAATCCGCGTTCGGCGGCATCGTCTCCTTCGAGGTTGCGGGCGGCCGCGCGGCTGCGTGGCGGCTGATCGATGCCACCCGACTGATCTCCATTACGGCCAACCTGGGCGACACCAAGACCACCATCACCCACCCGGCGACCACCACCCACGGCCGCTTGCCAGCCGAGGAGCGCGAGAAGGCGGGTATCGGGGAGGGCTTGTTGCGCTTGTCCGTGGGGCTGGAATCGCTGGCGGATCTGAAGCGGGATCTGGCGCGCGGGCTTGCGTGAGGGCCAGGCCCGAAGGCGCGTCAGGCGATCTAGGCACGATTGCGGCGAATAATCGCCTTGGAACAGCGGTAAATCGGGGCGAGGGATGAAGTGGTGGGCCGTCAGGGACTCGAACCCCGAACCTACTGATTAAGAGTCAGCTGCTCTACCATTGAGCTAACGGCCCGAAACGATCAGGAACAATCAG
>JBARUT010000241.1:0-3185 GCA_049645885.1 Candidatus Macondimonas sp.
ATGCTCACCCCGGCCAGGCCGCCGGCAAGGGTCAGGCCGATGAGCGTGATGGCGAGCGCGGCATTCAGCCCATGCCCGATCCGGCCGCCGGTATGCACCAGCACCACCGCAAGTGCCACCGCGCCCAGCGCCACATGCACCAGACGCCAACTGGCGAAATCACCAAAACGCAAGGCCTTGACGCGCTTGCGCAATCCCAGCAGCGCCAGCAGAGCCATGAATCCCAGCAGCGCAAAGCCCGAAACCTGCTTGTAAAAGGCATCCCGCCACAACTGGTCCCAGCGCCAGGACCATTCGGCCGAATCGGGGAAGGAGACGGGCGCGGCGCTCATGAGAACGATCGATGCCACCGTCAAGGCCGCCACCGCCACCAGGGCGCCCGCTCGCGGCACGGGTTGACGCTGCGGCGCGCCGCCGACCAGCGCCTGCACCAATGGATGGCAGGATCCACAGACGGTGGAAGCCCCGGTTTCGGCCGACAAGGCCTCGGCGGTGCAACAACCGGCCTGCATCGCGTTGCTCAATGTGCCGCGTGTCACACCCATGCAATTGCAGACGGTTGCGGTCGCCGGCCACTGGGCGACGTGATCCATCTCCTGTTCCGGCCAGGGCGAGCCCGTTTGACGAAACCGCCTGCGCTGCCAAGGCCAGATTCGCCGTTGCCGCAGCAGCGCCTCCTGGATCGAGGCAAGTTCGGACCACGGCCCCACCGCCAGAGCCCCGATCAGGCGCCCTCGGCGGATCACCAGCTTCCGATAGTCGCCGACATCGTTGCGATAAACGGGTTCACGCGCCCCATCGAGCGATTGCTCCGCACCGACCTCCCCCATGCTGAACACTGGCGTGGACAGCACCTTCAAGCGGGTAGCCGCTACCGACCCTGGATAGCGCGACTGGCCACCCGCCAGGGCATGCGCCGCAACACCGGCTTGTTCGAATCCAGGCGCGACCAGCCCGTAAACCACACCGCGATATTCGGCGCACTCGCCGACCGCATAGATCTGCGGATCCGAGGTCCGCATCGCATCATCGACCTTGATGCCGCGCCCCACGGCGATTCCGGCATCCAGCGCCAGTTGGATATTGGGGCGAATGCCAGTCGCCACGACCACCGTATCGCACGCGATGATCGCGCCGCTGCGCAAGCGGATGCCGGCGACCAGTCGATCCCCCAGAATTGCCATCACGCCGTCGCCCAGGCAGACACGAATCCCCAAAGCCTCGACCCGGGACTTCAGGACTGCCGAGCCCTCGGCGTCGAGCTGTCGCGGCATCAATCGGTCGTTGTGTTCGACCACCCAGACCTCGGTGTGGTGACGCGCCATGGCCCGTGCCGACTCCAGACCCAGCAGCCCACCCCCCAGCACGACCGTGCGTCGACTGCGAACGCGGCGGGCGAGCAGCCGCTGGGCGTCATCCATGTCCCGGAAGGTGAACACCCCGGACCGGTCGGTTCCCGGAATGTCCGGAATATGCGGCCGTGATCCCGTGGCCAGTATCAGTTCGGCGTAGGGATACACACCTCCCTGCGCATCGGTGACCGTGTGTGCAGTTCGGTCGATCCGGGTGATGGCACAGCCCAGATGCGCCTGGGTCAAGGCATCGTCCGGTAGCCGGAGGTCCGTGCCCAGCTGCGACCAGGGCAGTTCACCGGCCAACGCCGAAGACAGGCGAATGCGGTTATAGGGTTGCCAGGTCTCGGCCCCGAACACCACCAGCGGCCGATCCGGCAACCGGCGGCGGATTTCCTGGGCAACCCGAACGCCAACCGGACCGGCGCCCACGACCATGGTGATCCCCTCGGTCGGCATCGGTGAAGTCCACTCGGGCTGCATGAGCTGCATCCTGATCCTGCCTCTGGCGTCCATAAAAAAGGCCCAACGCTGCCCCTTGGGGCATCGCTGGACCTCGTTGTCCAAATCGGTGTCCGCCCGCCCAACCACCCATGGGCCGGAGCGCGCGCAAGCATTTGAGGCGCCATTACCTCGCAAATACCATCTGCAAACCGTGTGCCAGTCTTTTCGAATCACCACGAGGGCGCATTTCGGGCCTTTCCTCGCAGCCCGGGCGGTGCCACCGCGGTGCATGGCGCCGGTTCGTGCACCACGACCATGCCCCGCAACCAGGCAACCAGGCAACCAGGCAACCAGGCAACCAGGCTTGGGCAGATGGACGCCCCGTCCCCGGCACGCTAGCCTACAGCGTCCCGATATCGCCAGCTGGCTCACCAACCCGCCCGGCCCCGAACCACCGCCCGCCCTGCTTCCGATGGCATTCATGAACCCAGCGCGCCCCCAGCCTTCCGCACCGCCCCTTGATCGCCATACCCCCATGATGCAGCAGTACCTGCGCATCAAGGCCGAGCATCCCGACCACCTGCTGTTCTACCGCATGGGGGATTTCTACGAGCTGTTCTTCGACGATGCCCGCCGCGCCGCCGCGCTACTGGACCTGACTCTGACCCAGCGCGGTGAATCGGCCGGTGCGCCGATCGCCATGGCCGGCGTCCCCTACCACACCCTGGAGGGCTATCTGGCCCGCTTGCTCAAGCTGGGCGAGTCGGCAGTGATCTGCGAACAGGTGGGCACCCCCACACCCGGCAAGGGTCCGGTGGAGCGCGCCGTCACCCGCATCGTCACGCCCGGCACGGTCACTGAAGACAGCCTGCTGGAGACCCATCGCGACAATCTGCTGGCCTGTCTGAACCGGATCGGTGAACGCCACGCCCTGGCGTGGCTGGATCTGTCCGGCGGCCGCTTCTGCATCCTGGAAACGGTCCACGAGGCCGACTGGCTGGCGGAACTGGAGCGGCTGCAACCCGCGGAACTGCTGATTCCCGAAGACCTTGCCCTGCCCGCGCCATGGTCCGCCCATCGCGCCCTGCGGCGGCGCCCGCCCTGGCATTTCGATGTGCTCAGCGCGCAGCAACAGTTGTGCCGCCAGTTCCAGACCCCTGACCTGGGCGGCTTCGGCGCCGAAGGGCTCGATGCCGGAATCGCCGCTGCGGGCGCGCTGCTGGCGTATGTGCAGGACACCCAGCGTGGCGCCCTGCCGCATCTGCGTGCGCTGCATGTGGAGCATCCCGAGGACAGTCTGCTGCTCGATGCCGCGACCCGCCGCAACCTGGAGCTGGAAACCAATCTGCGCGGCGGCACCGAACACACCCTGGCCGCCGTGCTGGACCG
>JBARUT010000242.1:0-6178 GCA_049645885.1 Candidatus Macondimonas sp.
TGATGCCAGCGACCTGGACTAGCGCCTGCCATCACCCACGCCGACCCGACGACGCGGGCCGCCAGCATCAGGCATTGGGATCAGGCGCGCATCGATGTCCCACGGAGCCGGTTGTCGAGCCTGACCCTGATCCTGATGAACCAGGTAGCTGCGCACATATCAGGGTGCGGCCCGTCTGAGCAGATGGGGTAATGGTGTTTTATTCGCCATGTTGGCCTGGGCCGCCAGCGGCGTCAGGCAGCCACGGCGATAAATTGCGTGAAGGTGTTCATGGCATCTTTTCTCCCTTGTAGCCTGGGATCTCACCAGAGGCTCGTTGGTTCTTCTCATCTTCCTCTCGGCGCCGGCGCGCGCCACCTGAGCAGCGACGCAAGTATTCGGCGGGCCATGGCAACAAAATCGAGTCTGATTCCACTTAAATCCGCAACATCAAAGCCAGCGCAAGGGCGGCTCGTCCAGCAGACGATTCTGCGCTTCCAGATCAGTCACATGCTGCTGCCAATAGTCGTCGGTTTTGAACCAGATAGACATAAAAGAAGCGCTGATTTATCCCCCGGTATGTGGTTTGCCAGCAAGTGCTTTTGAGGTAATGGGCGTTCCTCAAGTGTCATTGGGACGCCTGAGTCGTGCAGATGAGTTTTTCTGATCTGGAGTATGCCGGCAAAAGGAAGCCGACGCGGCGGAATCGGTTCCTTGCGCAGATGGAGGCGGTGACGTCGTGGTCGGCGCTGATTGCTTCGATTGAGCCGTTCTACCCGCAGGGCAAGGGTGCGGGGCGCTCGCCGATCGGCCTGGAGCGGATGCTGCGAAACCCCAAGCTGCGCGCCTTGCTGGAGCCTCTTGCCCAGCCCTGCCGCGTGGATCTAGCAGCTGGCACGCTCGAGCAGGCGCTGGCGGCTCTGCAAGCGGTTCCGCCAGACGGGCGCCAGGACATCGAGCTGGCCCGCCTGCGCCAGGGCGGCCGGATCGGGCGCCACGCTGATCGTGAGTTGCCACAGCCGGGCGATGGACATGCGCGCCGGATGATGCTGCACAAGCCGGAGCAGTGCGTTCGCCGCTACCGGTCCCGGTTGGATGACGCGACACAGCCAGCCCGAGCCGCGCCCGGTCTGCACGATGCGTTTGGACAGATCCGGCAATTCCAGATGCTGGCTCAATTTCCAGCAGGGCGTGCGCGGCTGGCTGATCTCGAGAATCGCCTCGCCGAGTTGCCAACGGTCCCCGACACTGGCCTCGGCTTCATCGATTCCCTCGCAACAGAGGTTTTCCCCGAAGGCGCCGGGGACGAAATCATCGGCCCGTCGGGGATAGATTCCTGCCCAGTGCCGGTAGGCTGCGAGCGGATAGACGCATACCGCCCGTTCCGGACCGCCGTGCTGGCGGGTGTCCGCCTGGAGATCGCCGGCAAAGCCCAGCCGCCCCAGCATGAGCTCGTCACTGATGGACTGCTTGGCGATGCCGCTGAAATGCCCTTCGGGCAGCAGGATGCGGCCGCCCACGAAGGGGCCATGCCAGCGTATCGTCTCCCCCGAGGTCATGGCGCCGGCGGCACGGGCTCGGCGATGAATCCGAAATGGGCGGGAACATCCGCCCGGCGGATGGGGTGCACTTCCACAATCCGATCGCCGTCGTGCAACCCCAAACGCGCAGGGTCTCCTGCCATCAGCCGCGCCAAGGCATCCGTGAAGTCGGTATCGGACAGGGGCTGGCCCGAAGGATCGCAAAAAGCGGGGCTGTAGCCCACCAGGTCCCGGTCATCCAGCAGCCCCACCCCCAGCGGGGTATCCAGCAGCAGGTTGCCTTCTTCATCCACCCAGGCGCTGCGCAGTTCGCTTAATGTGACTCCGGTGTGGGTGCTCAGTGCGCCGGGGCTGCCGGGCGCATGATCGGCGCGGCAGTGCAGGATCCAGGGGGTATAGGCCAGGCTGACATAGACCTTCTGCGGTCCGTTCTGGAACAGCCAGGCGCCGGTTTCATCGGCCAGGTAATTGCGGTTGATGAACGCGATGGTGCGGGCATGGCGCAGCGGCCGGCCCTCCAGCAGCCAATCGCCGCGCCGATCCAGCCCCAGCCAGCCATAGGCGGCCGGTACATTGGGCCATTTGCGTAATGCGTTCTGGACGCTCTCATCCATGGTCATCTCCCGAATCTAAGGAAGCGCAAAAGCATGGTTTTCCGCTGGCTGACAAGATCAGCAGCTTACAGCCGCTTATCTTGGCCGCGCTTCACTGCGCTGCGGAAAACGCTGAAGTATTCAGCGTTTTCCTGAACAGGCGCGTCAGACCGGATGGCGGGGATTTGCCGGCCTGTATGCATCCGACCTGATTGCCGTTCACAGGGCCATCGCCACCCGCCAGGCTTGTTCGATCGCGCGCTTGGCATCCAGTTCCGCAGCCACGTCGGCCCCGCCGATCAGCGTGACCGGGATCCCGGCCTGCACGAGCGGGGCCTGCAGGTCGCGCAGGGGCTCCTGGCCGGCGCAGACCACGACGTGATCCACCGCGAGGCACACCGGCTGGTCGTTGTGAATCAAGTGCAGGCCGGCATCATCGATGCGCTCATAGTGCACGCCGCTCCAAATGCGCACGCCCAGGCGCTCCAGCAGCTCGCGGTGTGCCCAGGCGGTGGTCTTGCCCAGGCGGGCACCGACCTTGCCGGTAGAGCGCTGCAGCAGGTGGATTTCCCGCGCCGCCGGATGGCCGTGGAGCGGCGCTGCAACCAGTCCGCCGGGCACGGCCGGATCGCGCGTGATGCCCCATTGGGCCATGAAGGCCGCCACATCGCGTCCCGGCGAAGGCGTGGCGGGGTCATGGGCCAGGAAATGGGCGGTATCGACGCCAATGCCCCCACCGCCGAGCAGGGCGACGCGGGGACCGACGCGCGCGGCGCCGCTCAGCACCTGCGCGTAACTCAAGACCTTCGGATGATCGATGCCGGGGATGTCCGGCCGGCGCGGCGTGACCCCGGTGGCCAGCAGTACCTGCGCGTAGCCGGCCCCGATCAGATCCTCGGCCCGGACGCGCTGGCCCAGTCGCAGCGTGACCCCCAGTTCGCTCAGGCGCGCGGCGTAATAGGCAGGCGTCTCGGCGTATTCTTCCTTGCCCGGCACCCGGCAGGCGAGATTGAACTGGCCGCCCAAGCGGGCCTCGGCCTCGAACAGGGTGACCCGATGACCGCGTTCGGCGGCCACGACGGCGGCGGCCATGCCTGCGGGACCCGCGCCCACAACGGCCACTTGCAGCGATTGCGCGGCGGGTTGCACGGCAAATTCCCGCTCGCGGCAGGCACTGGGGTTGACCAGGCAACTCGCGAGCTTGCCGTTGAAGGTGTGGTCCAGACAGGCCTGGTTGCAGGCGATGCAGACATTGATCGCCGCCCGCCGTCCGGCGCGCGCCTTCTTCGTCCACGCCGGATCGGCCAGAAAAGGCCGCGCCATGGACACCATGTCGGCCACGCCCTCGACCAGCAACTGCTCGGCCACCTCGGGCACGTTGATGCGGTTGCTGGCGATGACCGGGATATTGACGGCGGCCTTCACCCGCGCCGTGGCCCAGGCAAACGCCGCCCGGGGCACTTGGGTGGCGATGGTGGGCACGCGCGCCTCGTGCCAGCCGATGCCGCTGTTGATCAGCGTGGCGCCGGCCGCGGCGATGGCCTGGCCCAGGGTGATGATTTCCGCACCGCTGCTGCCGTCGGTGACCAGGTCCAGCATCGATTCGCGATAAATCACGATGAAGTTCGGACCCACCGCCTGGCGCACCCGGCGCACGATGGCCACCGGAAAGCGCATGCGGCGCTCGAAATCCCCGCCCCAGGCGTCCTCGCGCCGGTTGGTGCGCGCGGCCAGCCACTGGTTGATGAGATAGCCTTCCGAGCCCATGATTTCCACGCCGTCATAACCGGCCTCCCGGGCCAGCACGGCGGCATGGGCGAAATCAGCAATGGTCTGATCCACTTCTTCCAGGCTCATCTCGCGCGGCCGGAAGGGATTGATCGGCGCCTGGATGGCCGAGGGGGCGGCCGACTTGGGGTTATAGGCGTAGCGGCCGGCGTGGATGAGCTGCAGCGCGATGCGCCCGCCCGCCTCATGGACCCGCTGTGGTACCACCCGGTGCATATCGACGTCTTTCTCGGACGCCATCATCCGTGCGCCCAAGGCCAGGGCGCCGGTGGGACTCACCCCAAAGCCGCCGGTCACCATCAGCGCCACCCCGCCGCGGGCGCGCTCGGCGAAGTAATCCGCCATCGCCGCCAGACCCTTGGGGTGTTCTTCCAGGCCGGTGTGCATGGAACCCATCATGACCCGGTTGGGCAGGGTGACGAAGCCCAGGTCGAGCGGCGTGAACAAATGGGGGTAGGGGGTGCTGGACATGGGGTCTCCTCGTCGTTGTTGTCGAGCCGATCACCTGCGGCTTTTGGGGCCATCCTAGCCGGGATCGTGGCGGGGGAAAACCGGCCCCATCCCACGGTGCGGTCCGCATCCGCACGCCCGCGTTTCCGGCGCAAATGCTGTGGGGCGCTCAGCCGGGGATGAATACGCGCATACCCGGCTGGCTCAGTTGGCGAAACGGATGCCGATAGAGCCGCGCCAACCGTTCGGCGGTGAGCAGTTCCGCCGTCGGCCCCCATTCGGCCGTGCCATCGCCGCCCAACAGCAAGACCCGGTCAACGTAACGCGCAGCCAGGTTGGGGTCGTGCAGGCTGACCAAAGCCGTCTTTCCGTCCTGATGAACCCGGCGCGACAGGTTTTCCATGACGATGAACTGATGATGCCAATCGAGGTGGTTGGTTGGCTCATCGAGCAGTAGCACGCCCGGATCCTGCGCCAGCAGCGTCGCCAAGGCCACGCGCCGACGCTCTCCCCCTGAAAGCGCCGTCAGCGGGCGAGCGGCCAGATCGGCGACATGCATGGCGACCAAAGCGTTTGCGACAGCCTCTTCATCCGTGCCCGAAAGTCCCCGCCAGAGCGACTGATGGGCAAAACGGCCGGCGCAAACCGCTTCCCGTACCGTGGTGGGAAACGATTCCGTGTCGTCCTGGAACACCAGACCGAGGCGCCGCGCCCGCGCGCGCGCGGGCCACTGTCCAATGGGTCGACCGTCCAGCAGCACCGCGCCGGCATGAGGACGACGCAAGCCGGCCAGCGTGTGCAACAAGGTGGTCTTGCCGCTGCCATTGGCCCCAAGGATGGCGCCCATTTCCCCGGCGGCCAGGGTCAGATTCAGGGGTGCTTGGGGCGCATGCCCCGGCAGCATTAGCACGAGATTGCGCGCGACGAGCTCGCTCACGACTGCCCGCGGCGATTGAGCAGATACAGGAACACCGGCACCCCCAGCAAGGCGGTGACCACGCCCACCGGCAACTGTTGCGGGGCGACGATCGTGCGCGCCAGCGTATCGGCCAGCACCAGCAAACTGCCGCCGGTCAGCGCCGCAGCGGGGATCAGCACGCGCTGATCATTGCCTACCACCAATCGCAGCAGATGAGGCACCACCAGTCCCACAAAACCCACGCTTCCGGCCACGGTCACCGCCAGCGCGGTTGCCAGGGCCGCCAATACATGGACCGCCGGTTGCAACCGGTTTACCGGCACACCCAGCGCCGCCGCCTGCAAGGCGCCCCGCGCCAGCACATTGAGGCTGCGTCCCAGCGGCAGCGCCAGCAGCGCCAGCAGCATCAACACCACCAGCGCCAACCATGGGGGGCGCGCCACCGCCCCCAGATCTCCCATCAGCCAGAACAGCATCCCCGGCAGTCGGGACGGATCGGCGATGGCCAGCAGGAAGCTCACCAAGGCGCCCCAACCGGCCGCCAGACCCACGCCACTCAACAGCAAGCGGGACGGATTCCCGCCCCCGCCGCGCCGCGCCAGCCCGAACACCAGCGCCGTCGACCCCAGGGCGCCGGCAAAAGCGGGCAGCGCAACCTGTTGACTGCCGAGCCCGGCCATCAGTCCCATCAGGGCCGCCACGGCCGCGCCACCCGACACCCCCAGCACATAGGGATCGGCCAGGGGATTGCGCAGCATCACCTGCATCAACGCCCCGGACACCGCCAGCAAGCCGCCCACGGCGAATGCGGCCAAGGCGCGCGGCAATCGCACTGTCCAGATCACCTGCCGCGCCAATTCATCACCCTGTCCAAACAGCGCCATAATCACGCGCGCGGGGGAGAGGGG
>JBARUT010000243.1:0-3634 GCA_049645885.1 Candidatus Macondimonas sp.
GTCCGGTCATGGATGTGATTGCGCCCGCTTCCCGGGATGCGGTCAAGCGTTGTTTGCGGGAGGCCCAGCAAGGGCGTTTGCCCAGGGACGCCATTGCCGTTACTGGACGGCGAGCCGATGGCAGCACGTTTGCCATGCAGTGGCATTTGGGATGGGCACAATCTGGCGACCAGGAGGGCGTGCAAATCCTGATTCCCGCGCCGCCATCCGATCCTGCAGTTGAACGGGAACTTGCTCAGGCCCGCACCGAAGGCTTGCGGCAACAGCAATACCTGGCGCATCTGGAACAGGATCTCGCCCGTATCCAAACCCAATTCGCTGACCTGGAAAGCCGTTACGAGCAACTGCGGGCCACCCCCCCGGCTGAACAGCCCATCGGGCCCCTTCAGTTTGCGACCAACCTCCAACGACTGGCGGCACTGCCCGTTCCAGTAACCGGTTCCCGCTTCCTGCTTGCCGTGCAACTGGATGAGCTACCGGAACTGCTGCCCAGTGTGGGCTATGTCGCCTGCGAGGCTGCAACGCAGGCCTATGTCCACGCACTCGAAGCAATGCTGCCTGAAGGCGGTGTCGCGATTAGACTTCGGGATTTCTGGGTGGCCGCGGTCTACACCGCGTCAAATACCAAGGAAGCGCAGATCCAAGCGGTGCGCTGGCAGGCGCAATTGACTCAGCAGGTCGTGGAGGTCGGCACGCAGAGCCGGGTGATGCGGAGCATCTTTGGCCTGCGGGAATGGCCAGGTGAAGAGGAGGTTGCACTGGAATCGGCACTACTGGAAGCCGAGCGTGCCGCCTCGGATGCACGCAGTGCGCGCCTGCAGGTGGGCCTGGCCAAATCACACAACCCCGTCGCGGCCACCCAGCAGGCCGATGCCGCCTGGGCCGAGCGGCTACGCCAGGCCTTGGCTCAAAATGCCTTGCGGCTGGTCTACCAACCGATTTCCTCGCTCAATGGCAGCGCAGCGGAATATTACGAGGTGCGTTTGCGGGTGATGGATGAGGGGGGGCAGGAACTCTCGCCAACCGACTTCTGGCCCGCTGCGGAACGAACCGGCATCGCCACGGAACTGGACCGCTGGGTGCTGACTCACGCCTTGCGTGTGTTGGGCGACCAACAGGGAGATTTCCGTCAAAAAGGGCTGTTCGTAAAACTGTCCGGTGCCAGTATCGTGGCCACGGATACAGTGGATTGGCTGAAAGCGCATCTTCCGAAAACTGCGACGCCCGCACCACTCTACCTGCAGATTGCCGAGGAGCAGGTCGAATCCAACCTCAAAAGCGTGCTCAGTCTCTCGCAGATGCTCAAAGTCCAAGGCTATCCCCTGGCCATCGATCATTTTGGCCGCAGTCCGCATGCGCTGCAGCTGGCAAGCCATATCTCACCGCAATTCCTCAAGCTGGCGCCAGGACTGCTGCAAGAAGTGACCGAAAGCCAGGAGGCCCAAGGCCGTATTCGCCAGATCGTGGAACATGCCGAGCGTCACGATATCCGCGTCATCGCTGGGCATGTGGAAAACGCGAATGCACTGGCCGTGCTCTGGCAACTGGGTGTGCACTATCTCCAGGGGCATTATGTTCAGGAACCAGAGGTTGTGCTGCGCTCCCCTGAACGGACATCCCGCCCGCCCCCGCAGGTGAAGCGGGCCTAAAGGCATAAAAAACGACACACCCATCAGATCAGCCTGTGGCGCGCAAGGCGGCGATGCGCTCTTCCAAGGGCGGATGACTCATGAACAAACGCATCATGCCGCCGCCGCTACGGATGCCAAAGGCCCGCAGTTGATCGGGCATCTGAGCCGGCTCGTGGGCTTCGCGCAAACGTTCCAGGGCGCCAATCATCGCGGCGCGACTGGTGAGCCTGGCGCCCCCTGCATCCGCGCGGAACTCACGCCAGCGCGAGAACGCCATCACAATGACGGTGGCCAACAGGCCCAGGACGATTTCCGCAACAATCACCGTCATGAAATACCCGATACCCGAGCCGCGACGCTCTTCGCCACGGGACAGGGCATTGTTCACCACCATGCCAATGATACGGGACAGGAAAATCACAAAGGTATTCAGCACGCCCTGCAGCAGGCCCAGGGTCACCATGTCCCCATTGGCCACATGGGAAACCTCATGGCCCAGCACGGCTTCGGCCTCCTCCGGCCGCATGCGCTGCAGCAACCCGGTACTGACCGCCACCAGTGCGTTGTTGCGCGACATCCCGGTGGCAAACGCATTGGGATCGGGGCTATCGAAGATCCCGACCTCCGGCATGCCGATCCCCGAATCGCGTGCCATGCGCGCCACCGTGTCCACCAGCCAGCGTTCCAAGGCGCTGCCAGGCTGCTCGATCACACGGACTCCCATGAAGCGCTTGGCCATCCATTTGGACATCGCCAAAGAAATGAACGAACCCCCCATCCCCATGACGGCAGCAAAAACAAGTAGCGCAACGGGATTTCCACCCCGTATCGCAACGGCCTGATCCAGGCCCAGCACACGCATGACGATCGTCAACAGCACGATCACCGCGATATTGGTCAAGCCGAAGAGAAAAATGCGTTTCATCCAAGTCATGGCGCTCACCGGTGTGCTTTAAGGAAAGTGTCAATTGTCGTGCTTTGAAACGGGTCCTTGCGCGTGCCCCGGAGGACATAGCCCCCTGAACGATTTGCCTGGGGTCAAGCGCAAACCCCATGTTTGGGAGCATGCGCCTGAGACCATAGAAAACAGCGTTCTGTTCCAGAGCCGGAGCCCATTGTGCCAGTGCGCAACCAAGCCTCGCCAGCACATTCCTCTGCGCGCCTTCCACGGGCGCCCCTGACTGGATTTTGCGCGACCGCTGAGGCAGCATGAAGCTCCCATCCTGTGATCTGCCGTGCTGTGTGAACATCGAACAACTGAATTTCGAAGCCGCGCTCCAAGAGCTGGAAACTCTGGTGGAACAGCTTGAGCGGGGCGAACTCACCCTTGAACAGTCCCTGGAGCGCTTCGAGCGCGGCGTGCAGCTGACACGTCGCTGCCAGCAAGCCCTGCAGCAGGCCGAACAGCGCGTGATGGCCCTGACCCAACCGGGCACCTCAGCGCCCTTGACACCATTCGAGTCGGATCCTGCGGGATGAATGCCGCATCACCCGTGTGTCCCGTCTTGGGCCAGTGGCGTAGCCGGGCCGATGCCGCGCTGGAAGCCCGCCTGCCGCCGGCCCATGTGGCACCTGAAAAACTGCATGCCGCCATGCGCTATGCCGTACTGGGAGGTGGTAAACGGGTGCGCCCAGCCTTGTGTTACGCCACCGGCAGTCTGCTGGGCATTCCCCTGGACTGGGTGGATGATGCGGCCTGCGCAGTGGAATTCATCCATGCCTATTCCCTGGTGCATGATGACCTGCCGGCCATGGATGATGACGATTTACGCCGAGGCCGCCCCACCACGCATCGCGCATTCGACGAGGCGACCGCCATCCTTGCCGGGGATGCCCTCCAGTGCCTGGCCTTCGAATTACTCTCGCGTCCTCTGACGGATGGCCCAACCGCTGCGCAGCAACTGCGCCAGATCCGCACATTGAGCCGCGCCTGTGGTTCCTTTGGCATGGCGGGGGGACAGGCCATGGACCTTGCCGTCAGTGCCGGGCAGATTGATGAACAC
>JBARUT010000244.1:0-11748 GCA_049645885.1 Candidatus Macondimonas sp.
ATGACCCCGCCTTGGCAGCGCCCATCGGGCAACGGGTGGTGATCGTGCGCGGCGTGGGGGGACGCGCGTTGCTGGCGGACAGCCTGCGCCACCGTGGGGCACAGGTCAGCTATGCTGAGGTCTATCGGCGGCAATGCCCGGCCCTGCCGCCCGAGGTCGTCGCCGAGCGGCTCAGCCAACCGGCACTGCCCGATGCACTGGTATTCACCAGTCCTGAGGCCTTGGCCAATCTGTTCGCCTTGGTTCCGGACGGCCCGCTCCGGCAGACCCTGCGGGCCGCGCAAGTGGTGGTGGTTAGTGCGGCTATGGTAAAACAGGCCGAAAAAATGGACTTTGGCCCTCCAGCCCTGCAGGCCATCGCGGATGAAGCGGCTCTGATGGAGACGCTGGTACGCTGGGCGCAACAACGGGCCTTACCCTGAACGCCGCCACAGCCGTGGACACATAAGGAAGTCGTCATGTCCGAACTTGCCCCCCCCGAGGCAACCCCATCTGCTGGGACGAAGGCCACCACGCGCCGACGTCGGGGCCTCGCCATTGTGCTGGGCGCGGTCCGCTGGCTCGTCCTGCTCGGGTTGCTGGCGGCCATGGCGGTGCTGTGGCAGGAAGTCCAGGGTATCAATAGCGTCAAAATTGCCTTTGGCGACCGTCTGGACGAAGTGCGCACCCGGCTGGCCGAAACCCGCGCGGCCCAGATGCCCGCCACCGAACTGGAACGGCGCCTGACCAGCCTGCAAACCGAACTCGAAGCCACGCGGCAGCAAGCCAAATCCACAGCGCTTCAGGTGGATCCGGTGCTGGAGCTGCTGCGTCAGGGTCGGCCGGCTTGGTATCGGGCCGAGGCCATCTACCTGATGCAAATGGCGAACCAGGCGCTGCAATTACGTGGCGATGCGACCTCGGCCCTGCGCGCCCTGTGGCTGGCGGACAAGAATCTGGAAACCCTGGGCGATCCACGCTTTTTGCCGGTGCGGGAAACCCTGGCGCGCGAAATGGCTGCACTGCGCGCATTGCCGACGGTAGACCTGCCGGGCATCTCGCTGCAATTATCGGCCTTGGCGCATGAGGTGGAGCACTGGCTGTTGCTGCGTCATGTCCCGGATCATTGGTCGGCCAGTACGTCGACCGCTGTGGATTCCCAAGCACCGTCGATGTGGCAGCAGTGGCTCGGTGTACTGCGTAACCTGCTGGAAATCCGGCGTGCGGAAGGGCCCGTTGCGGCGCTGGCTTCGCCGGAGTTGGAACGACTGCAACGGCTGCAAACCATCCTGCAGATCCAGGCCGCCCGCCTCGCCCTCCTGCAGCGGGACGGCAAGACTTTCCAAAGCGAACTGGAGGGCGCCCTGAGCAGCTTGCAAACCTATTTCGATGTCCAGGATCCTGCCGTCCAGTCGGCCCGCCAACAACTGAAAGCCCTGCAGAATGTACAGATTGACCCGCAACGCCCCGACCTGAGCGGCTCCCTCGCCCAAATGCGGGCGCTTGAAGCCGAGATGGTGATGCCATGAAATGGGCACTGCTTCTGCTCGCCCTGCTGGGTCTGGGGACTGCGGCCGGATTGCTGTTACAGGACGATAACGGGTATGTCCTGCTGGCCTGGCAGGGCTGGACGGTGGAGACCTCGCTGATCTTCTTCGTGGTGTTGCTGGGCGCCGCACTGGGTGTTATCTGGCTGTTATGGCGAATGCTGGCGGGTGTGTGGCATCTGCCGCGCTGGCTGCGGCTGCGGCGTAGCAACAAGCGCCTGACACGCGCGCGCACGGCCCTGAGGAGCGCCCTGCTGGACCTGCAGAGCGGGCGCTTTGCCCATGCCGAAAAGGCGCTGGTGAAACACGCGGCGGTGGAAACCCCGGCCCTGCACTATCTCCTGGCGGCGCGGGCCGCTCACCGCCAGCAAGCACGCGACCGCCGCGACCGTTATCTCCATCAGGCCTTCGAAGCCGATCCGGCAAGCCAGTCCGCCGTGCTCATCACCCAGGCGGAAATGCAGCTCGATGACCGCCACGATGAACAGGCCCTGGCCACGCTGTCGATGCTGGATGACCCGGCTGTCGAAACCCGACGGTTGCAACTTCTTGTGGCCTGCCACACGGCCAGGCGTGACTGGACCGCACTGCGGGGCTTGCTGCCCCGGCTGCGAGATTTCGCCGCGCTCGCGCCCGAAGCACAGCGCCAACTGGAGATCGAGGTTTTCAGCGCTTCGATGGCTATTGCCGTGGAGCGCGGTGATGTGGGGGCGCTGGAAGCCACTTGGAAGGATGCCAGCCGCGAGCTGCGCACCCAAACGCCCCTGGTATTGGCCTTTGTGCAGGGCCTGATGAAGCTGCACCAGGCCGATGAAGCCGCGGACATTGCGGAACACCATCTGCGCACCCACTGGTCCGAACCTCTCGTGGACCTGTATGGCCAGATCCACACCAGCCAGCGCTCCCGGCAACTGGAGCAGGTGCAGCGCTGGATCGTGCAGTACGGCGAGCAGCCGGTGTTGCTGCGGGCCGCGGCGCGCCAGTGCCGCCACGAGCGGATCTGGGGCAAGGCGAGCCACTATTACGAGGCGGCGCTGGCGGCTGCTCCCGATCCCCTCACTTACCAGGAATTCGCAGAACTGCTGGTCCAGATGGGCGAACCCGCGAAAGCCCAGGAACTCTACCAGGCCGGGCTCGCCACATTGACCCGGGGCCAGGCCCACCCCGTGGATGGCCTGAACCCGTTGCCGGGCACCGCAATCCAGCCCGTTTGAGGGCAATGACCGGTGCAGGACGGCCTGCTATGCTGTGGGCCGCCCCACAGCCAGGCCCGTCGTTTCCATGAGCCCGACTTTTACCCTCACAGCCAGTTGCCCCGATCAGGTCGGCATCATCGCCGCCGTGAGCGGCTTCATCGCCCAAACCGGCGCGAGCATTACTGAGGCCAGCCAGCACTCCGACCCGGTGACCGGCCATTTCTTCATGCGCTATGAAATCAGCGCCGAAAACCTGCCTTTCACCAAGGCCAGCTTCCAGGACGCCCTGCGCCCACTGGCTGAACGTTTTGGCATGGACTGGGCCGTTTCATCCTCCGCCACCCCCTGCCGGGTGCTGGCGCTGGTGAGCAAACAGGACCACTGCCTGGCCGACCTGCTCTACCGCTGGCGTCGGCAGGACTTCGCCTTCGATCTCGTCGGGGTGATCTCGAACCACGAGGACCTGCGCCAAGACGTGGAGCAGCTCGGGCTGCCCTACCATCATGTTCCGGTCACCCCCGAGGGACGCGCTGGGGCGTTCGAGCGCATCGAGAAGCTGTTCGAGGACACGCGGGCCGATGTCATGGTGCTGGCGCGCTACATGCAAATCCTGCCGGCAGGGCTCTGTGCCCGCCTCTGTGGCCGCATCATCAATATCCACCACAGCTTCCTGCCCTCCTTCGCGGGCGCCAATCCCTACCGGCAGGCCTATGAACGCGGGGTCAAGATCATTGGCGCCACCTGTCACTATGTCACCGAAGAATTGGATGCCGGGCCGATCATCGAGCAGGATGTGATGCGTGTTCACCACGGCGACTCGGTCGAGCGCATGATCGCGCTGGGGCGGGATGTGGAACGAGCGGTACTGGCGCGCGGATTGCGTTACCACGTGCAGGACCGGGTGCTGGTGCATGGCAACAAGACTGTGGTTTTCCCATGAAACATCCCTTGGTTGCGCATCGATTCATCGCTCTCCTCCTGCTGCCGGCACTGGTCTTGCCCCAGGTCGCGCGGGCAGACTGGGCCTACGAGGCGGGATACCACTTCGCCCACTATGAAGGCGAAGCGCCGCAAGGCGCTTCCTACAACGGCGACCTGCAGGGCCTGCATCTTGCGTTCCGCGAAAACGTGGGCAACTGGCGCGGCGAACTGGCGGGCAGCTACCAAATCGGCAGCGCCGATCGCGAACGCGCCGGAGACGCACTGGAATCATCCGATGACACCGCATGGAGCGCCGAATACCGCATCGGCCCTCAGCTCGGCGCGGGACTGTGGGCATTCGGTGGCCTGGCCCACAGGCGCTGGGAAAGCGATGCCCAGTCTGACCATCTCGAGCGTCAGCTCACTTATTCACCGATCGGCTTGGCCGTTGCCCTGCCGCCTGCCTGGGCCCTGTCAGGGGAATTTACAGCCGAATATTGGGCCGTGTGGAACGTCGATGTACGATCCGATGCCCCCGCTACCGGCGAATTGCCGGATGCGGGTACCGGCTGGCGCGTAGCCTTGAGCCTGGCCTGGCCCCTGGACGAAGCTCAAAGCGTGCTTATCCAACCCTACTATGCCGACTGGCGTCTGGATGGGGGCGCACAAGGCAGCGATACCGATGCCCAGGTGGTTGGCATCAACCTGGGTCTGCGCTGGCGCTGAGAGCGCAACGAGTCCGCAGGGAAACCCGCTCACTTTCCCTGTTCTGAATCGCGCCTGACATCACCCTTGGCGCTTTGCGCACTCTAGGGAAACCCCCTTAGCCTCTTGCGTTTGCCGCGCTCAGCCGCGCAACGGCCACGCCGTGTTCGCCTTCAAAAAATTCCACTTCTGCCGATTGCATCCAATGGCGGCGCTGCTGCGTATAAGCAATACAAACCCCAGTACCTTGCCACCTCAGCCCATACCGCCTGCGAGGAATTGCGCCATGCCTGCAACCGATGAACTCGTCGATTGGCTGGCGCGTACGGCCCTGGGGGACGCCCTGGCCTTCGAACGGCTATATCACGCCACCTCTCCGCGCCTATATGCCGTGGCCTTGCGCCTCGTGCGTCGCCGCGATTGGGCCGAGGACATCCTGCAGGAATGCTATATAAAGATCTGGCATCACGCTGGGGATTACCGCGCCGATGTCAGCGCGCCATTGACCTGGCTCACCCAGATCGTGCGTAACCGCTGCCTGGACTGGTTGCGGCGTCCCGAATTCGAAACCTCTCTTGAAACAAACAGTGGATCCGTACTGGATACCTTGGCCGATGAGGGGGCAGGTCCACTCCAGGAGCTGCTGGCAGCCGGCGACGCCAGTGCATTGGGGCGCTGCCTGAACGCCCTGGAAGCCCGTGCGCGCGAACTGATTCTCCTGGCCTATTACCGCGGGCTATCCCATCGTGAACTGGCACACCACCTTTCCCTGCCGCTGGGCTCGGTAAAAAGCTGGATCCGGCGCGGTTTGATGCAACTGAAAGGCTGCCTGTCGCCATGAACTACCGCAATCCGGAACGCATTGATCGGCTGGCTGCGGAATACGCCCTGGGAACCCTGCGGGGACCTGCCCGACGCCGTTTCGAGCGTCTGTTGCGCGATCACGCGGAGGAAAACGACATGGTCAGACAGCGCACAAAGACCTGGCAGGACCGACTGTCCTCGCTTGACGAAGCCCTGCCCCCGATTTCCCCCGCGCCTCGTGTATGGCAAGCCATCAGCAAGCGTCTGAATCTTGCGCCTAACCGGCCGGCGCCGTGGCGTCTGGCCTGGTCGAGCTTGCATCTCTGGCGAGGAGCCACCCTGCTCGTCAGCGTCCTCGCGCTTGGCTTGTGGGTGGAAAGCGTTGGCCTGCGCAAGCCGCTGGCGCCGGCACCATTACCTGTGGTCGCGGTGCTGGCAGACGATCGGAGTGAGGCCACGCTGGTGGTTCATTTCGACGCTCAACAGAACACCCTTACTCTCAGCGGGTTGGGAACTGACGCCTTGGCTCCTCCCGCAGATCGGGTCTATGAGCTCTGGGCCATCGCCGACACTCAGCCCCCCCTTTCCCTGGGTGTGCTTCCCACAAGCACCCACCCCATCATCCAACTGGACGCAGCGCGCACCGCATGGCTCAAGCGTAGTGGAACGCTGGCGATCAGCGTGGAACCCCCCGGTGGCTCCATGGCCGGCGCGCCCACGGGCCCGGTCGTGCTCACCGGTGCATTGCATTTGTCCTGAGCGCTCGCATCGCCCCCCTTGCTGATCGGAAACTGGCCTTGAGGCTGCAACAGGCCTCAAGAAAGTTTGACACGCGCCGAATTATCTCGTACAAATATTGTACATTATGATTCGCCTTTAACCTTTTTGCTCTACATAATTATTTATATTCAAAAACTTAAATCTTGTACATAGATTGACACATTCGGATTCAGGAGCGCCCAAGCATGAACATCGCCATCGTCGGTAGCGGAATCTCCGGACTTTCGGCCGCCTGGATGCTGGCCCGCCAGCATGAGGTCACCGTGTTTGAGCAAAACGACTACCTCGGCGGCCACACGCACACCGTGGACGCGCCCGCTTCCGACGGCGCGGTGCCAGTGGACACCGGCTTCATCGTCTATAACGAAGCCAACTACCCCCATCTCACCGCCCTGTTCCGTCATCTCGGGGTCGCCACCCGCGACAGCGACATGTCATTCGGTGTGTCCATCGACGGCGGCGCCCTGGAGTATGCGGGCGACAACCTCAATGCCCTGTTCGGGCAGCGTCGCAACCTGCTCAAGCCCAGCCACTGGCAGATGCTGCGCGAGATCCTGCGCTTCAACCGGCTGGCCAAACGCCTGCTCGATGACCCGGCGCTGGACGCACAGAGCCTGGGCGATTTCCTCGATGCGCATCGATTCGGCGAAACCCTGCGCACGCGCTACCTGCTGCCCATGGCGGCGGCGATCTGGTCCTGCCCGCCACGCACCATGCTGGCCTTTCCGGCCGCCGGCTTCATGCGTTTTTTCAACAATCACGGCCTGCTGGACGTGCAGGGCCATCCCCAATGGCGCACCGTGGTGGGCGGTAGCCGCAGCTATGTGGACAAGCTTACCGAGGGCTTCCGCTCCGGCCTGCGCATCGGCCATGGGGTGCGCACCGTCCGGCGGGACGACAAGGGCGTCACGGTGGTGGACCAGGCCGGCACCGCCCAGCGCTTCGATCAGGTGGTGCTGGCCTGCCACGCCGACCAGGCCCTTGCCCTGCTCGAACAGCCCAGCTTCTGGGAGTCCAGCCTGCTCGGCGCCTTCCCCTACCAGCCCAACCGGGTGGTGCTGCATTCCGATGCCCGCCTGATGCCGCAAAGGCGCCGCCTGTGGTCTTCCTGGAACTACCTCTCGGGCACCAACGTGGCCGGCGACCGGGCGGTCGCGGTCAGCTACTGGATGAATCGTTTGCAGGGCCTGCCCGAGGCGCGCCCTTATTTCGTGACGCTCAATCCCTTGATCGAACCCGATCCGGCCCAGGTCTGGGGGGAATACCACTACGACCACCCGGTGTTCAGCCAGCGCGCCATGCGCGCCCAACCGCTGCTGGAGCGCATCCAGGGCCAGCGGCGTACCTGGTTCTGCGGCGCCTATTTCGGCTACGGCTTCCATGAGGACGGCATCCGCTCGGGACTGGCGGTAGGCCGCGCTTTCGGCATCACGCCACCCTGGGAAGTACGCCTGCCCGAGCGGATTACGCAGTCCGCGGGCGCGACGGACATTACTCGGCAGCCCCTGCCCGAGACGGCCTGAGATCCGCGCCATGAGCAGCCGCCTGTATCGCATCCGCATCCAGCACACCCGACCGGGCAGCCTGCGCTACCGGTTTGGCTATCGCTTGTTCAATCTCTGTCTGGAGGTGGATGACCTGGACCGGCTGGCCGGACGCTTGCGGCTGTTCTCGCACAACCAGCCGAACCTGGTGAGCTTCTACGATCGCGACCACGGACCGCGCGACGGCACCCCGCCCCGGATCTGGATTGGCGCGCTGTTGGCGGAACATGGGGTGGCCTACCCCGGCGGCACGCTTCGGGTGTTGTGCTTTCCGCGCGTGCTGGGGCGCGCCTTCAATCCCCTGACGATCTGGTATTGCCATGACGACCAGGGCACCTTGCGCGCGCTGGTGTGCGAGGTCCACAACACCTTTGGCGGCAGCCACTGCTACGTCCTCGCGGGCGAGGATGGGCGGCCGCTGGACCTGCAGGCCCCACCCCGCAAGCGCAAACGGTTTCATGTTTCCCCGTTTTTCCCAGTAACAGGCGAGTACCGCTTCCGTTTCGAGGCCCCGCAGCGATCCGTCGCCGCCACGGTCGCCTATTGGCAGGACGGCGCGCCGTCCCTCATTGCCGAACTGCACGGCGAAGCCCACCCCTTGACCGATCAAACCTTGCTCGCCCAGGTGCTGCGCATGCCCTGGGCGGGCGTCAAGGTGATCACCACCATCCACTGGCAGGCCTTGAAACTGTGGTGGCGCGGCGCGCGCTTCCATCCCCAACCCCCGATTGCTTCCACTCCCAGGAGTTCCTGATATGTCCAGTCAACCGCCCATCGTCCTCGAACGGGGCGCCGCCCTGCCCAAACTGCCCTGGTCCCTGCGTCTGCTGGCCCGCGTGCTGGCCAGGGCGGAATATGGCCAACTGGACCTGCGGTTGCCGGATGGCCGCGAAGTGCGCGTGCGGGGTCGCCATGCCGGCCCGCAGGCTAGCTTGGTGCTGAATCATTCCCGCATGATCGGCCGCTTGTTGACCGGCGGCGATACGGGCCTGCTGGAATCCTTCGTCGACGGCGACTGGGATACCGCCGACCTGACGCAGTTTCTCCTTTGGGGCGCAGCCAACGAAACCAGTTTCGGCCAGGTTTCCAATGGCTTTGCCCTGTGGCGCGGCCTGCGTACCCTGTACCACTGGCGCCACCGCAACACCCGCACGGGGAGCCGGCGCAACATCGCGGCCCACTACGACCTCGGCAATGCCTTCTATGGTGAGTGGCTGGATCCCAGCATGACCTACTCCAGCGCTGTCTTTGAATCTGCGGAGGACAGCCTGGAAACCGCCCAACGCCGCAAATACCAGCGCCTGATCGACCAGCTCGAAATCAGCGCTGCGCACCATGTGCTGGAAATCGGCTCGGGCTGGGGTGGCTTTGCCATCCAGGCGGCGCGTCAGACAGGCTGCCGCGTCACCAGCATCACCCTCTCCCAGGCGCAACTGGTAGAAGCCCAGCGGCGGGCCTGGCGCGCGGGGGTGGCCGACCGGGTGACGTTCGAGCTGATGGACTACCGCGATGTGAGCGAGACCTACGACCGCATTGTGTCCGTCGAAATGTTCGAGGCGGTGGGAGAGCAATACTGGCCCACTTACTTTCAACAGGTGCATGACCGGCTCAAGCCCGGTGGGCGCGCCGGTATCCAGGTCATCACCATCGAGGAGCAACGCTTCGAGGACTATCGCCGCAGCGCCGACTTCATCCAGCGCTACATCTTTCCCGGCGGCATGCTGCCCTCGCCTGAGCGCTTCCTGAAAGGTGCCGAGACCGCAGGGCTGGATGCGCTGGATGTCTTCACCTTCGGCGCCGATTACGCGCGCACCCTGGCGCATTGGGACCAGGCCGCGCGCGAGAAGGCCGACAGCCTGGCGGCCATGGGCTACGACGCCCGCTTCCAGCGGCTGTGGCACGCCTATCTGTGTTACTGCCAGGTGGGCTTTGAAACCGGCCGCATCGATGTGATGCAAACCGTGCTGACGCGGCGCTGAGGCGATGAACCCCACCGCTGAGCCGCTGTCCCGGCGCATGCTTGCCGCCTTCGGGGCGATCGGGCTGCCCATGGCAGCGCTGGCGATCCCGCTGCTGATCTACCTGCCGCCCTATTTCAGCGACGAACTGGGACTGGGCCTGTCGGTGGTCGGCACCGTGCTGTTGATCTCGCGGCTGTTCGATGTGCTCAGTGATCCGGTGGTGGGCCTGATGAGCGACCGCATCCCGACGCGCTGGGGGCGCCGCCGGCCCTGGGTGATGCTGGGTGTCCCGCTCATCCTGCTGGGGACCGGCTTTCTGTTTTTGGCGCCGGTGGGGGTGAGCTGGGGGTACCTGCTGCTGTGGAGCATCGTGGTGGCACTGGGCTGGACCGTGTTGTCCCTGCCACACAACGCCTGGGCGGCCGAGCTCTCCCCGGACTATCACGAGCGCGCCCGGATCTATGGCGTGTCGCAAGCCTTTGCCATTGTCGGCACGATCCTGGGCGTGCTGATCCCCGGCGCGATGCAGGCGGCGGGCGCCTCTCGGGCGACGGCGCTGGCGGTGATGTTCGGTTTCGCCCTGCTGACCTTGCCGGCCAGCGCCATCTGGCTGTTGCGGGAGGTGCCGGAACGCGCCCAACCCGATGCCGAAGTGCCCTGGAACAAGGGCCTGCGGCTGCTGGCGGACAACCGCCCGTTCCGCCGCCTGCTGGGCGCCTATCTGCTGAATGGCATCGCCAATGGCCTCCCGGCCAGCCTGTTTCTGTTGTTCGTGCAGACGCTGATCGGCAACGATCAGGACGCGGGTATCCTGCTGCTGGCCTATTTCGGTGCCGGTTTTCTGGGCCTGCCGCTGTGGCTGGGTCTGGCGCGCCGTCTGGGCAAGCACCGCACCTGGTGCCTGGCCATGCTGTTCACCTGCGCCGTGTTTGCCACGGTGCCCTTCATCCAGGCCGGGCAGTTCTGGTTTTTCTTCGCCGTGTGCGTGTTCACCGGCCTGACGGTGGGCGCCGACCTCGCCCTGCCCTCCGCCATGCAGGCGGATGTGATCGATCTCGACACCGCGCAAAGCGGCAATTCCCGCGCCGGCTTGTTCTTCGCCCTCTGGGGAATGGCCACCAAGGCTGCCCTGGCTTTGGCGGTGGGGATTGCATACCCGCTGCTGGACTGGGCCGGGCTGGAGGCGCGAGGCGACAACACCCCCTTTGCGCTGACGACGCTGGCCCTGCTCTATGGCGGCCTGCCGGTGCTGATCAAGCTCGCTGCCGTTGGCCTGATGTGGCGTTTCCCCCTGACCGAAACCGACCAGCGCGCCTTGCGCCAACAGATTGCCCTACCCACATGAACCTGTTTTACGAGGACGATGCATCATGAACCGATCCAAGCTGACCCGCGGCCTGCTCCTGATGAGCCTGATGGCGCTCACCGCCTGCACCGGCGTGAATCCAAAGATCTATGAAGGCAGCCAGCCGCCGCTGGTGCTGGAGCACTATTTCCTCGGCCAGACCCGGGCCTGGGGCATGTTCCAGGACCGCTCCGGCGAGCTCAAGCGCAGTTTTGAAGTGGACATCAACGGGCGCATGGTCAACGGCGAGTTGGTCATGACCGAGGACTTTGTCTACAACGACGGCGAGAAATCCCAACGCATCTGGCGCATCAAGCGACTGGATGCCAATCACTACGAAGGCCGCGCCGACGATGTGATCGGTGTCGCCAGGGGGGTGGTGCATGGGCGGGCGCTGAACTGGACCTACACTCTTGCACTGCCGGTCGGCGACCAAACCTATCACGTCCAGTTCGACGACTGGATGTATCTGCAGCCCGACGGCGTGCTGCTCAACCGGGCGCGCATGAGCAAATTCGGTATCGAGCTGGGTCAGGTCACCCTGTCATTCCAGAAGAAGCCGTGAACACCGTCCGCTCAGCCGCCCGTGGCGGGCAACAGCCGGGCCAGCAGTTCGGTCAATTGCCGCACATGGATCGGCACCTGGCCCGGTCCCGGCCAGCGGTGGCCGGGCCGGTTGAACCACAGCGCCCGCAAGCCGGCCGCGCGCGCGCCCACCACGTCGCACTCGGGATCATCACCGATGTGCAGGGTTTCCTCCGGTGCCACGTCCAGCGCCGCGCAGGCGTGGTGGAAGATGGCGGGATTGGGCTTGGCCATGCCCGCGCTCTCGGCGCTGACATGAACACGGAACAGCTCGGCCAGGCCGGTCATCGCCACATCCACATTGCCGTTGGTGATGCTGGCCAGGGCGAAGCGCTCGCCCAAGGCCCGCAGCACCGGCGCCGCATCGGGAAAGGGCGTCAC
>JBARUT010000245.1:0-2971 GCA_049645885.1 Candidatus Macondimonas sp.
CTGCTGACCACTTATGTGCTTGCCCCGGGTGTGGCCATTGCGGTGGCCGATTTCCTGTTTGGTCCCGATCAATTGCCTGCGGGGTTCTGCGGCGCCTTCGAGCTTGCCTCGCGTCTCCAGCAGCGACTGGCTCACGGACACACGGTTCTGGCGGTTGACCCCTTGGGGCTACCCGCCACCACCCGCTTCCTGGCCGATCCACGCTATCTGCTCGCCCTGATACGCGCCCAGCCCGGCGAGGCCCTGTTCCGTTGGCACCAGCCCAGCGTGACTCGGGAAGATGCCGCCCGCTCCTGGCAGGAGGCGGCCCACCCGGCGCTGACCGCCCTGCTGCCCAGTTGCGCGGTGGAACCCTTGTTGCCGGATGCCTATTTCCCCGCGCTGCGCCGCACCGATGAACAAGGCCGGGCCTTCACGCTGCGCGCCTGCGTCGAACAGTTGCGCAGCCAGCATGGTCTTGCATCAACCCAGATTCAGGCCGTCATCGCGCCCTGCTATGACGGCAATCTGGTGGAATATCGCATCGGCCTGTTGCGGCAGGGACACCCCGAGGTGCTGCAGGGCGCAGTCTGGGGGCTGCTGGACGGCGAAGAAGAAACCACCGATGTACTCGGCCAGATCCAGGACGAACTGCAGCGCGCCGGCGTGACCATGATCGAGATCATTACCGAACGGCTGCCGCTGAGCTATTGCGACGATTGCGGCGCGCCGCTGTTCCCTGCGCTGGATGGCGAGCTCACCCACACGGTGATGCCCGACGACCTGCAACCCGCCTCCACCCGTCTGCATTGACCCCGCCTGCTTCCCGGAGCCCGCGTATGCCCGAAACCGCGACCCTGTCCGAAACGGAATATGCCCTGTTGGTGGCGCCGCCCCTCAAGGTCGTCGCCCAGCTTGCCGCCAGCCGCGGCCATCGCCAACTCTTCGATGACCTGCCCGGCATGCTGACCCTGATGCATCTGGTGCGGGGGTTGACGGAATGGTTTTGGGTGAGTCCGCCATCGCAACTGCCCCGCTCCCCCTGGTCGACGTTGTCGCTGGCGCCGCTGGGCGCCTGCCAAATGGCCCTCAGCCTGGCGGAAATGGATGAGGAGACACAACGCACCTGCCTGCATGCCCTGCAGGCCGGTTATGAGTTGGTATCCATGGCCGGGACATTGCCGGCTCCGACGGTGCTGTTGGAATCGGCCTGGCGCGCCTTGCAGGCGCAGGAGCCGGCCGCTGCGGAAACGGCCTTGCGGGACGCCGGACTGCTCGCCATGCGCACAATTGAGGACTGGGAAACCCGGCGCCGGCATGCGGGCGACAGTGCGCAGTAAGTTTCCCAGCGGACTCCTATTCCTGATGCGCCATCCGAACGGAATGCCAGCGATTGCGGCACATGATCAATGCATCTGATCACCTGGCCACGCGAAATGCACCGACCTGGGCTTCATATAGACGCCTTCGTGGATCTGGTGCGGTAAGTTTCACCGAAGTTTCCCGTTCGAACATCCTGCCCTCACGTCGATAAACCGGGGGCCGGCAGGCCATACTTGCCCAACGACCACAAGCGATCGGCACAATCTCATGGGGGCCTGTTGCATCCAGCGGATTGTCATTCCGGCGAGGGATATAGTAGTTTAGGCCAGCCTAAATGCGCCTGATTCCAAGGAAGGACTCTCAAATATGTTGAAAGGGCTCCCGCGCGTCTTCTTGATCGCGTTTTTGCTGTTGCTGGGTGGAATAATCCTGCAACGCCTGTTTTTTTCGGGTGGGGCAATCCAGGAACCAGCCGCGGTGGTCGCCGTTGAGGTCGCCCCGGTTCGTATCCTGGACATGAAGGACTACCGCTATTTCAACGGCACCCTGCGACCCAACGCCCAGTTCATGATCACTTCCAAGGTCGGCGGCTTGCTTGAGAAGCTCACGGTCGGCGTCGGCGATCGTGTCGAGAAGGGACAACTCATTGCCCAGGTCGAGGATGATGAGATTGCTCAGGAAGTGGCCCGCATCCGCGCTCAGCTTGCCGTCGCCCAGGCACAACTGTCCGAAGCCACGGCTTCCGCCCAGGTGGCCGAGCGCGATTTCCAGCGTAGCAAGCAACTCCTGGACCGCAAGATCGCTTCCGAAGCGGAATACGACATGGCGCTCACCCGTGTCACTGCCAGTCGCGCCCGTCTAAGTGTCGCCAAATCTCAACTCGACCAGGCCCAGGCCGGACTCAAGGCCGCACAGTTGCGGCTTTCTTACACCAAGATTCACGCGGATTGGCCAGATGAAGACAAATCCCGCGTGGTCGGCCAGCGCTTCGTTGATGAAGGAGCATTGTTGCGACCCAGCGAGCCCATCGTTCAAGTCATTGCTCTGCAACCGATTACAGCGCAGCTCAGCATCACCGAACGCGATTATGGTCGGCTCGAGATCGGTCAGGCCGTAACCCTGACCACAGCAGCGCATCCCGAACGGGAATTCTCCGGCACCATCCAGCGCATCTCGCCGCAGTTCAATGAATTATCCCGGCAAGCCCTGATGGAGGTACAAATTCCCAACGAGAACGGCGATCTCAAGCCCGGCATGTTCGGTCGTGCTCGAATCCTTTTTGACCAAGCGCCAAACGCCACCGCCGTTTCCAATGATGCGCTCGTCGAGCGTCAGGGCAAGACAGGGGTTTTTCGTGTTGAGCAAACCGAGGATGGCGCAATCGCTCGCTTCGTTCCCGTGACAACCGGCCTACAGGACGGTGATCTGACCCAGATCGTCTCTCCCCCCTTGCAAGGGCAAGTCGTCACGCTCGGCCTGCATTTGCTGGATGATGGGAAAAGCGTGAAAGTTTCCCGCGTGCGCAAACCCTGATCCAGAGCGGATTATCGTCACACGTCTCTAAGAACGGCCGGGAAATCGAACATGAACATGCCGCGCTTTACCGTTACACATCCGGTGTTCACCAGCATGGTCATGCTGATCATGGTGATCCTGGGCGGTTTTACCC
>JBARUT010000246.1:0-3770 GCA_049645885.1 Candidatus Macondimonas sp.
CTCAAGGCGCGCACCGCCGCCCCGTCCCGCAATGCCCGCAGCCGTTCGGCCAGCCCCGCGGGTTCGGCGAACCCCACCTGGGTCAACGGGCTGCAGGCCTCCGCGTCATTCAGCTCGCCCTGCCACAGTACGTCCAAGGGCGAAGCGGCGGCCGCCGGGCTCTGGGGTGTGGCGAAGACTTCGTCGAACTCATCCGCCACCCACTGGCGCTGCCGCGCCAAGTCCTGCTGCAGATGCGTCCAGTCGGGCATGCCCATGCCGTAGGCGATGCGGGCACGCTCCACCGGATCGGCGGGCAAATCGTGAGTTTGGGCATCGCGCACCTGCTGCAACCGATTCTCCACGCGTCGCAGATAGCGATAGGCCGTTCTCAGCCGGGTCACGGTATGGGACGCCAGGATCCCGCGCGTGCCCAGTCGCTCCAGGACCGTGAGCAGGTGGCGCTCACGCAGGGCGGCCTCCTGGCCACCCCGGATGAGCTGGAATGCCTGCGTGATGAACTCGATCTCGCGGATGCCGCCCGCGCCCAGCTTGATGTTGTCGGCAAGCCCCTTGCGGCTGACTTCAGCGGCGATCAGGGCTTTCATCGCGCGCAAGGATTCGAAAGCGCCGAAATCCAGATAACGGCGGTAGACGAAGGGCCGCAGGGTCGCCATCAGGGCGGTCACATCGGCAAGCCGCCCCGTCAAGGGCCGCGCCTTGATCAGGGCGTAGCGCTCCCATTCCCGGCCGTGTTGCTGGTAATAGAGTTCCAGGGCCCTGGCGGACAGCACCAAAGGGCCGCTCTGGCCGAACGGCCGTAGCCGGGTATCAACGCGGTAGGTAAAGCCATCGGCGGTGGTCTCGGCCAGCAGCTTCACCAGTTGCTGCGCCATGCGCGTGAAGTAGTCACCAATCTCCAGGGCCTTGAGTCCCTGAGTCGTGCCGGCTTCGGGATAGACGAAGATCAGGTCGATGTCGGAGGAGAAATTCAGTTCCCGGCCGCCCAGCTTGCCCATGGCCAGCACCATCAGCTCCTGGGGCTGCCCCGCCGCGTCCAGCGGTTGCCCCCATTGCGCCCGCAAGCGGCCATCGAGCCAGGCCACCGCCCCGGCAACACAGGCATCGGCCACATCCGACAGACCCGCGAGCACCGTCTCGATCGGGTCCAGGTCATTGATGTCGCGGTAGGCCCAATGCAGCGTCTGGCGCTGGCGAAAGCGCCGCAGTACGGTCATGGCCTGGGCGGGATCGGCGCATTCCGCCAAGGCTTGGTCGAGCGACTGCCGCAACGCCTGGGCCGTCGCGGGCCGGCTTGCCGGGTGCAAATCGGCCATCCAGTCCGGATGACGCAGGCACAATTCGGCCGCGAAGGGGCTGCATGCCCATAACCGCATGGTGCCCTCGGCATCGCGCAGAGGCGGCGCGTCCGCTTTACCAAGCCGCTCGACCATCAAGCGCAACCCAGGCTGCAAGTCCGCCGGCACAGCGGCGATCAACATATCCAGATCGGGCAAAGGGGCGTTTGCGGTCATGAGGGAGGGATCCAGGGAAATAAAAGCAATGCCATTCTACCCGCCCCTGGGGTGGATGAGCTGACCTGCGGCGCGCCACGGTGCGGGACACGCGCTTTACTCGGAAGGCCAGGGATGCCACATCGCCTGGCTGAGGCGTAGATTTGGGGAGATCTGCGCAGGGACTTCCAATCTCTGCTCTGGACGGCCACGGATGATTCCGGCATCGCGCGCGATTGGCGCGCGGAGCGCTGTAGCAGCGATCCAATGGTTTTGATGGCATGCGCGGCAGGGCAGCCCGGGCCTGCCAGGATGCGATTGGCTGCAACCGGCGTTTGCGCTGCGGCACCCCTGGTGGTCGACTGGCTTTGTGTGTGTGATGCTGAGGCGCAGGGAGGACAACAGCGTATGGGAACGTCTGCCGATAAATCCGACTGGGCCGATCGCCTGGCGGAGCTGGCTGAGGAACTGACGCGCCGGGGATGGCGTTTGGTCACCGCCGAATCCTGCACCGGCGGCTGGATCGCCAAGTGCTGCACCGATCGGCCCGGCAGCTCGACCTGGTATGAGGGTGGCGTGGTGAGCTACAGCAATGCGTTGAAGACAAGCCTGCTGGGCGTGCGGGCCGCAACCTTGGCCCGGGATGGCGCAGTGAGCGAAGCCACAGTGCGCGAGATGGCCCAGGGTGCACTGGCCCGGTTGGGCGGCGATGTGGCGGTTGCGGTCAGCGGCATTGCGGGGCCGGGCGGTGCCAGCGCGGATAAACCGGTGGGGATGGTGTGGTTCGCCTGGGCGGGTCCGGGGCTGCGCATGGACACCCGTTGCATGCACTTTCCCGGTGATCGGGAAGCGGTGCGCGCGGCCGCGGTGGGGATGGCACTGGCAGGCCTGTGTGATTGCTTGCGCATGGCGCCTCCCGGCGGTGCCTGGGCCTAGGTGCCGCCTTGGCCTTTGTGGAATAATCATCGGCTGAAGCCCTGCGCGCCTGGCAACGAAACAGGCAATCGAGAGGCCGGGACAGATGGATTTTTTGAACAGCCGTCCAAGCGGACGGGAATAGCGAGGGGCGGATGGACGAAAATCGCAAGAAAGCCTTGGCGGCGGCGCTGGGACAAATTGAAAAGCAGTTCGGCAAGGGCTCCGTTATGCGCATGGGGGACAGCCAGGCCGCCAGCGACGTGATCCCCGTCTCCACCGGCTCGCTCGGCCTGGATATCGCGCTGGGCATTGGCGGCCTCCCGCGCGGGCGCGTCGTCGAAATCTATGGCCCGGAGTCCTCCGGCAAGACCACGCTGACACTGCATGTCATCGCCCAGATCCAGAAAGCCGGCGGCACGGCCGCGTTCGTGGACGCCGAACATGCCCTGGACCCGCAATACGCAGGCTTGCTGGGAGTGAATATCGATGAACTGCTGATTTCCCAGCCCGACACGGGTGAACAGGCGCTGGAAATCACCGACATGTTGGTGCGTTCGGGCGCCGTGGACGTTGTGGTGGTGGACTCGGTCGCCGCGCTGACGCCCAAGGCGGAAATCGAAGGCGAGATGGGTGATTCCCATGTGGGCCTGCAGGCGCGGCTGATGTCGCAGGCACTGCGCAAGCTCACCGCCAATATCAAGCGCAGCAACTGCCTGGTGATCTTCATCAACCAGATCCGCATGAAGATCGGTGTCATGTTCGGCAGCCCGGAGACCACCACGGGGGGCAACGCACTCAAGTTCTACGCCTCGGTCCGCCTCGACATTCGCCGCATCGGCGCCATCAAGCGGGGCGACGAGGTGGTGGGCAACGAAACCCGCGTCAAGGTGGTCAAGAACAAGGTCGCTCCTCCCTTTCGCGAAGCGGAATTCGAGATCCTCTATGGCGAGGGGATTTCGCGCGAAGGCGAGCTGATCGAGCTGGGGGTCAAGCACAACCTGGTGGAAAAAACCGGCTCCTGGTACAGCTATCAGGGCGAGCGCATCGGTCAGGGCAAGGAAAACGTCCGCCAGTACCTGAAGGAGCGGCCCAAGCTCACCCAACAACTGGACCAGACCCTGCGGGAACTGCTGCTGAGTGGAAAGACCCATGCCAGCGACGCCCTCGAACCCGACCTCGCCGCCGACTGAGGCCAGCTTTCGCGCCCGCGCCCTGCGGCTGTTGGGCCGCCGCGAATATGCGCGGCGCGAAATGGCCGAACGTCTGGCCCGCTGGGGCGCCACACCCGAACAGGCGGGCGCAGTGCTCGATCGCCTGGAAGCGGATGGCGCTCTGAGCGACGCCCGCTATGCCGCGAGC
>JBARUT010000247.1:0-2053 GCA_049645885.1 Candidatus Macondimonas sp.
GCCCAGCACTTCGCCGCCGAACTCACCGGCCGCTTCGAGACCGAGCGCAAGGGCCTGCCCGGCATGGCCCTGACCACCGACACCTCGGCGCTCACCGCCATCGGCAACGATTACGGCTTCGAACAGATCTTCGCGCGCCAACTGCAAGCGCTTGCCGCTCCCGGCGACCTGCTGCTGGCGCTCAGCACCTCGGGTCACTCCCCGAATGTGCTCACGGCTGTCGACTACGCGCGCGGCCACGACATCGCCACCCTCGGCCTGCTGGGCCGCGACGGCGGCGCACTGGCCGCGGCCGTCGATCTGGCGCTCATCGTTCCCAGTCCGCGCACCGCGCGCATCCAGGAAATGCACATCCTGATCCTTCATCTGTTGTGCGAGGCCATCGACCATCCGGCTTGAAGGCCATGACACCCCGCGCCGCATTCCCAACAGATATGGCGAAAGGCCATCGGCCGTTCGCCCTTTCCGATTGCGGTGCGTGCGGCGCGATAATCGACCCAAGCCCAGCCCACCGCAACGCGCCAGAATCGCGAGTCAGCTGTCCCCCATGAACCCAATGATCGCCCCATGAACAAGCCACCCGCCCGCAAGGGCATCCTGCTCGCCGGCGGCTCCGGCACCCGGCTCTACCCGCTCACGGTCGGCGTCAGCAAGCAGCTCATGCCGGTCTATGACAAACCCATGGTCTATTACCCACTCACCACGCTGATGCTGGGGGGCATCCGCGAGGTCCTGGTCATCACCACGCCGCGCGACAGCGACGCCTTCCGCAGCGTACTGGGCGACGGTCGCCAATGGGGCATGCAGATCACCTACGCCGTCCAGCCCCGGCCCGACGGCATTGCCCAGGCGCTGGTAATCGGCGAGGCGTTTCTGGCCGGCGCGCCCTCCGCGCTGATCCTGGGCGACAACATTTTCTTTGGTCACGGCCTGCCCGAGCTGATGGGCGCCGCCGATGCGCGTCGCGAGGGCGCCACCGTGTTCGGCTACTGGGTGGCCGATCCCCAGCGCTATGGCGTGGTGGATTTCGATGCCGACGGCCAGGCCCGGTCGATCGCGGAAAAACCCGATCAGCCGCGCTCGAATTACGCCGTCACCGGACTTTATTTCTACGACGAGACTGCCAGCGCCCGCGCCCATGGGCTGCGTCCCTCGGCGCGCGGCGAGCTGGAAATCACCGATCTCAACAACGCCTATCTCGCCGCCGGCCGGCTGCATGTGGAGCGCCTGGGCCGCGGCTATGCCTGGCTCGACACCGGCACCCACGATTCGCTGCTGGACGCCGCCAACTTCGTGCAGGTGATGCAGGCGCGCCAGGGGCTGCAGATCGCCTGTCCCGAGGAGATCGCCTATCGCCAGGGCTGGATCGACGCCGAGGCCGTGCTGCGCCTCGCCGAGCCGCTGAAGAAAAACGGCTACGGGCGCTACCTCATCGATCTTGTGACCCATGGCGGCGTTCCATGAACATCCAGGAAACCGCCCTGCCCGGCGTCTTGCTCATCGAGCCCATCGTGCATGGCGATGCCCGGGGATTTTTCGTCGAAAGCTTCCGTGAAAACGTGCTGGCCGCGCACGGCATCCCCGGCCCGTTCGTGCAGGACAACCACTCCCGCTCGGGACGCGGCGTGCTGCGCGGGCTGCACTATCAGCGCGAACACCCCCAGGGCAAGCTGGTGCGCGTCGCCCGCGGCCGGGTGCTGGACGTGGCCGTGGACATCCGGCGCGGCTCGCCGCACTTCGGCCGCTCGCTCGCCCTGGAGCTGGACGACGTCCACCATCGCCAGCTCTACATCCCGCCCGGTTTCGCCCATGGCTTTCTTGTGCTGTCGGAGGTGGCCGACTTCATCTATCGCTGCACCGACTATTACCATCCGGCGAGCGAGGGGGGCATCCGCTGGGACGATCCCGCGCTCGATATCCGCTGGCCCGCGCTCGACAGCCCGCCCCAAGTCTCGGACAAGGACACGCGGCTGCCATGCCTCGCCGACATCCCGGTCGACCGGCTACCCGTCTATCCGGGGGCGGCGTGAGCATTCTCGTCACCGGCGCCGGC
>JBARUT010000248.1:0-2051 GCA_049645885.1 Candidatus Macondimonas sp.
AGAAGCCGAGCCGGCTGCGCTCGATCATCACCTGAAGTCCTGATGGAGACATCATCCCCGCAACACGCTGCCCGCCGGCGGCGCGATCGCTTTGTGCTGTTCCTCCTGGGGCTGGTACTGTTCGCGCCCGGCTTGGGGCTGCGCGATCCCTGGCCACCCGATGAACCCCGCTTTGCCCAGATCGCCCGCGAAATGCTTGCGACGGGACAGTGGTTGATTCCCCACATCGGTGGCCATCCCTATTCCGACAAACCACCGGTATTCTTCTGGGCCATCGCGGGCTTCGAGGCGCTGACGGGGAGTGCTCGCCTGGCGTTCCTGCTGCCTTCCTTGCTGGCGGCACTGGGCACCTTGCTGTTGACCTATGATCTGGGGCAGCGGCTGTGGAATCGCCGCGTGGGAATGCTGGCCGCGCTGCTGCTGGCCTTCACCGTGCAGTTCACGTTGCAGGCGCGCATGGCGCAAATCGACGCCCTGCTGGCGTTCTGGACCACGCTGGCCCTGTATGGCCTGACGCGCCATCTGCTGCGCGGGCCGGATCTGCTCGCCTTGTATCTGGGTTTTTTCGCTGTGGGCATGGGCATCCTCACCAAGGGGGTGGGCTTTCTGCCCCTGGCACTGCTGCCCCTGGCCGCCCTGTGGCGGCGGCGTACCGATGCGCCGCTGTCGCAGATTCCCCTGCGCCATGGCCTGGGTGCGTTGGCGCTGCTGCTGGGGGTGCTGCTGGCCTGGGCCGGCCCCATGATCTGGGCCAGCCTGCAGGATCCGGCGCTGGCCGCTTACCGGGACGATTTGCTGCTGCGCCAGACTGCCACCCGCTATGCCCAGGCTTGGGGGCACCGCGAACCGTTCTGGTATTACCTGGTGCAGGTGATCCCGGTGTTCTGGCTGCCCGGCAGTTTGCTGCTGCCCTGGCTGATCCCGGCTTGGCGACGCCGGCTTGGCCGCGGCGATGGGCGCTATGCCCTGCTGCTGGGCTACGCACTGGTGGTGCTGGTGTTCTTCAGTCTGAGCAGCGGCAAGCGCGGCCTCTATCTCCTGCCGGCCACCCCTGCCTTTGCCTTGGCCTGCGCACCGCTGTTGCCCGGCTTGCTGCGCAAATCGGCTGTCCAGGGGCTGGCCTGGGGGCTGCTGGTGCTGCTCGGACTGAGCCTCTTGACGGGCTGGCTCTATCTGGCCTGGATCGATTCTTCGGCGATTCAGGATCTGGCCCTGCGCTATCAGGTGCAGCCCTGGGTTCCCTTGGGGATATTGACGATCGCCGCCCTAGGCTTCGCGGCCTGGCTGGGGCCGCGGCGGGGTTTTACTGCCTTGCTGGGCACCTTGCTGGTGGGTTGGCTGCTGCATGGCTTCTGGGCGGCGCCCCTGCTGGATGCCACCCGCTCCGGACGGGCGTTGATGGCGCGGGTCACGCATCGGATCGGGCCGCAGGCCGAACTGGGGATGGTGGACTGGAAGGAACAGTTTCTCTACCAGGCGGATCGCGCCGTGATGACCTTTGGCTACCGCCGCGCCGATCGGGTGGGCGAGGCGGCGGACGCCATCGCGTGGCTGAACGCGGCGCCTGGGCGTTGGGTCTTGCTCCCCGAGGAGCGCCTGACGCCCTGTTTCGATCCGCAGCGCGCCATAGCCCTGGGCCAGGCGCACCGTGAGTTGTGGTTCCTGGTGCGTGCCGAAATGGCCCGACCCTGCGCCGGGGAGCAGCCATGAGCGTCCGGAACAAGCCGCGGCTAGCCTCGCTGTCGCATCTCCGCGCGCCGGATCAGCCATGACCACACGGGAAATGGCGATCTGGCGCTGGGTGCTGGCCGGCCTGACAATCCTGTTGGGGCTGGCCAATATGGTCGATCTGCCCATGGAGCCCCATGAAACCTTCGTGGTGCGCACGGTGGAGGAGATGCACGACCGTGGGGAATGGATCGTTCCCTATCTCAACGATCGACCACGGCTGAACAAACCTCCGCTCAGTTACTGGTTCACGGCCGTGGTGGCTGAGATCGCTGGCGACCTGCACCGGGTGGCGCCGTGGGAAGGGCGCTTGGTGTCGGTGC
>JBARUT010000249.1:0-1549 GCA_049645885.1 Candidatus Macondimonas sp.
CGCATGGTCAGCGCAGCCAGGCGCGCCCCGCTCAGATGCACCCCGTCATAGCCCAGCGCGTGCGCCTGTTCGGGAGCGCCATTGAGCAACAGGATCACACCCTGGGCCCGCCGCGCCGGAGCGAGCGCCTCGGCCAGGGCGGCGAGCTCTGCGGACGAAGCCGCAGGCCGGCGGATCTGGATCAGCCGCACGCCCTGCGCAATCGCCCGTAACAGGGCCTGCACCAGCTGCTCCAGCGGCATGGGATCCGGCGGTGTGATGAGATAGCACTCCGGCAAGCGCGCGGCGCGGCGGATGATGCGGTTGGCGGGGGGCATGGGCAAGGCGTCCAGCTCATCGGCCGTGACCCACATCAGGGACTGGCCCTCCCGACCTGTGGGCGTCCCGCTGAAGGCGGTCACACGCCACACATCCAGCACCACCGCCTTGGCGCCATCTGCAGGAGATTTAAGGCGAATCAATGGAATGCCGGCCTGGGCCACGATGCCAAGCTCCTCGTGGAGTTCACGCACCAGGGCTTGCCAGCGGCTTTCCCCGATCTCGCGTTTGCCACCCGGAAATTCCCACAATCCCGCCCACGGCTTGCCGGCCGCACGGCGCGCGACGAGCACACGACCGTCCGAGCCGGTGAGCACACCGACCGCGACCGGGACAGAACCGCAATGCGTGGTCACGTCAGGTGCGGTATTCCGCGTTGATGCGCACGTAGTCGTGGCTGAGGTCACAGGTCCAGATCTGCACCGTCTCGGTGCCGCGCCCGAGCCGCACGGTGATGGCGATGTCGGTGCGCGCCATCACCGCCTGGCCGTCCGCTTCCCGGTAGGCGGGATCCAGACCGCCCTGGCGCACCACGCTCACCTCGTCCAGGTCAATTTCCACCCGCTCGAGCACGAGATCGGCCATTCCGGCGCGGCCGACTGCCGCCAGGATACGGCCCCAGTTGGGATCGCTGGCGAAAAACGCCGTCTTGATGAGCGGCGAATGGGCGATGGTGTCCGCAACCTGCCGGGCCTCCAGCGCATCCCGTGCGCCTTCGATGCGGACGGTGATGAACTTGGTGGCACCCTCGCCGTCGCGCACGATGGCCTGGGCGAGTTTCAGGCACACCTCATCCAACGCCGCCTGGAAGATGGGCCATTCGGGGCAATCCGGCGCCAATGCCGGGCCGTCGCCGGAAGCAGCGAGGCAGCAGGCATCGTTGGTGGAGGTATCGCCATCCACGGTGATGCAGTTGAAGCTCTGCGCCACCGCTTTCTCAAGGGCGCTCTGCAAGGTGGGCGCCGCGATGCGGGCATCCACCGCCAGGAATGCAAGCATGGTCGCCATGTCGGGGCGGATCATGCCAGCGCCCTTGGCGATGCCGTTCAGGGTCACCGTCTGACCCGCGACAGTGAATGATCGGCTCACCGCCTTCGGCAGGGTATCGGTGGTCATGATGCCCCAGGCCGCATCGGCCCAGCCGTCCGGGCGCAGGGCCGCGACCGCCGCCGGCAGCGCCTTGGTGAGGGTCGCCACCGGCAGGCGTTCACCAATCACGCCGGTGGAAAAC
>JBARUT010000250.1:0-10404 GCA_049645885.1 Candidatus Macondimonas sp.
CCCCCAGGGCGCGTGCCATGCCGATGATCATGCCCGTCAGGATGCCCGGCATGGCCAGCGGCAACACATGGTTGGTCACGGTCTGCAAGGGCGAGGCGCCCACACCAAGCGCCGCTTCGCGGATGGATGGCGGCACGGATTTCAGCGCCGCCCGACCCGCGATGATGATCGTCGGCAAGGTCATCAGGGTCAGCACCAAGCCGCCCACCAGGGGCGCCGAGCGCGGCAAGCCAAAAATGTTGATGAATACCGCGAGCCCCAGCAGACCAAACACGATGGAGGGCACGGCAGCGAGGTTGTTGATGTTGACCTCGATGAAGTCCGTCCAGCGATTTTTGGGCGCGAATTCCTCAAGATAAATCGCAGCCGCTACTCCCAACGGGAAAGACAGCAGCATGGTCACCGCGAGGGTGAGGAAGGATCCCACCACTGCGCCCCAGATGCCCGCCTGCTCCGGGGAGCGGGAATCGCCGGTGCTCAGGAATTGCCAGTTGAAACGCTGTTCGACCCGGCCCTGCTGAACCAAGGCGTCCATCCAAGCCAGCTCCTGATCCGACACCCGGCGCTCGCTCTCCGGCAGGCTGCGGTCGATATGACCCTTTTGCACCATGTCGATATCGGCACCCACCGGCACCCGTACGCGTACGGTTTGGCCCAGCAGAGACGGGTCGTCCAGCAGCCGTTCGCGCAGGACGTCCTCCGCCCCACTGCTCACCAGCGCGAACAGTTGACGCTGTTCGGCGCGGCCCGATACCTCGGGGAACATCTGGCGCAACGCAGCCTTGATGACGGCGCCGTAATTGGCCACCATCACCTGATTGCGATCGGCCGGATCGGCGATGTCCAGCAGTTCGGGGGCTAGTGTCGCCTCGATCTGGACCTGGGTCTGCCAGAAGGCCGTATAACCCTTGCTGATGATGCTGATGAACAGCAACGCCAGGAAGATCAGGGCCAGCGAGATGGCCGCCAAACCGTAGAGCCGGAAGCGGCGTTCTGCCGCGCGACGGCGGCCAAGGCCCGAGTTGATGACATCGACCGGACGAGGCAAGGGGAGGGTCTGGTTACTCATATTGTTCCCGATACTTGTTGACCACCCGCAGGGCAATCACGTTGAGCCCCAGGGTCACCAGGAACAGCAACAGTCCCAGAGCGAAGGCTGCCAGGGTCTTGGGGCTGTCAAACTCCTGGTCACCCGTCAACAGGGTCACAATCTGCACCGTGACCGTGGTTACCGATTCCAAGGGATTGAAGGTTAGATTGGCCGACAAGCCCGCCGCCATGACCACGATCATGGTCTCCCCGATGGCCCGCGAAATGGCCAGCATGATGCTGCCCACGATGCCGGGCAGGGCGGCGGGCAGCACCACCTTGCGGGTCGTTTCCGAAGGCGTTGCGCCGAGGGCGTAAGCCCCGTCCCGCAAGGATTGCGGCACGGCGTTGATGACATCATCCGACAAAGAGGAGACAAAGGGGATGATCATCACTCCCATCACCAACCCCGCCGCCAAAGCGCTCTCGGAGGCCACGTCCAGGCCCAGACTCATGCCCCAGGAACGGATGGCCGGCGCCACCACCAGCACGGCGAACACCCCATAGACCACCGTCGGAATGCCGGCCAGCACCTCCAGCAAGGGCTTGGCCACTGAGCGGAAGGCGGGAGCTGCGTATTCGGAAAGATAGATGGCTGACAACAGCCCAATCGGCACCGCCACCACCATGGCAATGGCCGATATCAGCGCCGTGCCAACGAAGATCGGGACGGCCCCGAAGGCCCCGGACGAACCGACCTGATCGGCCCGCATGGCCATCTGGGGGCTCCAGGACGTGCCAAACAGAAATTCGGTGACCGGCACCAGCCGGAAAAACAGGATCGATTCGAATACCACCGATAGCACGATGCCCAGGGTGGTCAGGATGGCCACACTGGCCGCCACCATCATCAACACCATCACCAGCCGCTCCACCGCGTTGCGGGCGCGCTGCTGGGGATGAATACGCGTCAGGGTGAATGCCGCCCCGAGCACAGCCAGTGCCAGAACCACCACGGCCAGAGCCGCATAAGCCATACCTTGCAAGCGGTCCCAATGCTGCGCCGCAGACACCACGGCCGAATCGGCGCTCTCCGGAGGAACCAAGCCCATCCGCACATTGCGGATGTCGTTGAGCAAGAGGTTGATACGGCCGGCATCGCCGCCGTGCAGGGATTCTGGAAGCTGGGCCACCACCAGGCGGGCAATCACCGCGCCATCAAACGCGGTCCAGGCGATCAACACCAGCAAGGCGGGGAGAACACACCACATGGCTGCATAGAGCCCGTAGTACACCGGCAGGGAATGCAGGTCGCGCAACTGGCCGTCGACCAGTCTGAACGCGCGCCGCCGCCCCATCTGATAGGCCGCCACACTCAAGAGAAGCAGAACCGAAATCAAAATGAGCTGATTCATGGCGCCATTCCGCAAGCAGAAGGGGGCGGGTTCAAGCCCCGCCCCAATGAACAGGATTACTTCAAGGTCACCAGCTTCTTGGCGTTTTCTGCGACCTGCTTGCGCTGGTCATCCGGCAGGGCGATCAGGCCCCGGTCGGTCAGATATCCCTCGGGCCCGAAGGCCTTGGCGCTGGTGAACTCGGCCAGGAATTCCGGGATCCCCGGAATCACGCCGACATGGGCCTTCTTGACGTAGAAGAAGAGGGGACGCGAGAGGGGATAAGCGCCGTCCGCAATGGACTCATAGGTCGGGCGCGAGCCATTGATGATGACTGGCTTCACCGTGGCAAGGTTCTCTTCCAGGAAGCTGTAGCCAAAGATGCCATAGGCGTCCTTGTTGGCGCCCAGCTTCTGGACAATCAGGTTGTCGTTCTCGCCGGCCTCGATGAAGGCGCCATCTTCACGCACCATGTGACAGGCCGCCTTGAAAGCCTTCTCATCCTTTTCCTTCATTTCCTTCAGCAGGGGAAAGCCCTTGCAGCCCCCTTCCATCCCCAGCTCCACAAAGGCGTCACGCGTACCGGATGTGGGTGGGGGTCCCAGGACTTCGATCTTCTGCTTGGGCAGGTTGGAATCGATGTCGCTCCACATCTTGTAGGGATTGGGGACCAGCTTGTCACCGGACTTGGGATCGGGAACATTCTTGGCCAGGGCCAGATAGAGCTGCTTGAGATCCAACTCCAGGGGCTTGGCGGCCTTGCTGTGGGCCAGCACGATGCCGTCAAAGCCGACCTTGACCTCGACGATGTCCTTCACGCCATTTTTCGCGCAATCTTCTTTCTCGGAGGACTTGATGGCACGCGAGGCATTGGTGATGTCGGGATGCTGGACGCCGACCCCACCGCAGAACAGCTTGAAGCCGCCGCCGGTGCCGGTAGACTCCACCTTGGGGGTCTTGAACTGGCCGCTCTTGCCGAACTGCTCGGCCACCACGGTGCTGAACGGATAGACGGTGGAGGAGCCGACGATGCTGATGTAGTCCCGGGCCTGGGCCGCCATGGGTGTAGCCAGGGTGGCCGCGGTGGCGAGGGCGAGACAACTGATCTTTTTGCGCATGGATAGAGTCCTCTGGGATCGATGATTGGATGAGAATCAACAAAGGCGGGCGCACCGGAAATCGAAGGCCGCCGCCCCATGCACCGGCAGGGCCGATGCTGCGGGTGAACTATAGGGGGGCAGACAAGGCGCAACTACCTGCAATCTATGTCAATCATGTGACGATTTGATGTCAGGCCACCTGCAGCGCCTTGATCTTCGCAAGGTAGGCCGGCATGTCGCATTTGCGTTCCAGTCCCGCCGCGTTCATGTAACGCACGGAGCCGAAGACGGGCCGCTCCGGCCAGGGCCGGTCGTGCAAACCGAAGATCCAGCCCACGTTGGCATAGCTGCTGGGCGCCAGGCCATCGAGGAAATAACGGTGGTTCAGATCAAGACAGCGCCGGAAGGCTTCCTCGGGCGTGGCAGACCATTCGAGGATCTTCTTGCCCCAGTACATGCGCAGGTGATTGTGCATATAACCCGTTACCCGCGCCTGCGTCATGGCGGCATTCCAGTAGGGATCATGGGTTGCCCCGTCTTCCAGTGTCTTCAGATCGTACAGCTGGGGCCGCGGATCAGCGGCATGGGCGGCGAGGGTGGCACGTGCCCACGCCGGCAATCCCTCGTAAGCATCCCAGGCGCTGTTGCGGAGCACATGATTGTGGGCAAGTTCGCGGCGCACGATCAGTTCATCCAGAAATGCATCCCGATCCGCGTCGCCGCCCGCATTGGCGTGCGCAACCGCCAAAGCCACCCGGATCGGCGAAATCTGCCCGTATTGCAGGTAAGGCGACAGCCCCGAGGTGTTTTCAGCCTCTGGATGGCGCCGCGCAGTGGCGTAATTCACCAGTCCCTGACCCAGGAACCGCTGCAAGGCCCCCTCTGCCGCCGTGGGTCCACCCGGGAAGAAGCGACTGACCGTGGCGAGCGAGCGGTCAACGTCCAGCTCGGCGCACAGGGCATCCAAATCCGCCAGCACTTCGCCGGTCATCGGCAACCCGGGCCGCGACTGCCGGGGACATGGAGGCAATGCGTGCAGGTGTTCGGACAACAGGCGGTTCAGACGCGGCCGCAGGGTGCGAGCCGCCACCTCCGCCCGCAGGCTCGCCGCATCGGCCGGCACCACCAGCTCGGTCTCCACCTGCCACACGGCACAGGCGACCTCTCGTGCCACCTGCTCACGCCATGCCATCAATGGCGGCAGATAGGCGCGATCACAGACCATGCCGGCCGCCTCGCCCGCCAGCGCCAAGGCCACCTCGGGAGGCTCCCCCCAACGCACCACCAGCGGAATCCCCAGCGCGTCAAGTTCAGCGTGGGTCTCTGCCAGCCCCTCCAGCATGAAGCGGAAGTGCCGCAAACCCGCCTGTGGATAGCGGCGCATCAAGCCAAACGCCACCACCACCGGCAAACCGAGCCGCCGGGCCTGGCCGCAAGCGAACAACAGCGCCGGATTATCCCGCGCCCGTTGCGCCTGCTGCATCCAATAGAGCACATAGCGCCCCGCCCGCCAGGGCTGGCCATTGAGGCGGCGCACCCGGTCGGGATGAATGAACGGGGTGTTCTCAGGAAGCAAACTCAAACTGGACCTGCGTCCGCGTGAGCGGGGGGGTAAAAGCGCGCATTCATGCGTTCAACGAAATGGATCAGATTGGCATGCGCTGCGATCGCCTCTTTGACTGGCGCATCGACGGGGAAAGCCAGCATCCCGGCCAGAAAGGCATGCGCCACCGCATCCAGGGTGCGGGGTTGTTCGCCGAGGAAGTAGGGTCGTGCGCCCAACAGGATTGCCAGCGCCTCCACATCCTCTGCGCCCAGGCTCTGGATCTCCGGCAGATCATGGCGGCCGAGGCCCTGTCCCCGCAGGTCGCGCCGCAGGCTGCGCCGCACCAGCAAGGGCACCAGATCGCGCAACGGACGGGGCAGACCGCCAAAAAACACCTCCCGCGTCACGCTCCAGCCCTGGGGATCGACCCAGCGTCCATGCAGCATCACCCAGTAGAAATGTTCCTCCAGCATGCGCGTCACCGCCGTGGATAGCGCGCGCTGTGGCGGCGTCAGGCCGGCGTCGGGATCAACACCATATTGGGCACGCAAATAGTCCAGGATCAGATGCGAGTCGCCAAGCAGCACCCCGTCATCCTCGATATAGGGCAGTTTGCCCTTGGGCGCCTTGCGCGGATCCCCGGGCAAGGCCTGATAAGGCAGGCCGGTCATGCGCAGCCAGGTTTCCAGCTTCATGCAGAACGGACTGGCATTGGGCAGGCCATAGGCCGGTGGAAACTGGTAAAGCCGAATCATGTGGCGCCTCCCTTGCGAGCCTCATCTCTGCGGCGTTATAGCCCACTCGCCGCCCCGCCACCATCCTGCGGGATAAAAAAATCCCGGCGGAGCCGGGATCAAAGGTGCCATGAAGCATCCGGAAGCAAAGACCATCGATTCCTTGATGAATCGATCGGTTGCAGCAAAATCAAACGGCTGGTTGCTCCAGTCCGTGATCAGGAAGCAGAGACGATTGGCTGGCTACCGGCATGGCCAAGCGCGCGCAACCATACAGGACCCCTGCGACAGCAAGATAGGCCACCGCCACGGTCGGGCTCTGCGCCAGGCCGATCGCCTCGCTGTGCATGAACCCGAAGAAGGTCAGCCCGGAGCCGGCCAGGGCGAAGCCTGCCGCCCGGCCATAGGTGCGGTCGATGATGCAGGCCGTGACGGCCGCCAGGATCAGGCTGGTCAGGATGGCACCGCTACCGAGCAGTTCCAGGCCGTGGTAGAGCACCCCAGTGCCGGCCAGCTTGTCGATGCCCACCGCGGCGGCGTTGGTGCCGGCGGCGCCGAGTGCGTTGTCGATCATCAGCTTGCCCCAGCCGGCTACCTGCGGGATCAGCGCCAGGATGACCGCCGGGGCGTGGCTCTTGGGCGTTTCCTGGAAGGCCTGGGCGCCGATCAGCATGCCGATGTAGAGCAGGATCGGCGAGATGGCCACCACCGGAATCAGCGCCATCATCACCGCCAGAATGCCGAACCAGGACAGGATCAGCACCATCACGCCGGTCGCCGCCGAATAACCGATGCGCCCGCCGATGGCCTTCCAGCCCGGGTGGCCGATGTACACCGCATTGATGAAGGGATTGCCCAGCAGGCAGCCAATCAGGCTCACCACGCCGTCGGCGGTGATGACGCGGGTGGTGGGGAAATGGTCGCCGCCGGCCTCGGCGCTTTCCACGTTGTCCATGGCCTCGACCAAATCATAGATGCCAAACGGAATGGCGGTGACCAGGATCACACTGAGGTACTCGAAGCCGCCGAACACATGGCCAATCGCCGGCAGCGGCACCGAGAAGCCGAAGCTCGCAAACGACGCGCCGAGCTTGTCCAGACTCATGCCGCCGAAGTTGAAGCCAAACGCCAGTCCGCCCCAGGCAATCAGCGAACCGACGCCGATCGCCACCAGACCGGCCGGCATGCCCTTCCAGTAGCGCACGCCGCCGAACCAACTCGCCAGCAGGATGGCGAAGCAGACCAAGCCGATCACCGGGTCCAGGTACATATCAAGCGCCGGCTTCATCGAGATGAAGGCAATCGACACCCCGGCGAGCGCCCCCAGCAGCGCCGCGCGCGGGGTGATTTTCTTGATCCACGGCGCGATAAAGCCCCCCGCCATGAGCACGAAGCTCTGCACGAACACCCAGGTCAGCCCCGCCTCCCAGCCCTTGATCGGGTCACCACTGGCAGCCGCGATCGGCAGCATGATCACGAACACCACCACGAACATGTGTGGCACGCTGATGCCCGATGGCAGCGCGCAGACCGTGTCGCGGCCTTCCTTCTTGGCCAATTGATAGGCCAGCCAGGCATAGTAGATTGTGGACAGGAACAGCATCAGCCCGGTGGCCGGCAGGATGCGTCCGAACACGATGTCGTCCGGCAGTTTGATGACGTAGCGCAGCAGCGCCGTCAGCGTGAGCAGGTTGACCAGGATGTTGGTGCCGAAGCCGAAGAAGGCGTTCCAGTCGCCAGGGCTCCACAGAGCGGGTTTGGATTCAGTCATGGACAGGTCCCCCAAGATTTAGGCAATGGATGACAAGCCCGCTGAGCTCAGGCTCAAGGCGGTCAGGATTCGCGTTGAATCGGATACCCAGCCGAAAATGCCACCCTGCGCCGTGATCATGGCCAGAGCCGCCTGCTGGAATTCGGGAAAATAGGAGCCCACGGCGTCGGCGGGCACGATGCACTTGAAACCGCGGTCATTGGCTTCGCGCACGGTGGTGTGCACGCACACCTCGGTGGTAACGCCACACACGATCAGCGTCTGAATCCCCCCATTGGCGAGAATCAGCGCCAGATCGGTCTGGTAGAACGCCCCCTTGCCCGGCTTGTCGATCACGGGCTCGCCGGATCCAGGAGCTAGTTCGGAGATGATGCCGTGACCCGGCTCGCCCCGGATCAGGATGCGTCCCATCGGCCCGACCTCACCAATGCGCCGGGGCGGATGACCGCGACTGATCTTGGCGGGTGGGGCATCGGCAAGATCCGGCCGGTGGCCCTCGCGGGTGTGGATGACCATCATCCCGACGCCCCGTGCTGCGGCCAGTAAAGCCTTGCAGGGCGCAATGGTGCTCCGCAGCAGGGACACGTCATTGCCCAGCATCTCCCCGAATCCCCCCGGTTCGAGAAAATCGCGCTGCATGTCGATCAGGATCAGCGCGGTAGTGGCCGGTTCGAATCGAACCGATTCGGGTTGGGCATCCAACAACAGCATGACAACCTCCCCGGCTTCTCAGCCATTTCATGCATCGTTGTATACAATGCAACGAGCGTACCACCCTGAATTTTCCATCCCTGGCGCCTCGGCAAGATTCAACTATTTGATTTAATTATGATAAAAATCCATGGGGCAATGCCGTTCAGGCAACGGCGTGCACTCTCCTGGCACGACGGGCTGACTGCGCCCCAGACTGGCGCAGCCGCCTTCACAAAAAACGCACCGGCCGCGCCCAGATTGCCAACACCACGCACCCCAGCGGACTCTGCACCGCATGGCAGGAACCGGGCGCATTGATCAGCAAGGTGCCGCTCGCATAGTGGCCGCGCTCATCCTGCTGCACGCCCTGCAGCACCAGGATGTGTTCATAGCCCTCATGGGCATGGGCGGGCACGCTTGCCCCCGGCGCGTAGCGCAGCAAGGCCGCGCGCGGGCCGTCCGGGCCGGCATCGTAAAGGGGGACTTGTTCAACGCCTTCGCGGAACGGCTCCCAAGGCCAGGCCGCGACGTCGAACGCGCCATTCTGAAACAGGGCCAAGATCCGGCTGGGGAAATCCAGTGCATCGCTCATCGGCCTAGCGCCGCGAGCAGGGCCGAGGATTCGGCCACCGCGCCGAACACCCCACCCTGCATCCTGATCATGTGCAACGCCGCGCGGTGATTGCCGGGGTCCGTCGCGCCACAGCAATCGGCCAGCAGCAGGCACTCGAAACCGCGGTCATTGGCCTCGCGCATGGTGGTGTGCACGCAGACATCAGTGGTGATGCCGGTCAGGATCAGATTGCGCACGCCGCGCAAATTCAGCATCAGTTCGAGATCCGTGGCGCAAAACGAGCCCTTGCCCGGCTTGTCGATCACCGGCTCGCCGGGCAAGGGCGCCAGCTCCGGAATGATTTCCCAGCCCGGCTCGCCACGCACCAGGATCCTGCCGCAGGGACCGGGGTCGCCGATGCCCGCGCCAATGCGCCGCGAACGCCAACGCTTGTTGGCCGGCAGGTCGGCCAGATCGGGCCGATGCCCCTCGCGGGTATGGAAGATGTGGAAGCCCCCGGCGCGAAAGGCCGCGAGCACGGCGCGGATGGGTGCAATGGGCGCGCGGGTCAGCGACAGGTCATAGCCCATCTTGTCGACATAGCCACCGACTCCACAGAAATCCGTCTGCATGTCGATCACGATCAACGCTGTGTTTTCCGGGCGCAGGTCACCGTCGAAGGGCCAGGGGTATGGGTCGGCGTCAAGGGTACGTTCGGCCATGGATTGAAACTCCTTGCGTTGTGCTACGGATTGTTCAGCAACAAGCGCGGCGCGCGACTTGTCCTCCCGCCGCCATGTGGCACCGGTCTGGGCGTGATCGGCCATGGCACGTGAACTTCGTGGACGATATGACCGCCGCTGATCACCAGCAGGGTCGGCAAGCTGCAGCAGTTCTCGAGATCGTCGCTGGCGACCATCACCGCCGCACCGGAATTGCGCGGGGGCACGGCCGGTTGTGATCGATTGCGCTCACCGACTCGCCAGCCAGGCACGCCAACCACCGAAGCGCGTGATGTCGTGCGCGCCCGCCACCGCGTGACCCTCGCAGACGAAACCCTTCACCCAGCATCCATCGGCCAGTTCCACGCTGCCGATGGCCAGCGGCGCCGGCACACCGGCGAGAAACGCACCTACCTGCGCCATGGGCAACTCCCACACCTCGATCTCGATGGGGCTGCCGGATGCATCACGCACCAGGCCGGGACGCGGCGGCTGGAAGCCATCCAGGGCAAAGAGGCGATAGGCGCTGGCCGTATGGGCGCGCTGCTGCAGCCGGGCGCCCAGCGCGGTGAGTTCGCCGTTCAAGGGCAAGCCCTGCATGTGGCCGCCGCAGACGGCGAGCGCGAGCATGGCGGCGCCTGCCGATCGTTCCGTCAAGGCGGGCGTCTCAGCGAGCGGCAGATTGCTGGCGCCCAGGCGGGTGCTGGTGGCCCGATGCAGCCGGTCAGCGAGCGCGAGCAGCCGCGCGTCGTGGCCCGCCGGCGCCTGCAAGGTGATGCCGAATGGCAGCCCGATGGGCAAGCCGCCACACGGCACTGCCACCGCGCAGAGATCCAGCAGATTCAAATGGTTGGTGTAATAG
>JBARUT010000251.1:0-9311 GCA_049645885.1 Candidatus Macondimonas sp.
GGGCGTTCCAGGCCCGTGGCGCGTAGGTTTCATACAGTCCCGCCAGCCCCCGGGGAAACAGCAATACCGTGGCGATGAACAGGCTGCCCATGAGGTAAAGCCACAATTCCGGGAAGGACTCGGAAAACACCGTCTTGGCGTAATTGACGAGCAGCGTGCCATAGACCGCGCCGATCAAGGAGTAACGCCCTCCCACCGCGGCGAAGATCACCATCTCGATGGAAGGCACCACACCCACGAAGGAGGGCGACATGAAACCCACCTGCAGGGTGAACATCGCGCCGCCAATCGCCGAAATGGCGGCCGCGACACAGAAGATGAATATCTTGATGTTGGCCACGTCATAACCGGAAAACCGCACGCGGTCCTCCTGGTCACGCATGGCCACCAGCAGCAGTCCCAGCTTGCTGGTCAGGATCAGGCGGGCGAGCAGGATGACCGCGAGCAAGAGGCCGGAAGTCACGAAATAGAGCAGCCATTTCGCCTCGTCGCTGCGGATGTCCCATCCCTGCAGCGTGCGCAGGTCGGTGATGCCGTTGATGCCGCCGGTATAGCCCTGCTGGCCGACGATGAGGATGGTCAGGATGGAGGCGATGGCCTGGGTGATGATGGAAAAATACACCCCGCCCACGCGCCGCTTGAACAGGGCAAAGCTGATCAGCCAGGCGAACAGCATGGGCACTGCCACGATCGCGATCAAGGTGAGCGGCAGGCTGTAGAACGGTTTCCAGAACCAGGGCAGCGCGGTGATCTGGTTCCAGTCCATGAAGTCCGGGATGCCCGGCGTGGTTTGGATGGCGGTATTGGCGGGGTTGGACGCTTCCAGTTTCAGAAACATGGCCATGCAATAGCCGCCCAGACCAAAAAAGATCCCCTGGCCGAGACTCAGGATGCCGCCATAGCCCCAGCACAGCACCAGACCCACGGCGACGAAGGCATAGGTAAGGTATTTGCCCACCAGATTGAGGCGGAAGTTGTCCAATCCGATGGGCAGGACCACGAGAATCAAGGCCGCGAGGACCAGGAAGCCCGCCAGCCCCGAAGGACCACCAAAAAGCTTGTGCAACAGGATTTTCACGGTTCGAGCCTCACTTGACCTTGGGTTAGCGCCGGATGCGCAGGTTGAACAGGCCTTGCGGGCGCAGCATGAGGATGCCCACCACGATCAGGAGTGTGGTCACCTTGGCCATGGATCCGCTGGTGAAGAACTCCAGAATGGACTGGGCCTGGGCAATGGCGAACGCCGAGGCGATGGTGCCCAGCAGGCTCGCCGCACCGCCAAACACCACAACCAGAAAGGTGTCGACGATGTAGAGCGAGCCGCTGGTGGGACCGGTGGAGGCGATGGTGGTGAATGCCGCGCCTGCAATGCCGGCAGTGCCGCAACCGATGGCGAAGGTCATGCGATCCACCCGGGCGGTATCGATGCCCACACAACCGCTCATGACGCGGTTCTGGACCGTGGCGCGCACCCGCAGTCCCCAGCGGGAGCGGAACATGAACAGGAACACGCCCGCCGTGGTGACGGCCGTGAGGGCCATAACCACCATCCCGTTGATGGGAATATCGATGCTGTCGGTCACCGGGTAGGCCCCCAGTAGCCAGGGGGGAAGGGTGGGGCTGACTTCACGCGCGCCAAAGGCGGAGCGAAACGTTTGCTGCATGATCAGGCTCAGACCCCAGGTGGCGAGCAGGGTGTCCAGCGGACGCTTGTAGAGATGGCGAATCAACCCCATTTCCACCAGATAACCGACGGCGAACGCGATCAGGAAGGCCAGGATCACGGCGATGAAAAAGGCATAATCCAAGAGTGCGGGAGCATGCAGCTCGGACCAGTGCGAGAGCAGGTAGGTGGTATAGGCGCCAATGGTTAGGAACTCGCCATGGGCCATGTTGATGACACCCATCTGGCCAAAGATGATCGCCAGACCCAGCGCCATCAGCAGAAAGACGCAGAACAGGCTCAGCCCACTGAACCCCTGCATGGCAAAAATGGAGCCGATTTCAGACCAGGTATAACCCGCCATGGCGGTTCACTCCCGAAAAGATGTGGAGGCATGGACATCGGAGGCAGTGCGGCCTCCGATGTCCTTCGGTCTTCGTTCTTACTGATAGCCGGCGGGGAAGGGGTTGGGCTCGATCAGATCAGATTCATAGACCACCTTGGCCTGGCCATTGGCATCCCATTGGCCCACCCGCAGCTTGCTCCAGAGGTGGTGATTGGGATGGACCTTGACGTAGCCTTCGGGCGCGGTTTTCAGTTCGATGCCGGGCGAGGCCGCTACCACCTTGTCCACATCAAAGCTGCCGGCTTTTTCTACCGCCTCCTTCCACAACCAGGGGCCCAGGTAGGCGGCCTGGGTGACGTCGCCGATCACGCTGTCAGCACCCCACATGTCCTTGAAGGACTTGACGAATTTCTGGTTGTTGGGGTTATCCAGGCTCTGGAAATATTTCATCGCGGAGTAGAAACCCTTCATGTTTTCACCGCCGATACCCAATACTTCATCTTCGGTCACGGAAATGGTGAGCAAGGTTTGCTTGTCGGAATTGATGCCGGCGGCCTTGAGCTGCTTGTACCAGGCCACGTTGCTGCCACCCACCACGGCGCTGTAGATCACATCCGGTTTCTTGAGCTTCATCTTGTTGATGACCGAACCGAAGTTGGTGTGTCCCAGGGGGAAATACTCTTCTGCCACCACGGTGCCCTTGAGTACGTTCTCGATGTGCTTGCGAGCAATCTTCATCGAGGTGCGCGGCCAGATGTAGTCGGAACCGATCAGGTAAAAGGTCTTGGCATTCTTTTCCTTGGCGATCCAGTCCAGGCCCGCAAGGATCTGCTGGGTGGCTTCCTGGCCGGTGTAGATCACATTCTTGGACTGTTCCAGACCCTCATAAAAAGTGGGGTAGTACAGCAGGCCATTTTCCTTTTCAAAGACGGGCAACACCGCCTTGCGTGAGGCGGACGTCCAGCAGCCGAATACCGTGGCCACACGGTCCTGTACCAGAAGCTTCTTGGATTTTTCGGCAAAGGTCGGCCAGTCGCTGGCGCCGTCTTCCTGGATGATCTCGATCTTGCGTCCCAGGATTCCACCCATGTCATTGATCTGTTTGATCGCCAGCTTCTCGGCTTCCACCGAGCCGGTTTCGCTGATGGCCATGGTGCCAGTGATGGAGTGGAGGATGCCGACCTTGACCACCTGGTCGGTCACGGCGAGATTGGTCGTATTGACCTTGGCTGTCGGGTAGTCGGCCGCCGTGGCGGATCCCGCCAGCCCCAGCAGGCCAAACAATAGGATCTGCGCGAGTCGTCGGGCTTTGAACAGGGAGGGGGAAGCGAGGCAGGACGGGGAACGCATCGGCGCATCTCCTGATGGGGTTGGACAATGAACAGGGGAACGGCATGCACGTGACTCAACCGTTCCTGACCCATGGAGCAAGGATTGAGCCAATTTTGAGCGAGGTGATTTAGCGCCGGTCTAATATTGCAAGTGATTGTAATTATTCGAATTCGCGTCAAAAGCGCCAGGGGGTGTTTCTCGGCGTCCGGGCGGCGCAGCTGAGGTGCATTGACAATGTCAAGCTTTCGGCCGGAATGTCCAGTCAAATGACAATCAAATTGATGCGGCGTCGATCCCCAGCTTTTCCATGCGATAACGCAATTGCCGGGTGGTCATCCCCAGACGCCGTGCGGCCGCGCTCTGGTTGCCGCCACTGCCCCGCAAGGCCTCCAGAATCGCCTGGGATTGAGTGGGCTGGACTTTCAGATAACGTCGTGGTCCCAAGTCTGCGCTGTGATGGCCTTCCGGACATGAAAATCCTTCGCCCGCAGTCCTTCCGGGATCGTGCAGGTGGACGGTGGATTCATCACTCAGAATGCGCTCGATCTGGGTGATGGTGACGGCTGTACCGTCCACCATCACCACGGCGCGCTCCATCACGTTTTGCAATTGACGGATGTTGCCGGGCCAGTCGAAGGATTCCAGTCGGCGCAAGACCCCTTTTTCCAGCACGACATTGCGTTCGTAGCGATGATTCAGTTCATGCAGAAAATGCAGGACCAGGATCTTGATGTCGCCATTGCGTTCTCGCAGCGGCGGCAGGTAAATCGGCACCACGCTGAGCCGGTAGAACAGATCGAGCCGGAACTGCCGTTCGTTGACCAACTGCCGCAGGTTCACATTGGTGGCCGTGAGTACGCGGAAATCGACCGGGATCAGGCGGCTGGAGCCCACCCGCTGCACTTGCCGTTCCTGCAGGACCCGCAACAGCTTGGCCTGCAGTTCCAGGGGCATGTCGCCGATCTCGTCCAGAAAAAGCGTGCCACCTTCGGCCGCCTCGATCTTGCCCTTCTGGGCCGCGTCGGCGCCAGTGAAACTGCCTTTTTCATGGCCGAAAAGCTCCGATTCCAGCAGCGTGGCGGGAATCGCGGCGCAGTTGATGCAAATGAACGGTCGTTCGCGCCGCTCGCTTTGCTGATGGATCATGCGGGCGAATTTTTCCTTGCCGGTGCCCGATTCGCCCAGCAACATCACCGGCGCTTCGCTGCGCGCGACCTGGCCGGCTTGTTTCAGCGCTTCCAGCAGGGCAGCGCTTTCACCAATCACGCCGTGAGCCAGCGCATTTTGCTGGACGGATTGCCACAGTTGCTGATTTTCCGTCACCAGTTGGGCGGTGCGCTGGCTGACAAATTGTTCGATGCGCATGACCTGCCCGATGGTCGCCGCAGCAATGCGCAATAGGGTCAGGTCATCATCGAAACGACCTCCATGGGCGCTATCTTTTTGCGCCGCCAGCACGGCGATGGGGCGGCCTTCCTCCAGAATGGGCACGGCCAGGAAGGCGATCGGGCCGATGTAGCGTTCATCCCAGGCAGTGATGCGGGTGAGATAGAGCGGTTCGGTCTGGATGTCGGTCACGAGTCCCGTGGTTCCTGTGCGCATCACATGGCCTGTGACGCCCTGGTTGAGTGGAACCGTATAGCCACCTGCCTTGAGGTGGTCGCGCTCGAGTCCGTAGGAATAGCGCACCTTGAGATAGATCCCGCTGCGGTCCGGCACGCTGACCCGACTGCTGTTCAGGCCCCGCAACTGCGACAGCAGGCGCAGGATGGCGATGATGGTGCGCTCTGGATCGAGCCGTTTTTCCAGCAGCTTGGCCATTTCCAGGATGAGCTGCAGATCCCCCTGCGGATGCAGGTCGGCATTGATGCTGGGGGAGTCCACAGGGAGATCATGGATGCTGCAACTCATCGAAAACCCCTTTTGAATCGGATGCTTGACTGTTGATGCAAGGAATGCGCCTTCGCTAAGTGGATGATTTTTGAGGTTGTCTCGTGGCGCATGCACCGAGTCAGTGCAGGCAATGGATTTCCGCGCCCGGGCAAACTCGCCAAATTCAAACAATGTTGAACATTTCGCCGGCATCGCGACATGGGCATGCTGCTGGCAAGGCCAGGCCTGTGAGCGATCAATCATTTCAAGCTATTGGTTTTTATCGTGTATCTCGGCAGCTTCCGCGGCTGGCATGACGGTTGCTCTGAACAGCGGAGAGCCATGCCCCTTGTCGTGATCACGGGGGGGACTGGTTGCCGGGCCGTACCACGGCGTTGTTCGAACGATTTTCCATCCGAATACCAAGTCCGAATACGGGAGATGATTTATGCCTCAGCCCTTGATCGAGGTCGATCTTTCCAAGCCACCCGAAGAACAGGCCAGTGTCCTGCACAACCGCTGGCATCCAGATCTGCCCATCGTGGAAATGGTCAAGCCCGGCAGCAGCTTCCGGGTCCAGTGCATCGACTGGACCGGTGGTCAGATCCTGGATGACGATTCGGCCAACGACATCCGGGACGTGGATCTCACCAAGGTGCATTACCTGAGTGGCCCGATCGGGGTGGAGGGCGCCGAGCCCGGCGACCTGCTGGTGGTTGATATTCTCGACATTGGCACTCTGCCGGATTCCGAATGGGGCTTCACGGGACTGTTTGCCAAGAGCAATGGCGGCGGTTTTCTGACCGATCACTATCCCGATGCCCGCAAGGCGTGTTGGAATTTCGAAGGCATCTATGCCGAATCGCGCCATATTCCCGGCGTGCGTTTCGCGGGCCTGATGCACCCGGGGCTGATCGGCTGCCTGCCCTCCATGGATTTGCTCAAGCGCTGGAATGCCCGCGAGCAGGCGCTGATTGATACCGATCCCAACCGTGTTCCGGCTTTGGCCTTGCCGCCCAATCCCAGCTCGGCGCTGATGGGCCGCCTGACCGGCAGTGCTGCTCAGGCCGCCGCCCTCGAAGGCGCACGCACCGTCCCGCCGCGCGAGCATGGGGGCAATTGCGACATCAAGAACCTGTCCCGGGGATCGAAGGTGTATTTCCCGGTGTATGTCAAAAACGCCGGCTTATCGATGGGGGACATCCATTTTTCCCAGGGCGACGGCGAAATCACCTTCTGCGGCGCCATCGAGATGGCGGGCTGGATCGATCTGCATGTGGAAGTCATCAAGGGCGGAATGGCGAAATACGGCATTCAGAATCCGATTTTCAAACCCAGCCCCATGGAGCCGCGCTACAGTAATTACCTCATCTTCGAGGGCATATCGGTGGACGAATCGGGCAAGCAATATTACCTGGACGCCCATGTGGCCTATCGCCAGGCTTGTCTCAACGCCATCGAATATCTCAAGAAATTCGGCTACACCGGCGAACAGGCCTACGCCATTCTGGGGACCGCGCCGGTTGAAGGGCATATCAGCGGCATCGTCGACATTCCCAACGCCTGTGCCACCTTGTGGATCCCGACCGAGATTTTCGATTTCGACATCATGCCCAACGCCACGGGTCCCAAGATCATGGTCAGCGGCGGAGCGGATCTGGCCGCAGCCGGCTGAGTTTCTGCAAACCCGAATTTCCAGGTCGAACGCCCTTGAGGAGAATTTCGCATGCCTTTGTATGAATACCAGTGTGCGAGCTGTGGTCCATTTACCGAGTTGCGTGCCATGAAGGACCGCAACGCGCCGGCGGATTGCCCCAGTTGCGCGCAGGCGGGTGAACGCATGATTTCCCTGCCGGGCCTGCGCCAGGTCTCGGCCGCCACTCGCCAGGCACACAGTCGCAATGAACGCAGTGCCCATGAGCCGCGTCTGGTGCGCCGCGAATCTGCTGCGTCGTCGGCGGGTCATACGCACGGGCCAGGCTGTGGTCATGGGGTCGGTGGCGGGCGTCCCTGGATGCTGGGGCACTGACAGCGCTCCCCGGCGGCTATTGCGCCGAATTGCATCCCTATCGACCGGGACAGTCGTCCCGGTCGCTTTGTTGGTTTGAAATCCACGCACCCACTCGCTTGACGCGTTGCCGCACCAAGGCTTCGCCAAACTCAATGCGCATGGCTTTGCCATGGATTGAGGGGCCCATTGGTCCTGCCTGTTGCAGGCGGCTGTTGTCATCCCAGGGAGGTCCTTGCGTTAAACCCTGAGTGGCCTGATCCGGTACAATCAACGCCCTTGCGCGGCCCCGTGGCCTCGCGCATCCCAAGGTTTAACCGGAGCTTGCATGTCACAGATCGCCGATGAGGCGGCGCGGCGACGCACCTTTGCCATCATTTCCCACCCCGACGCGGGCAAGACCACCCTGACCGAAAAGCTCTTGCTGTTTGGCGGCGCCATCCAGCTCGCAGGCGCGGTCAAGGGGCGCAAGGCTGCCCGTCACGCCACTTCCGACTGGATGGAGATGGAAAAGCAGCGCGGCATTTCCGTCACCAGCTCGGTGATGCAGTTCCCTTATCGGGATTGCGTCATCAACCTGCTCGATACCCCAGGGCATGAGGATTTCTCGGAAGACACCTACCGCACCCTCACGGCCGTGGATTCGGCGCTGATGGTGATCGACTGCGCCAAGGGCGTGGAGGAGCGCACCATCAAGCTGATGGAGGTCTGCCGGCTGCGCGATACGCCCATCTTCACCTTCATCAACAAGCTCGACCGCGAAGGCCGCGATCCCATGGAACTCATGGACGAGGTCGAAAAGGTGCTGGGCATCCAATGCGCGCCCATTATCTGGCCGCTGGGCATGGGGCGTTCACTGCGCGGTATCTATCACCTGCTGGAAGATCGGGCCTATCTTTACGCGCCGGTGAAAGACGGTCGCGCCCATGTCAGCGAGGTCATCGAGGGGCTCGACAGCGCGGCGTTCACCGCGCGCTTTGGCGAGGAGGCGGCGGCCTTTCGCGAGGAGATCGATCTGGTGCGCGGCGCCAGCCCGGCCTTCGATCAGGCGGCCTACCTGGCTGGCCGCCAGACGCCGGTTTTTTTCGGCTCGGCGGTGAACAATTTCGGCGTGCGCGAGCTTCTGGATGATTTCGTCCGATGGGCGCCGTCTCCGCGTGCACGGGCAACCGAACAGCGCACCGTCCAGCCCGAGGAGGCCGCGCTGACCGGTTTTGTGTTCAAGGTGCAGGCCAATATGGACCCCGCCCACCGCGACCGCATCGCGTTCTTCCGGGTCTGCTCCGGACGTTTCACCAAGGGCATGAAACTGCGTCATGTGCGGCTCGCACGCGAGGTCAAGATCCCCGATGCCCTGACCTTCATGGCCAGCGAACGCGAGCGGGTGGAAGAGGCCTATCCCGGCGACATCTTGGGGCTGCACAACCACGGCACCATCGCCATCGGCGATACCTTCACCGAGGGGGAAGTGCTGGGTTTCACCGGGATTCCCCATTTCGCGCCCGAGCTGTTCCGCCGCGCCGTGCTGCGCGATCCGCTGCGCCTGAAAGCCTTGCAGAAGGGCCTGACCCAGCTCTGCGAGGAGGGGGCGACCCAGTTTTTCCGGCCGCTGCGCAGCAACGATTTGATCCTGGGCGCGGTCGGACCGTTGCAGTTCGATGTGGTAGCCCATCGGCTCAAGAGCGAGTACGGCGTGGAGTGTCGCTTCGACTCGGTTTCGGTGGCCACGGCGCGCTGGGTGATCTGCGAGGATGACCGGATGCTGGAGGATTTCCGCAACCGCGCAGCGGAGAACCTGGCGCTGGATCATGGCGGGGCGCTGGTCTATCTCGCCCCCAGTCGCGTCAATCTGCAACTGGCTATGGAGAAATGGCCCAAGGTGCGCTTCGATGCTACCCGCGAGCACGCCCCGGTCGGTTTCTGAGCACGCCTGCCGAGCCGGCTGGGGCCGCGCCTGCATCAACAGTGATCTTTCAAACTCTTTCGTTTGAGGGATTGAACGCCACGCCAGCGGGCTACTCGAAGAAACGGGCGTGCCGGCGTTGTCCTAATGAGCGGGCATGCAGAACATACCCTCCGCGCGCTCAATC
>JBARUT010000252.1:0-8700 GCA_049645885.1 Candidatus Macondimonas sp.
GGATGGGGTGATCCAGGGCGCGCTGGAGATGGCGGGAATCCCCTACACCGGCAGTGGCGTGGCCGCCTGCGCCTTGAGCATGGACAAGTTGCGCACCAAGCAGTTGTGGCAGGCGCAGGGCCTGCCGACGCCGCCCTATGCCGTGCTGGCGGATGCGGCCGACGTCGAGCGGGCGCTCAGCGCGCTGGGACTGCCCTTGATCGTCAAGCCGGCCCGTGAGGGTTCCAGCCTGGGCATGAGCAAGGTGACCCGGCCGGAGGAGCTGCTCCCCGCCTTCCATCACGCGCGGGCACTGGACAGCCGGGTGCTGGCCGAACGCTGGATCAGTGGCGGCGAGTACACCGTGGCGATTCTTGGGGACCGGGCACTGCCCTCGATCCGCCTGGAGACCCCCAATGCGTTCTACGATTTCGATGCCAAGTACCGGTCGAGCAGCACGCGTTACCACTGCCCCAGTGGCCTGACGCCGGAGCGGGAGGCGGCGTTTGGCGCGCTGGCGCTGGCGGCGTTCCAGGGGCTCGATGCCCAGGGTTGGGGCCGGGTGGATTTCATGCTGGATGCGGCGGGATCCCCGTGGCTACTGGAGCTCAACAGTGTGCCGGGCATGACGGATCACAGTCTGGTGCCAATGGCGGCGCGGGCGGCAGGGCTTTCCTTCGAGGATCTGGTGTGGCGGATTCTCGAAACCAGTCTGGCGGATCGGTCATGAGGGCCATTCCGCCGCCAGACCGTCGGCGCCCGGTGCATCGGTCGGCAAGCCGGTCGCGCCGATCGGTCAGTCGATCTGAGGCCAAACGGACCTTCACTTTGCCTCCAGCCGTGCGTCGCTGGATCGGCCGACTGCTGGGCGCATGCGTGGTGGTGGGAATCGCGGGCGGGCTGGTCTGGCAGGCCCAGGCGCAGGCTTGGTTTGCGCTCAAGCGGGTGCTGGTGGAAGCGCCATTCCGGCAGGTATCGCAGGAAACCATCGAGCAGACGGTGCGCGCCCACCGCGCAGGGAGTCTGTGGCAGGTGGATCTGAAGGCCTTGGTGGCCGATCTGCGAGCGCTGGACTGGGTGGCGCGGGTCCAGGTCAGCCGGCGCTGGCCCGATGCGCTGGTGGTGCGGTTGTGGGAGTACCGGCCGGTGGCGCGCTGGGGTGAGGTGGGTCTGCTGGATGTGCGCGGGATCCGCTTCCAGGCCGAGGCGGGCGAGGTGGATCTGCCCTTGCTCAATGGCCCGGAAGGCTCCGAGCGACGGGTTTTGGATACCTATCGCCTGCTGCAATCCCAGCTCACGCCCCAGGGCATTCAACTCGGGCAGTTGGTGGTGGATCACCGCGGCAGCTGGCGCGCCACGCTGGAGCAGGGCGTGGAATTGCGCCTTGGTCCCGGCAATCCTCAGCCAACGTTCAAGCGTTTCGTGGACAAGGTACTGCCGCGGCTGCGTCCCGATCTGGCCTCGCTGGCCTATGTGGACTTGCGGTATCCCAATGGATTTTCGATCAAACCAAAAGGTGCGCCCTGATGGCGGGCGCACAGAAGGATAGGTAGTCATGGCCAAGCGGCAGGAAAGCAATTTGATCGTCGGCCTGGACATTGGGACGTCCAAGGTGGTCTGCATCGTGGGGGAGGTAAGCCCTGGCGGACGGCTGGAAATCATCGGCCTGGGCAGTCATCCCTCGCGCGGTCTCAAGAAGGGCGTCGTGGTCAACATCGAGTCCACGGTGCAGTCCATTCGCCGCGCGGTGGATGAAGCCGAGCTGATGGCGGATTGCGAAATCCGCGCGGTATATGTGGGGATTGCCGGCAGCCACATCCGCAGCCTGAATTCCCACGGCATCGTCGCCATCCGCGACCGCGAGGTGCGCCAGGAGGATGTGGACCGGGTCATCGATGCGGCACGGGCGGTGGCAATCCCGGCAGACCAACGCATCCTGCATACCCTGCCGCAGGAATTCATCATTGACGAACAGGACGGCATCCGCGAGCCGGTGGGCATGTCCGGCGTGCGCCTGGAAGCCAAGGTCCACATCGTCACCTGCTCATCCAGCGCCGCCCAGAACATCGTCAAATGCGTGGAGCGCTGCGGCCTGCACGTACAGGACATCATCCTGGAACAGCTCGCGTCCAGTTATGCCGTGCTGACGCCGGACGAGAAGGACCTGGGGGTATGCCTGGTGGACATCGGTGGCGGCACCACAGATATCGCCGTGTTTACCGAAGGGGCGATCCGCCATACCGCCGTGATTCCCATTGCCGGGGACCAGGTCACCAACGACATCGCCGTCGCCCTGCGCACGCCCACTCACCACGCCGAGGAAATCAAGCTGCGCTTCGGTTGCGCCCTGCCCCAACTGATCTCCGGCGAGGAGAGCGTGGAGGTACCGAGTGTGGGCGACCGCCCCCCCCGCCGGCTGGCCCGTCAGGTGTTGGCAGAGGTGGTCGAGCCGCGCTTCGAGGAATTGTTCAACTTGATCCAGGCGGAGGTGCGGCGCGCCGGGCTGGAGGATCTGACGGCGGCGGGCGTGGTCCTCACCGGGGGCAGCTCGCGCATGGAAGGGGTCGCCGAACTGGCGGAGGAAGTGTTTCACGCCCAGGTGCGTGTCGGCATGCCCGACCACCTGACCGGCATGGCGGATGTGGTGCGCAATCCCATGCACGCCACTGGGGTTGGCTTGCTGCTGTATGGCGCTGACAACGCAGGGCTGGGGCTGTCCCCGGCCTCCAGCGGGGGAGTGCGCAGTGTATGGGATCGGATGAAATCTTGGTTCCAGAGCAACTTCTGACGGGGTTGCGGATGTTTCAACGGAGCGGAATGCGCATTACGCGCAATAAGGAGACAGATCATGTTTGAAATCGTCGATAGCGTGACAGAGAACGCAGTGATCAAGGTCATCGGTGTGGGCGGCGGCGGCGGCAATGCGGTAGCCAATATGGTGCGCGCCGGTGTTGAGGGGGTTGAATTCATCGCCGCCAATACCGATGCCCAGGTGCTGGCCAAGACCGGCGCACGCACTCTGCTGCAACTGGGTCCCACCATCACGAAGGGCCTGGGCGCCGGCGCCAATCCCGAAGTCGGCCGCCAGGCGGCCATGGAAGACCGCGAGCGCATCCAGGAAGTGATCCGCGGCGCGGACATGTTGTTCATCACCGCCGGCATGGGCGGCGGTACTGGAACCGGTGCGGCGCCGGTAGTGGCGCAGGTGGCGCGGGAACTGGGCATCCTCACCGTGGCAGTGGTGACCCGGCCTTTCTCCTTCGAGGGCGCCAAGCGCATGCAGGTGGCCCGCGACGGCATCGCCGATCTGGCCAAGCATGTGGATTCGCTGATCACCGTTCCCAACGAGCGGTTGCTGGCGGTGCTGGGCAAGAAAATCAGTCTGCTGGATGCCTTCAAGGCGGCGGATGATGTGTTGCACAACGCGGTGGCGGGTATTGCCGATCTGATCACCCGGCCGGGCCTGATCAACGTCGATTTCGCTGATGTTCGCACGGTCATGGCGGAAATGGGCGTGGCCATGATGGGATCCGGGACAGCGAATGGCGATGATCGCGCGCGTATGGCGGCGGAAAAGGCCCTGCGCAGTCCGCTGCTGGATGATGTCGATCTGGCCGGTGCCCGCGGGATTCTGGTGAACGTGACCGGCGGGCCAAAACTGTCCATCGGCGAGTTCCAGGAAGTCGGCGAGACGGTGCGCGAATTCGCCTCCGACGAGGCCACCGTGGTGGTCGGCATGGTCATCGATCCCGAGATGGACGAAGACATTCGCGTCACGGTGGTGGCCACGGGTCTGGGACGCCCCGCTGCTCGGGTGGAAGAGCCGCCGGTGCGCCTGGTCCAGCGCAATGCCTCGGGCGAGGTCAATTATGGCGATCTTGATCGCCCGGCGATCACCCGCACACGCAGCCTTCCGGAGCGCGGCGCGCGGGCCGGGGAAAACGACCTGGACTATCTGGATGTGCCCGCTTTTCTGCGGCGTCAAGCCGATTGAGCGGCAAATCGGCGGGCGGCAAGGTGATGGCTGTTACCAAGATCCGGTATAATCCGGCCGCCCATCCGGTTGATTGGGCGGCGATCGCCCCGGGGTCTGGATGTCCTCCCCCGCCGGCAAGACGGCGGAAAGAACAGGTGGAAGCATGCTCAAGCAGCGCACATTGAAAAATACCATCCGGGCCACCGGGGTGGGTCTGCATTCGGGCCAGAAAGTCTTCATGACCCTGCGCCCCGCGCCGGTGAACTCCGGCATTACCTTTTGCCGCGTGGATCTTCCCGGTTGCCCGGCCATCCGGGCTTGCCCGGAGAGTGTCGGGGATACCCGGCTCTCGACCACGCTCGCGCAGGGCGAGGTGCGTGTGGCCACGGTGGAGCATTTGCTTTCCGCACTGGCTGGACTGGGTATCGACAATGCCTTTGTGGATCTCAGCGCCGCCGAGGTGCCGATCATGGACGGCAGCGCCGGGCCGTTTGTGTTCCTCATCCAGTCTGCCGGAATCGAAGAACAGAACGCGCCCAAGCGCTTCATCCGCATCAAGAAACCCGTGGTGGTCGAAGAAGGCGGTAAATGGGCACGCTTCGACCCCTACGAAGGCTTCAAGGTGGGTTTCACCATCGAATTCAACCACCCCGTCTTCAAACATCACACCAAGCACGCGGAGGTGGATTTTTCGACGACTTCCTTCGTGAAGGAAATCAGCCGGGCGCGCACCTTCGGCTTCATGCGCGACATCGAAATGCTGCGCCAGAACAACCTGGCCCTGGGCGGCAGCCTGGACAACGCGGTCGTGCTAGATGATTACCGTGTGCTCAACGAAGATGGGCTGCGCTACGAGAACGAGTTCGTCAAGCACAAGATTCTCGATGCCATCGGGGACCTTTATCTGCTGGGCGAAGGCTTGATCGGCGCCTTCACCGGCTATAAGTCGGGACATGGGCTCAACAACACCCTGTTGCGTCACCTGCTTGCCCAACCGGATGCCTGGGAGCGGGTCAGTTTTCAGCGCCCGGAAGAATCACCCCTGCGCTACGCGCCGACCTTGGCAGTGGCCTCTTAAGCCACGGGCGGTTTGGCGCGGGAGGCCAGTCGGCGCAGCACCGCCGCCAGGCCCGCATCGTCAGTGCGCGCAGCGCAGGATTCCAGCGCCAGCGCCACCTCCGGCGAGGGCGCGGAGGTGACTTGGCGCGGTGGTCGTTCGGGTGGCATGGTGGGCGGTATCACCACGACCTCGATGCGCGACACGGCAAGCCCCATGTCAAGCAGACGGGGCAGCAGGGCGGGCGCCAGATAGCGCAGCCGGCTGGCCCAGCCGGCGCTGTCCGCCGCCAGGATGGCGGTTGCGCCGCGGACATTTGCCAGCATACAGTGCCTGTCCAGGGGATCGGGCAGATGCGGGCGCAGGCCTGCGTTGTACATCGCCAGAGTGGCTGCTCGCGCGAGCAGGTCAGCGCCCTCGCCGCTAACCTTTAAACAGCGCAGCAGCGGTTTGGGACCTGACATCGCGGAACCTCCTGTTGCAACAAGGGTCCCATGCTCGGCCATGGACACTGGTTGACGCAAGGGCCCGACGATCCGTCCTCCTCTGGCGGATTCTCTGCCCGTGGCCAATTGACCCGCGCCTGCCTCGCGCATAAGGTGTAGTCCCTTTGCCGATCCTGCGGAAATTCGCATCGGCCAGCCCACCACCAAAGTCACCTTTAGATGATTGCAAACCCACTCAAACTGATCTTTGGCAGCAGCCACCAACGCACCGTCAAGCGACTGGCCAAGACCGTCCAGAAAATCAACGCGCTGGAAGACGGCTTGGCGTCGCTGCCCGATGCCCGCCTATCGGCCAAGACTGCCGAATTCCGCAGCCGTCTGGCCAAGGGCGAGACACTCGATGCGCTATTGCCGGAAGCCTTCGCCGTGGTGCGGGAAGCAGGCAAGCGGGTCATGAACATGCGCCATTATGACGTTCAGATGATGGGCGGCATGGTGTTGCATCAGGGGAGAATCGCTGAAATGCGCACCGGCGAGGGCAAGACCCTGGTGGGCACGCTGGCGGTCTATCTCAACGCCCTGACGGCCAAGGGCGTGCATGTGGTCACGGTGAATGAATACCTCGCCAGTCGTGACGCGGCCTGGATGAAGCCCTTGTATGAATACCTGGGCCTGACCGTCGGTGTGATTGGCGCCCTCCAGAGCCCGGATGAAAAGCGCGCGGCCTACGCCGCGGACATCACCTATGGCACCAACAATGAATTCGGCTTTGATTACCTGCGCGACAACATGGCGTTTCGCCTGGAGGAGCGCGTCCAGCGCCCCCTGCACTTTGCCATTATCGACGAGGTGGATTCGATCCTGATCGACGAGGCGCGCACGCCGCTGATCATTTCGGGCGCGACCGACGACAGCACCGAGCTTTACGAGCGCATCGACAAGCTGATCCCTCGGCTGGTGCGTCAGCAAGAGGAAGACGGCCCGGGCGATTTCTCGGTGGACGAAAAAGCCCGCCAGGTCCATCTGACCGAGGAAGGTCATCAGCACGTCGAGGAAATGCTGACCGAGGCCGGTCTGCTGGAGCCGGGCGACAGCCTTTACGATGCCGCCAACATCGCCCTCATGCATCATGTGAACGCCGCGCTACGGGCCCATCAGCTGTTCCAGCGCAACGTCCACTACATCATCCAGGGCGGCAAGATCGTCATCGTCGATGAATTCACCGGCCGCACCATGGCCGGGCGGCGCTGGTCCGACGGCCTGCACCAGGCCATCGAGGCCAAGGAAGGGGTGGACATCCAGGCCGAGAATCACACCCTGGCGTCCATCACCTTCCAGAACTACTTCCGGCTGTATGACAAGCTCGGCGGCATGACCGGCACGGCCGACACAGAAGCCTTTGAATTTCATCAGATCTACGGCCTGGAGGTGGTGGTAATTCCCACCAACCGGCCCATGGTGCGCAAGGATCTGCCCGACCAGATCTTCCTCACCCGCAAGGAAAAATACCAAGCCATCGTGGCCGACGTGAAGCAATGTCGGGAAAGGGGCCAGCCTGTGCTGGTGGGCACCGCCTCCATCGAGGCTTCCGAGGAACTCTCCGCCCAGCTGACGCGGGAGAAGATCTCCCACGAGGTGCTCAACGCCAAGCAGCATGAACGGGAGGCCGAGATCATCGCCCAGGCGGGGCGGCCGGGCGCCGTGACCATCGCCACCAACATGGCCGGTCGCGGCACCGACATCATCCTGGGCGGCAATCCCGAACTGGCGCGCCGCCAGCTTGGCGATGAAGCCACGCCCGAGCAACTTGCCGCGCTGGACGTGGCCTGGCACGAGTCCCACGATCAGGTCCTGGCCGCCGGCGGTCTGCACATCATCGGCAGCGAACGCCATGAATCGCGCCGCATCGACAACCAGTTGCGCGGCCGCGCCGGCCGCCAGGGCGACCCCGGCTCCAGCCGGTTCTACCTGTCGTTCGAGGACGACCTGCTGCGTATCTTCGGTTCCGAGCGGCTTTCCGGCCTGATGCAGCGCCTGGGGATGGAGGAAGGGGAGGCCATGGAGCATCCCTGGGTCACCCGCGCCATCGAAAACGCCCAGCGCAAAGTGGAAGGCCACAACTTCGACATCCGCAAGCAATTGCTGGAATACGATGACGTCGCCAACGATCAGCGCCGCGTGATCTACCAGCAGCGCGACGAGTTGCTGCGCCAGGGCGATGTCTCCGAGACCATCCTGCGCATCCGCGAGGATGTGGTCCAGCAGATCACCTTCCGCTATCTGCCGCCTGATGCCGTGGAAGATCTGTGGGATCCCGCGGGCCTTGATGAAACCTTGAAGCGCGAACTGGGCGTTGATTTCGGTGTGGCGCGCTGGCTGGAGACTGATCGGCAACTCGATCCAGCCGCCGTGGCCCGGCGCATCGAAGAACGCTTGCTGCAAGCCTATCGGGCCATGGAAAACCAGGTCGGCACGGCGGCCATGCGCCATGTCGAGCAGTCGGTCATGCTGCGCGTGCTCGACCAGCACTGGCGCGATCATCTGGCCAACATGGACTATCTGCGCCAAGGCATCCACCTGCGCGGTTACGCCCAGAAGAATCCGCGCCAGGAATACAAGCGCGAAGCCTTCGAGATGTTTTCCCAGATGCTGGAAGCGGTCAAACAGGAAACCCTGTTCACGCTGCACAAACTGCAGTTCCAGCCCGGCGAAGCCCCCGTGCGGCCCGAGCCCGCCCCCTTGCGCATGCAGTTCGACCATCCAGCCGCGGCGGAGGTAGAAGCGCCTGAAGGCGAGCATGCCGAACGGCCGCTTGCGGCGCGCGTGCCGACGCGAGTGGACCACAAGGTGGGCCGCAACGAAGCCTGCCCCTGTGGCTCGGGCAAGAAGTTCAAGCACTGCCACGGTCGGCTGGATTGATCCATGGCCGCTGGTGATATTCCCTGCGAGAATTTGCCGCCGCTGCGCGGCGTGCGTGTGGGCACGGTCATGGCCGGGATCCGCAAGGCCAACCGGCGCGATCTGGTGGTGTTCGCGCTGGCCCCAGGTGCGACCACGGCCGCTGTATTCACCCGCAATGCTTTTTGCGCCGCGCCGGTCATCGTGGCACGCGCCCATCGGGCCGCCACGGCGCCCCAGGCCTGGTTGATCAATACCGGCAACGCCAATGCCGGCGCCGGCTCGGCCGGGGAGAGGGATGCCCGCGACTGCTGCGCGGCGCTGGCCCGGCTGCTGAATTGCGC
>JBARUT010000253.1:0-2755 GCA_049645885.1 Candidatus Macondimonas sp.
GGGCCATGCTATGCGGCCCATGTTGCAAAACAGGGACAGTCCCCAAGCGGGCCGACTGCGGAAAACCCGAGTTTGGACAGAGACGCTTTGGCGCAACGGAAGCAGTTGATGTCATCAAGCTCAAGGCCCGCCGTCACGCCAGCCCGAGCTTCCCCCGGTACCAGCCATCCGGATGAAACTTTCAGGGATCGCTGCGGCTCGCGCCCGCATCATCGGTTTGGCGCAGCGCGGCGGCGAGCCCGGAAGCGCGGGTCTGGCGCCGCGCCAGGGCCTTGGCCCAGATCTCCGGAGCACCGATGATGCGCAGGCGGCGCCGCGCCCGGGTCACGCCGGTATAGAGCAGATTACGGGTCAGCAGCGGGGAATCCTCCGGAGGCAACACCAGCAGCACCTCGTCGAACTCGGAGCCCTGGGTCTTGTGGATGGTCATGGCGAAAGCGCTCTCCCAGGACCCCAGACGAGCCGGCGAGATGCGGTGCAGTGTCCCGTCCGTGCGCCGGAAAACCACCTGCAGACCGCCTTCCACAGCCGGCAGGATCAGCCCCACATCGCCGTTGGCAATCCGCGCCCCCGGATCGTTGCGGGTCACCAGCACCGGCCGGCCCGGCGACCACATCCCCTCGCCCCGCAGACGCCCGGCCCGGCGCAGGGCAGTTTCGATGCGGGCATTGATCCCTTCCACACCATGGTGCCCCACCCGGTGGGCGCACAGCACCCGGAACGCCTCAAAGAGAACCAGCACCTCCTCGGCCGGTGCTCCCCGCGCCAAGGCGTCCAGATGGGGGGCATATCCCGCCATGACCTGTTCGATCAGTCCCGCTTCCCCGGACGACCCATCCAGACCCATTACCTCGGGAGCACCCGCGCCGGCCAGCAAGGTCTGTACGGCGCGTGCATCGCCCATGTTCACCGCGGCGGCAAGCCGGGCGAGTCCCGGGCTGTCGCCAAAGCGGTAGTTGTGGGTGAGATGGACGCGATGATCGCGTAGCGGATGATCGTCCAGCATCGTCCCGGCAGGCACTGGCCATCCCGTCAGTGTGGCGAGCCGCTGCGCCTGGGGCAGACGCAACCCCGCTGCATGCTCGCACAGGTCCCCCAGCACCGCCCCGGCCTCCACCGAGGCCAATTGGTCCGGATCGCCCAGCACGATGAGGCGTGCCGAATCCGGCAACGCCTCCAGCAACCGGGTCATCAGTCCCAAATCCACCATGGATGCCTCGTCCAGCGCCAGCACATCCACCGGCAAGGGATGATCGCGGTGGAAGCGCGGCAGATGGGCGGCGCCGGGACGCAGACCCAGCAAGCGATGCAGGGTGGTCGCCTGCGTAGGCAGATCCACATGCCATTCCGGCGGCAGTCGGGCCAGGGCAGCGCCCAATGCCTCTTGCATGCGCGCGGCGGCCTTGCCCGTAGGCGCTACCAGCGCCACCCGCAAATCGGCTTTCAGATGCAGCAACAACGCCAGCATGCGCGCCAGCGTGGTGGTCTTGCCGGTCCCGGGGCCGCCCGTCAGAACAGTGATCCGGCCCGTCGCCGCCAAGGCAGCAGCCAGCCCCTGCAAGGGAACCTCCGGCCCGACATCCGGGAACAAGCGACCCAGTCCCGCACGCAACGCCGCCGCCTCCGCCAGGGGATCCCACTGCGTCCGCCGGCGCAGGGCGCAGGCCAGGCGTTGCTCCAAGTCCCAGTGACGATAGCCGTACAGCCGCCCGGCCTGATCCAGGATCAGGGGTCGCACCTGCCCTGGGGTGCCCACCGCATCCAAGCCTCGCAACAGCGCAGTCCAATCATCCGCCTGCGCCGGCCAGGTCGTCCCCGCTGGCAAGACAGTGGGCGGCGCGCCGGTCAACTCGGTTACCGTGACGCACACCGCGCCGCGCTGGGTTTGCTGGCTCAGGCGGGCAATCGCCCACAGCCCCGGCAGCGGCAGACTGGCATCCTGGCGCGCGAACACCGCCGCGAGCTGCAGATCGAATTCCTCGAAGTCGCCAGCGGCGCGCAGGGTGCGCAACCAGCCGGCCTGCACCGGCGTCATGCTTCCCTCCGGCCGGCCATCAGGGCGTCCAGTTGCGCCAGCATGGCCCGATCCGGACTCAGCAACTTCACGCCCCGTCCCGGCGCCTCCGGCGCCATGCCGCGCAAAAACAGGTAATAGACACCGCCAAAATCCCGCGCCACGTCATAATCGGGCAAGCGCGCGCGCAGATGGCGGTGCAGGGCCAGCGCATAAATCAGCGCCTGCGCCGTATAGCCACCCCCCGCCATCGCCACTGCCAGAGCCTCCGGGGTGTAGTCATCCGCCTGCGGGCCCAGCCAGTTGCTCTTGTAGTCGGCCAGGTAATAACGCCCGTCATGGGCGAACACCAGATCAATGACACCGCGCAGAACTCCCTCCAGAACCGGCGGAGCATGGAATCCCCGCGCCGTCCACAGCGGATCGACCCGGGCAATCAGGGCGTCGAGCCGGCGCCGATCCAGCCCTTGCAGCGAAAAGGCAAACGCCATTTCGCGCGCTTGCTGCGCCGGGAGAACCGCTGCCAGTCGCAAGCCGTCCGGGCCCCATGGCGTGTTTACGACCTGCTGCAGCCAGTCCACGACCACTTCATCCCAATGGCGCGCCAGGCCTTCCTGCGCCAGCGCCTCACGGGTCAGCGCCGCCAGCGCGCCAGTCCCCTCCGTCCAGGGCCAGCGTTCAAGGATCGCATGCAGGGCCCGGCCCGCTGCCGCCCCGCGGGGAAAGCCATGGGGGCTGGGC
>JBARUT010000254.1:0-2299 GCA_049645885.1 Candidatus Macondimonas sp.
AAAGCCCAACCGGCCGATGCGCCTGTCATCAACGAAGTGCCGGAAGAGGCGGATCTCGAAGCCTCTTCTGAAGCGACACCGGAAGTTACCGCAGAGGGAGGTGAAACCCGCAGCCGGCGGGGTCGCCGTGGCGGACGTCGGCGGCGTCGTGCCCCTGCGGCTGACGGGACGGGCAGCCCTGCAACGACCGATGAGGGAAATGAGGGCGTTGCCGATGCAGCCGCTACCGAAAGCGCCCCGGTTCATCAGGAAGCGCCCAGCACACCCGATCAACCTGAAGATGATTTCAAACGGGTCGCTGAGGGCGAGTAATCCCACTTAAGCCGATCCGCCGGAGATCCGCCGGGGTGGCGCGCAAGCAAGCGCCCATTCCGGCGGAATCGGCCATTGCAGCGACCCCATTCAAACGACAGGGACCGTTTTGGCGGCCTCTCTGCAGCGTCAGGCGTCCCGATTCAAACAGGCCGCCAATAGTCCAGCGGACCAGGGATCGTGCCCGTCGCCGGCCTGGCCCTGCGCCAGCTCCTCGATGACGGTCTGCGCCATGAGCTTGCCCAATTCCACGCCCCACTGATCGAAGGAATTGATGCCCCAGATGGCGCCCTGGGTGAAGATGCGGTGTTCGTACAGGGCAATCAGCGCTCCCAGGGCATCGGGTGTCAGCGCATCCAGCAAAATCGTCGTGCTGGGCTGGTTGCCGGGGAAAATATTGTGGGGAGTCAGGGCCGCCACCCGCGCCGCATCCAGTCCCCGCGCCTCCAGGGCCACGCGGGTCTCCGCCTCGGTGCGACCGCGCATCAGCGCCTCGCTCTGGGCCAGCAGATTGCCGATCAGGGCGCGATGGTGTTCCGCATGGGCGTGGTGTGGCCGCACGCAACCGATGAAATCAGCGGGAATCAGATGCGTGCCCTGGTGCATCAACTGGAAAAAAGCATGCTGGCCGTTGGTCCCCGGTGCGCCCCAGACGATGGGGCCAGTGGGCCAGCTCACCACCTCGCCGTCACGGGTGACCCGCTTGCCGTTGCTCTCCATGTCGGCCTGCTGAAGATAGGCCGGTAGGCTGCGCAGGCGGTCGTCGTAGGGCAAAACGGCCAGATTGCCGGCGCCAAAGAAATCGGCATACCAGACCCCCAACAAACCCAGCAGTACGGGAAGATTCTCGGGCAAGGGCGTATCGCGGAAATGCGTGTCCATCGTGCGGGCGCCAGCAAGCAGGGATTCAAAGGCATCCATGCCCACGGCGATGGCGATGGCGAGCCCCGTGGCCGACCACAGGGAATAGCGGCCACCGACCCAATCCCAGATGGGGAAGCGATGCGCTTCCGGAACCCCGAAGGCCCCAACGGCCGCCGCGTTGCTTGACACGGCCAGGAAATGCCGCGCCATCACAGCATCTTCCGATAATCCGGTCTGCAGCAGCCAGGCCTTGGCCGTGTGGGCATTGACCTTGGTTTCCAGGGTGCCAAAGCTCTTGGAATTGACAATGAACAGCGTGCGCCGCGGATCCAGCGGGCCCAATACGCGGCTGATCTGGGCGCCGTCGATGTTGGAGACAAAATGCACGCGCGGCCCGCCTGCCGCATAGGGCGCCAGCGCTTCGCAGACCATGTAGGGCCCCAGATCCGAGCCACCGATGCCGATGTTGACCACATCGGTTACCGCCTCGCCGGTCGCCCCCAGCCACTCACCGGCGCGGATTTTCTCGCACACCGCCCGCATGCGTGCACGCGTGTCGAGAATGGCGGGCATGACGTCCTCGCCGTCCACTCGGAATACGCTGCGCGCATCCCCGCGCAGCGCCATGTGCAGCACGGCGCGCTGCTCGGTGGTATTGATGCGCTCACCGGCAAACAGGCGGGCAATCTGATCCTGCAGTCCCACCTCTGTCGCGAGTGCAAACAAGAGCGTAAAGGTTTCCTCCGTGGCCCGGTGCTTGGCGTAGTCCACCCGCAGCGCGCCAATCCGTCCCCACCAGCGCTCGCCGCGTCCCGGGTCCTCGATGCACAAGCTGCGCAGATGGCGATCGGCCAGGCTGGCGTAATGGGTCTTGAGCGCTTTCCAGGCAGGCAGTTGGTCAAGGGCAGTCACGGCTCATTCCTCCAGCGCAGCGGGTTTGATGGGGATTCCGGGAGAGGATTGCACAGCTTGCGAGTACGGACAAAGAAAAGCCCCCGCATCGCTTGCGGGATGCCGGGGCTTCAGGAATCCAAGGTCAAGCCGATCAAGCGCTGGCGAGCTGAACCGGGATGGTGTTGCGGGTATGGGTCACGAAATTGCGCTCGTCCAGATAGACCAGTTT
>JBARUT010000255.1:0-2574 GCA_049645885.1 Candidatus Macondimonas sp.
CGCATCCAGTAGATCTGGAACTCCGGCTCGAAGGAGTCCATGCCGACGCTGAAGGAATACGTCTGCTGGTACCAGCGGTAGATGACAAAAACAGAGGCGCCTGCCAGCGTGCCCAGCACGGCGAACAGCCATGGAACCCGAACCGGGCCCTCGTCGGCAACTCCCCGCGACGCTGCACTGGCCTGTTTATGCTGGAGAGGATTTGCCTGAATCGCCATGGGTTTCTCCCTCGAATCGTTTTCAAAATCACGAATTGAAATCCACCCAACTTTTCTCTGCCTGGGTCTCGGATTCGATTTTCCCCGCCCCCCAATGGCCTTGTCGTTGACAAGAATCAACCGCGCCGGCCGCCATCCCCCCACCCTGACAGCGCCTGCGGTCTCGTTTATACTTTCACGCTTCATGGGGGAGTAGTCGCCCGCGCCGTTCGCGGCCGGTGCCCGTATCAACATGATTGACCGTTTCGGTCATGGTGCGGGCGGTCCCAGGGACCTGACGAGACCTGTGATTCCGCTGTCGGATTGGGCCGGCACAGCGGAGTCACGGGTTTTCTCGCCGGCCCTGGGAATGCGTGACGATGACCACTTTTCTGCTTGCCGCAGGCCTGATTGCCCTGGCTGAAATCGGCGACAAAACCCAACTGCTGTCTCTCTTCCTCGCGGCCCGCTACCGCCGCCCCGCGCCCATCCTGATCGGCATCCTGATCGCCACCCTCGTCAACCATGGCCTGGCCAGCGTTTTGGGCAGCCAGGTGGGGGCGCTGTTCACGCCCGATCAGCTGCGCTGGGGCGTCGGTGGGCTGTTCGTCCTCATGGGCGCCTGGGTGCTGATCCCGGACCGGCTTGACGAAGATCCCGAAACTTCCCCCCGCCTTGGCGTGCTGGGCACCACGCTGGTGCTGTTCTTCCTCGCCGAGATGGGCGACAAGACCCAGATCGCCACAGTCGGGCTGGCCGCCCAACAAGGCCAGTGGTTCGCGGTGACCTGTGGTACGACCCTGGGGATGCTGCTGGCCAATGCCCCCGTGGTCCTGCTGGGTGACCGACTCGCCCGCCGCCTCCCGCTGAAGACCATCCGCACGATTGCCGCGCTCAGCTTCATCCTCCTGGGTCTGGGCGTCCTGATGGGCGCTGCGGCTTTTTCGCGTTGACGCTCAGTGTTCGATCCAACGCACCTGGGTCTCGATGGATTCGCGCTCGGTACGGAAGTTATTGGCTGGATCATCCGGATCCGCATAGCCAAAGGAGCAACCGAACAGCAGCTTGCGGTCGGCAGGCACATCAAAATACGTGCGGGTGAAATCAGGATAGGTGGCGAGCGCCGCCTGGGCACAGGTCTGAACGCCGTGTGCCTGGGCAGCGAGCAAAAACGATTGCAGATACAGCCCGCAATCCACCCCGCCATAGAAGCCCAGACTTTCGTGGCAAAACATCAGCAACACATGGGGCGCCTCGAACAGGCGGAAATTCTTCAGCGTTTGCTCAAACGCCCCGCGCTTGTTTTCCCGGGCGATGCCCAGGGCAGTGTAGAGCGCGCCGCCGCAGCGCTTGCGGCGAGTGGCATGGGGTTCCTCGTAGCGCACCGGAAAAGAATGATCCGGCCGCGGCGGCCGTCCGGCCTGGACATGCGCCCACAGCGCCTCGCGGAAGCGGTCGGTTGCGGCGGGCGTGACGGTTACCACTGGCTCCCAGGGCTGGGTGTTGCACCAGGAAGGAGTGTGTTGGGCGAGCGTCAAAATGGCGCGCAAGGTCGGCTCCGGTACGGCGCGATCCTGAAAAGCCCGGGCGCTGTAGCGTTGCCGGATCAAGTCCTCGAAATGCATGAATCGCCTCCATCGAGTGGCTGATGCCGATTTATAATAGTGCGTTGCTTCATAGGGATTTTCATGCCAACCCGCTCCGCCCTCGCCCGTTGGAAGGCCCCGCTTGAAAAACATGCTTTTGCCAGCCTCATGGCGGCGAATTTTTGTTTTTTCATGGGTTTCGCCACATTCTTCCTGTTGCCGAAGTATCTCATCACGGTCCTTGGTGCACGGGAAGGCCAGGTGGGTGCCATCATGGCCGGTTATGGACTGGTCATGGTGGCCTGCCTGCCGGCCATTGGCAGCGGATCGGACCGCTACGGCCGCCGCCCTTTCTTGATCCTGGGCGCAGTCCTGTTGGGCGCGACCGCACTGGCTTTCGGGACGGTCCAGGAATTGGGGCCGGGGCCTTATCTCCTCCGGGGTCTGCAAGGGCTGGCCTTTGCCTGCTGGTTCGTCAATTCCTCGACCCTGGCGGTGGATGTGGTAGATCCCGCCCGCCGCGGCAGCGCCTTGGGTCTGTTCGGTGTCTCCACCCTCATCACCTACGGCCTGGCGCCCGCCCTGGCTGAATGGATCGCGCATGATCGGGGCTTCGCGCCGGTCTTTCTGCTGGCCCTGGCCTGGAGCGGATTGGCTTTGCTGCTGAGTCTGGTGTTGCCCACGCCTGCGCCACCTCCAACCCGCTTGACGACGGGCGTGTCCCGTTCGTGGCGGCAACTTGCCAGCGAACCCGTCATCGGCGCAATTTGCATCGGCGCCCTGCTCATGGG
>JBARUT010000256.1:0-12344 GCA_049645885.1 Candidatus Macondimonas sp.
GCGCAGGGCAAGTCGCCGCTCGCCCACTGGGCGCATCTCAGCGTTCACGGAAGCCTGCATTTGTTGGGCTATGATCACCAGGACGCCGACGATGCCCGCCAGATGGAAGCGCTGGAAATCGAAATCCTGCGTGAACTCGGCTTTGATGATCCCTATCAGGATTCCGACGCGCAGGATGGCAACCCGCCTCTAACCCATGATGAATTACAGGATGTCCATGTCTTCCAGCGATGATCGCCCCAGTCCCAACGCTTCCGCCGCCCGATCCTGGCGGGAGCGTCTCGTTCATTTGCTTCAGATCGCCCCCCATGACCGGGATGAACTGCTCCAGATCCTTCGCAAAGGTCAGCAAGGCGGCCTGTTCGACGCCAACACCCTGGGCATGCTGGAGGGTGTGCTCGACGTGACGGAAATGCAGGTCGAGGAAATCATGATCCCGCGCGCCCAGATGGCGGTGGTGCGCCGCGATGATGACCTCGCCAGCCTGCTGGCCGAGGTGATCAGTTCCGGTTTTTCCCGTTACCCCGTGATTGGCGAACACCGCGACGAGGTGGTCGGGGTCCTGATTGCCAAGGATTTGCTGCGCTTTTTCCCGGGCGGCCCGGGAGTCTCTCCTTTCAATCTGCGAGACATCCTGCGGCCGGTGAGTTTTGTCCCGGAGAGCAAGCGGCTCAATGTCCTGCTGCGGGAATTCCAGAGCAGTCGCAGCCATATCGCCATCGTGGTGGATGAATATGGCGGGGTGTCGGGCCTGGTGACCATCGAGGATGTGCTCGAGCAAATTGTCGGCGAGATCGATGACGAGCACGATGAGCGCGAGGAAGACAACATCCTGCAGCACAGCGATCATCGCTATCTGGTCAAGGGCCTGACCACTATCGAGGAATTCAACACGGTGCTGGGTGCCCAGTTTTCCGACGAAGAGTTCGATACCGTGGCTGGCTTGCTGATGAACACCTTTGGCCACCTGCCGCACCGCGGCGAACGGGTGCGCCTGGGCCATTACGAATTCACGGTGGTTCGGGCCGACAACCGGCGCATTCATCTGGTCCAGGTCAGTGTACTTCCCGAAACCGATGGGATCGCGCCGAGCGCCTGATCTCCCCGCCAATCCCGCCATTCTTCCCGCTGCCGAGGAGTAGTAAAAGCATGCGCTTGATTCATGCGGGTTTCCTGCGGCCGCTGGGGGCACTGATGGCGGGCGCCGTGCTGGTACTCGCCTTTGCGCCTTGGCAATGGGCCTGGTTGGCGCCTTTGGCCCTGTGGAGCCTGCTCTTCCTGTTGCGGGATCAAGACCCGCGCCGCGCCTTCGGAATTGGTTATGCCTTCGGATTGGGGCAGTTCGGCTTTGGCGTGAGCTGGGTCTTCGTCAGCATCCATGAGCATGGCAACGCGGGTTTTCCGCTGGCGCTGCTGCTGACCGGGCTGTTGATTGGTTTTCTGGCGCTGTTTCCCGCACTGGTCACTGCTGTGACGGCGTGGCTGGGCGGTCGCGCGCCCGGCCGGGCCTTGTGGATGTTTCCCGCGGCCTGGGTGGCGGGTGAATGGATCCGTACCTGGATTTTCACCGGCTTCCCCTGGTTGGCGGTGGGTTATACCCAGACGAACGGTCCCCTGGCGGGCTTTGCGCCGCTCCTTGGCGTGTTGGGGCTGGGCGCGCTTCTGGTTGGGACCGCTGCCTGCCTGGAATTCCTGAGGACTGCGCAGGGGCGGTGGCGATTGGGGATATTGCTTGCGCTGGTTTTTCTCTGGGTCGCGGGTTTTGTCCTGCGCTTTCATGTTTGGACTCAGCCAGCGGGTCCGGCGGTGGCTGTGGCATTGGTGCAGGGAAATATCCCCCAGGAAGATAAGTGGAATCAGGATCGGGCCGATCAGATCCTGCAGCGCTACCAAGCGTTGACGGAGCCGCTGCTGGGCACGCCGATCATCGTCTGGCCGGAAGCCGCACTGCCACAGGTTTATCATGAGTTGGCAGGGACTTACCTCACCCGCTTGCAAGTCGCGGCAGCCGCGGCGGGCAGTGAAATTGTACTGGGCCTGCTGCGTTTCGATCCGGAGCGCCGGGTTTATTTGAACAGCGTGCTGGCCTTGGGGCTGGATCGCCAGTTCTACGACAAACGCCATCTGGTGCCATTCGGCGAGTACTTCCCGGTGCCCGATTTCGTCCGCCACCAAATGCAGGTGCTGGACATGCCCTACAGCGACCTGGGAGCCGGCGAGGCTCAGCCCGAGTTGTTGCGATTGCAAGGCCTGCCGGTGGCCACGTTCATCTGCTATGAGGCGGTATTCGGGCATGAAGTCATCCGTGACTTGCCGGCGGCGCAACTGCTGGTGAACGTGAGCAACGATGCCTGGTTTGGACGCAGTTTCGCGCCGTACCAGCATTTTCAGATCGCCCAGATGCGGGCTGTCGAGACCGGCAGGGACTTGCTGCGGGCCACCAACACCGGCATCACCGCGCTGGTCGATGCGACGGGCCGGGTGCAGGGTCAGCTTCCCCCATTCGAAGTGGGCGTGTTGCGGGGTGAGGTGGTCCCACGTACCGGCGCCACCCCCTATGTGCTGTGGGGCGACTGGCCGGTTCTGATGTGGCTGGTCGCGAGTCTCAGTCTTGCCGCGTGGATCAGGAAACGCGCGGCGTCTTAGCAGCCGCAGGGCGCTGTGGTGCCCAATGGTTGTAGCCGATGCCGGCCAGGATCACCGCGAGCACCAGAATCTGCGAGAAAAGCGTCTGCACTGTGGGATAGATCCCCAGCACCGGCAAACTCACGAAGGCAACGGGATGGACACCAATCCAACCCGTTGCTTGTAGGGCGGCGATGCCCTTGCCGGCAAAGATCACGGCCAAGACCCCGATCAGCGCGGCGCTGAAGCTGAAGAACTGGCGGATCGGCAAGCGGACACTGAAGCGGAACAGGGCCACCGCGATCACCGTCAGCAGGATCACCGCCAGGCCCATGCCCAGGAGGAGGGCCTGATGCTGGCCCTGGCCCCACAGGGCGCGGTAGAACAGCACCGTCTCGAAAGCCTCCCGGTAGACGGCCAGGAAGGAAACCAGGGCGATGGTGCGCAAGCCGCCGCGTCCCAGGGCCGCCTGCATCTGGCCGGCAACATATTGTTGCCAGCGATCCGCATAGCTCTTGTTGTGGAGCCAGAGCCCCATGCCCACCAGAATCGCGGCGGCCAGCAAGGCCGTCAGCCCTTCGGTGAGTTCCCGGCTGGCGCCACTGATGTCGATCAGATAGGTGGCGGCAAACCAGGTCACGAAGCCCAGGAGCAGCGCCACGATCCAGCCGGCATGCAGGTAAACCAAGCCTTCCGTGCGTCCGGATTTTTTCAGGAAGGCGAACATCGCAGCGAGCACCAGGATGGCTTCCAGTCCTTCTCTGAACAGGATCAGGAAGCTGCCGCCAAAGGCTGCGGTCGCGCTGCTTTCCCCGCTGGCCAATTGCGTTTCGGCGCGCGTCAATGCAGCCTGCAAGGCGTCGATCCGTTCATTCACCGACGCCACGTCCGCGCCGTCGCGAATTGCGCCGCGCAGCGCCATCATGTCTGTCTCGATCTGACTCATCAAAGCCCGATCCGAAGCGGCCAGCGTTGCCTCGGCCAGTTCGAAACCATCCAGGTAGGCCGACAGGGCAGCTCGCGCTGCTTTTTCACGGTCTCCGGCCCGGTACGCGTTCCGGGTTGTTTCCAGGCGTTCGTGGGCGGTCGCCAGACTTTGTGCCTGGGACGGATTGAGAAGGGCGGGTTCGGCGATCAGCGCGGCCAGGAGGGATTGCGCTTGGCCCGGATAAACCGATTCCAGGGCGCTTGGTGTGAGTTGCACCAGATGGGCCAGATTGGGCACCGCTTGGCGAGTGGCGGGATTTTGCGCCCAGAGCGCGGCGCCCGCTTCTCGCTGTTCGTCAGAGAAGGCGAGCTGGCCGACGTGGAAGGCCAATGCCCAGCGCTCCGCCTCGCTCAGCGAGCTATAGCTCGTCATGGCCGTGCCGGCAACGCCCAGGGTCAAGGTGTTGTAGTAACTGAAAAGGCTGCGCTGATTACGCCGCAGCAAGTCATGGAAATCCGTGGGAGAGGGCTCCAACCCCGCCGCAGCTGGACCGTCCCCATGCCCTGCTGTCCCATGACAGCCGGCACATTGCTGCTGATAAATTTGCGCTCCGACCGCCAGATCGGGCGCCTGAGAGGGGGTGATCGCCACCGGGTAGTGGGTCTGGAGCAATTGCGTCATGCGCGCGGTCAGGGTCTGGACCCGGCGACCGTCGGCCTTGTCGGCGATGGCCTGTTCCAGCTCAAGGGCCGCAGCCATCAGCGCGGACTTGCCACCGGTTTCTGGCAGTGCCGCCAGCCGGCGGCTGATGTCCGCCGAGAATTCGCGTTGTTCCGCATATTCCGCGCTATTCTTGACTTGGCCATCCTGCACGAAGGTCGGGTAGTCGACCCCGACATAATCAACCATTTGCAGGATTGGAAGAACCTCTTCCGGATTGGCAGCCTGGGATGGACCGGCCCAGGCGAAGACCAACAGGGCGGCGGTAAGCCAGGGGACGAAAGAACAACGATCGACAAACCGGCGGATCATGAGGAGGGCCTGCGACAAGCAGCGTGAAGTTGAAGACAATCCTAAGGCAAGTGAGAATCGATTTCAATAAAGTCGTTTGATCGCTACCTACTATCTGACCCCTGCATTGTTCATAATGACGATTTGGCATCAGGGGCGACTAAAAACGGCGACAGGTGGTAAATTCCCTGTGTTTTCGTTCAAACTAGGCACGAGGCTGTTGTGAGCAGCTGATGGCGATACAAATCCGTAATTCCAAGGAGAAATGAATTATGACCAAGACTTCCAAGCTGCGCTGGCTGATGATCGCAGGCCTGATCGCCGTTTTCGGCCTGTCTGCCTGTGACCGCAAAGAGCGGGAGGAAGCCAAGCAGGACGCTGATTCGACCATGGAGAATGTCCAGGAAAAAGCGGACGAACTGATGGACAAAGCCAAGGAGCCGTTCCAGGGGCCAGGTGAGGAAGTTGGCGAATCAATCGACGATGCTACTGGCGCCGCGGGTGAAAAAGCCGAAGATCTGGGCGAGAAGCTGGACGAGAAAACTGATGAAATGAAGTCCAACTGACAGACTTTCATCAGCTCAATGAGGGTCGGCGGGACTTTATGATCGCCGGCCCTTTTTTGCGATAAGGGGGGGTACGGACATGGGTGAACTGGATCCAATCGTCGGGCAATGGTATCTGGATCTGGAACAAGACGAACGATTCAAGGTTTTGGCCATGGATGAGCGTGGCGATGAGGTGGAAGTCGAATACGAAGATGGCGAAATCAGGACGCTGAGCTTCGACGAATGGTATGACCTCGACCTGGATGTTTTTCAGGAAGAGGATGAAGAACTCCAGGACGATGTGGTGGAGCTGAAGAATGACTTTGCTCATCCCACCCAAGCACGCCGCTATATCGAAGAAGACGATGAGGATGAAGATGACCTTGATGCGGATGAGGATGAGGATGAGGATGAGAATGATCTTGATGAGGATTGGGATGACCGTTGATCGGTCTCCCACCCGGCCATGATCTGTTATCTCGTTCGCCATGGCATTGCAGAGGAGCGCTCCCCGGAGCGCGCCGATGGCGAGCGTGCACTGACCGCCGAAGGCATTCGCAAGATGCGTCAGGCGGTGGACGGGCTACACCGGCTGGATGTCAAGCCGGGCGCCATCTGGTCCAGCCCGCTGTGCCGCGCCCAGGAGACGGCCAGTCTGCTGACCACAGGCCTTGGGATCAAATCCAGCGCCATCTGTGCCGCGCTTGCACCTGAAGGTGACCAGGCAGCTCTGCTCACTGCCATGCAGACTGCGCCTGCCCCCTTGATGCTGGTCGGTCACCAGCCAGATTTGGGAATGCTGGCTTCGCGGCTGTTGACTGGGGATGCCGATGGCGTTTTCTTGCCTTTCAAGAAAGGTGGGGTCGCCTGTATCACATGGAATGGTCATGAACCGGCTGGTCATGGCCAGCTGGAGTGGTTTCTCACGCCCGCTCAGTTGCGGTTTATCGGCCGCGCCTGAAGCCCTCGCTTGTTGAATAGGCTTTAGTTGAAATCGAGATGCACCCGCAGCTCTTCCCATAAGGCCTGGTAGGCCGCCGCCGCCGGACTGTGAGCGGCGAACTGGGTGACCGGGCTTTGGTGTTGCCCCATCTGCTCCACCACCGAGGCATAGGGAACATAGGCCCCCAATAGGTTGGGCAAGTCCTGGGGTGGAGCGTCCAGCCATTGCCGATGCAGTCCACGGCGTTTGTCGACCATGGAAAAGAACGGAAACAAGCGCCCCTCGGCGAGTCGCTTCTGTGCCAGGAACTCCATCACCTGGGAAAAGGCCCGCACCGAAAGGGGCGTGGGGATCAGTGGGACGGCCACCGCATCGGCTAGGGTAAACACGTTTTCTGAAAGCCGCGAAAAACTGGGCGGACAGTCCAGCACCAAGAGGTCATAACGGGCTGCCAGCGGCTTCACCAGCTGCGCCAACACTTCCCGCGGCGCATCGTTGTCATCAAACAAGCGATCCAGATGACGATAGGTGGTATCTGCCGGGATCAGGTCCAGGCCGGGCAGCTCGGTGGGGCGGCTCTGGCTGGCCAGCGTGTCCTTGCCCTTGAGCAGCTTTTTGGCCTTGATGTCGAGTCCGGTCGTGTCGCGCAAATACCAACTGGCCGCGCCCTGGGGATCGAGATCCCACAAGCAGGTTGCAATACCATCCTGAGCGGCGCACCAGGCCAGATTCACGGCCGCGGCGGTTTTTCCAACGCCGCCTTTGAGATTGTAGAAAGCCAGGGTGCGCATGGAGGGTCTCGCTGTTCAGTGCGGCAGGGGGGATGGATCGCTGCTGGGCGACGGAGTGGCACGTGTGGCATCCTTCGCCCACAGATCCCAATAGGCTGAGATGCGGCGGATGAAACAACCCGATTTTTCGGCATAAAGTCGGCCACCCAGGGACAGGGCTTGGCGGCGCAACAGGGCCTGGCGGCGACCGATGGCGCCCAGCAGGCGCTGTTGCTGTGCATCCCAGCCGATGCGCTCGGACCAGTGCAGCAATTGCAGCCTTAACACGGCCAGATCGTGATCATCCCCCAGTTGATCCGAAAGTGCCTTGAGCAGCTCCTGCCGATGCCCCAAGCCCACCGGCCAGGCTCCGTTCAATAAACGGATATGGTACCAATGATCCTTGACCCGCTTGCGCCATTCATGAAAGGTCTCCGGGGTCGGGTTCAGGGCGGCCTCGGCGAGCCGGCGCCGACCGGACCGATAACTGCGCGCCAGCCCCGGGCGGATGAGATCAAAGCCTGTTTCGGCTCCGGAGATGACTGGCAGGCGGGCAATCTGTTCATTCAATTCAATCCGCAGGCGGGCGAGGGTCCCGGCCAGCGCATCGGCTTGGTGCAGGTGCGCATGGGCGTTCTCGGTCAGCATCTGATGCAGGGCGCGGCCGGCAGCGGTTTCCAGCGGCTTGGGATCGATTGCGTGTAATTTGTCCCAGCATTCCACCAAGGCCTGGGCATCGCGGGTTCCCGAAAGCTGGCGCCCGGCGTCCCGGAACCACAGGGCCAGAGCGGGCGCATCCAGATCGGGCACATCACGCACCAGCCGCAACACCGCGCGGATTTCCTTGAAGCGCTTGCGGGCTTCATGGATCCCCTCGGCACGATCCTGCATTGGTGCCGACAGGTGCTCCAGGGCCTTGCGCATCCGCTCCTGGAGGATGGCGCGGACGGCGCGATCGGTGTGTCGGGGCGAGGGGAAGGCAAAGGCCATGATGACAGAAGGCTCAGCTATCCACGTTGGGACAGCGAACTTAACATATTCGGCGCCGTTCCCGCAGTCGCCCCCGGTGTCAGGCTAGTTGTCATCTTCGGGCCTTAAAGTGGACTGAATCACGCTCAAGCCAGGGAAACCACGCCATGACGACTTCGGATCGCACCGACCATTCTCCACCTCCGGAACAGGCAGAACTCATTGCCTTGCGGACGGTGCTGGAAGCCTTGCGTGCGCAGATCGTGCAGGACGCGCAGGTGGACATGGCCCGCTGGCACCCGGAAGCCGGAAGCAATGGCGCGGTGAGCGTGCGTAATCTATTGCATTACATTCATTTTCGTCGCAGCGACCTGCGTTCGCTGCAAAAGCGCCTCAGCGCTCAGGGGCTTTCGTCCCTGGGGCGCTCCGAAGCACATTTGCTCCATGACCTGGACCGGGTGCTGGCCCTGTTGGCGGGAGTGCTGGAGGGAAGTTGGCGTCCGCCCGTTCCAGGCCAGGATCTTTCCATTGAGGAAGGCGAAGCCTTGCTCGCTGCCCATACGCAGCGATTGTTCGGGCCGCACCGTGATGGCGAGGGGGTCTATATCATGGTCACGCTGCCCAGTGAGGCCGCCGATCAGGGCGATCTGGTCACGGCTATGCTGCGCGCCGGCATGGATTGTGCCCGCATCAACGGCGCCCATGACGATGCAGCCACTTGGGCGCGGATGATCGATCAGGTGCGTCGGGCCAGCGCGGCGCTGCAGGTGCCGTGCCGGATCTATATGGATCTGCCGGGCCCCAAGCTCCGTACGGCCAGCGTGCCCGCCGCACCGATCTTCGCTATCCACCCACCCCGCGATGCCGCAGGCCGGGTGATTGCGCCCGCAGAGGTGACGCTCGCGCCCGCGCAAACCCCGCCGATCGGCTCCCCGAGTATCCTGCCGGTGACCCCTGCGATCTACAGCGATCTGCAAGTCGGTGATCGACTGCGCTTTCGGGACACCCGTGGCCGGCTGCGCGAATTGGAGGTGACGGGGTGTGATGCCGCCGGCCACTGGCAGGGCCAGATCTGGCACACGGCCTATGTCGAGCCGGGAATGCCGTGCCGCTGGTGGCGTCCCGGGGTGCTTCCAGTGCGACGGGGCGAGGGCTGCTTCGGTCCGTTTCCGGAGCAGCCCGGTTTCCTGCTGGTTCATCCGGAAGAGCAACTGTTGCTGGCCCGGAATACGCAGCCCGGCCGGGCTGCCCGCCGCGATGCCGAGGGCGCGGTGGTGGAAATGGCCCGGATCGGTCTCAGCTGTCCCGAGGTCATCGATGACCTGCAGGTCGGACACCGCGTCTTCATTGACGATGGCAAGATCGGCGCCGTGGTGGAAGCACTGACCCCCGAGGGCGCTGTGTTGCGTATCACCCGCGCACGGGCGGAAGGGGAGAAGATCCGTGGAGAGAAAGGGCTCAATTTCCCGGACAGCACGCTGGGGTTGCCGGCCTTGACGGCGCAGGATCTGGACATGCTGGACCTCGCCGCCGGGCAAGCGGATGTGATCGGCTATTCCTTCGTCCGCACGGCCCAGGACGTGGCGACCCTGATGGCGGAGCTGGATCGACGGGGCGCTCGGGACGTGCCCATCGTGGCCAAGATCGAGACGGCCCAGGCGGTGCGCAACCTTCCGGAAATCCTGCTCACCGTCATCCCGCGGCGGCCCATGGGTGTCATGGTGGCGCGCGGGGATCTGGCGGTTGAAATCGGCCCGGAACGCCTGGCGGAGATCCAGGAAGAAATTTTATGGCTGTGTGAGGCGGCCCATGTGCCGGTGATCTGGGCCACTCAGGTGCTCGAATCCCTGGCGCGCAAGGGCACCCCGACCCGCTCGGAGGTGACCGATGCGGCCATGGGGGTGCGCGCCGAATGCGTGATGCTCAACAAGGGTCCTTATATCTGCCGGGCCATCGAAACCCTGCGCGACATTCTGCTGCGCATGCAGGCGCATCAGCACAAGAAAATCGCGCGCCTGCGTGCCCTGCACTGGTAAGGTGTGCCCCGGTCCGCATCCCGGACCGAGGCACAATTTGATGACTCAGCCGCCCCCTTGGCGCCGCGCTTCCGCTGCCTGCTGCACGCCGCCTCGCGCCGCATGGCGATCAACGGCGCTCAAGACCGCGCGCAGGGTGGCCGCAGTGACATCCTCGTCCAGTCCCACCCCAAATACAGCCTTGTCGTCCTCGCCCACGGTCAGCTCCACATAGGCTGCTGCGCGTGCATCGGCGCCTGGGCTCATGGCATGTTCCCGATAATCAATCACCTGAACCGGCATGCCGAGCCAATCCGCCAGTCCGTGGACGAAGCCGTCCACCGGACCCCGACCGACGCCGGTCACCACCTGATCCAGTCCTGCCGCATCCCGCAGCATGGCGCGCACCCGACGCTGGCGCCCTGCATCCCCACAGGGCTCCTCGCGGTAATCGACCAGGGCATGGCCGCCGGGAATCTTGAGATACGCGGTCTCGAAGATTGCCCACAAATCCGGCGCCTTGATCTCCTTGCCGCTGGCATCGGCCACCTCCTGCACCCGGTTGCGGAACTCGATCTGCAGACGGCGCGGCAAGTCCAGTCCGAACTCGCTGGCCATGAGGTGGGCAATGCCTCCCTTGCCGGACTGGCTGTTGATGCGGATCACCGCTTCGTAGCTGCGTCCCACGTCCTTGGGATCGATGGGCAGGTAGGGAACCTCCCATACCGGTACGGGAGCAGGGTCCGCCTCTCGGACGGCCAGGCCCTTCTTGATGGCGTCCTGGTGGGAGCCAGAGAAGGCCGTGAAGACCAGCTCGCCCGCATAGGGATGGCGCGGATGCACCGGCAACTGGTTGCAGGTTTCGGCCACGCGCACGATGTCGTTGATGCGGGAAAAATCGAGCGCGGGATGAATGCCCTGGGTATAGAGGTTCAGCGCGAGGGTCACGATGTCCACATTGCCGGTGCGCTCGCCGTTGCCGAACAAGGTCCCCTCGACCCGGTCGGCGCCAGCCAGCAAGGCCAGTTCCGCCGCTGCCACCGCTGTGCCGCGGTCATTGTGGGGATGCACGGACAGCACCACACCGTCACGCCGCGGCAGATGACGGTGCATCCATTCGATCTGGTCGGCGTAAACATTGGGCGTGGTCATTTCCACTGTGGCCGGCAGGTTGATGATGACCGGCCGCGCGGCCATCGGTCGCCAGATGTCCAGCACGGCGCCGCAGGTTTCCAGGGCGAAATCCAGCTCCGTGCCGGTGAAACTTTCAGGAGAGTACTGGAACACCCAGTCGGTATCAGGCTGGCGCGCCGCATACTCGGCGACCCAGCGTGCGCCCTGCTCGGCAATGGCGCGAATGCCAGCGCGTGCATGACCGAAGACCAACCGGCGCTGCGCCTCGGAGGTGGAGTTGTAGACATGCACGATGGCGCGCCGGGCCCCCTTCAGGCTCATGAAGGTGCGGGCAATGAGATCCTCGCGCGCCTGGGTCAGGACCTGGATGGTGACGTCATTCGGGATGCGGTCTTGCTCGATGAGCTCTCGCACAAAATCAAAATCAGTCTGGGATGCGGCCGGGAAGCCAACTTCGATTTCCTTGAAACCGATGGCGACCAGGGTTTCGAACAGTTGGCGCTTGCGCGCGCTGTCCATGGGCTCGACGAGTGCCTGGTTGCCGTCGCGCAGATCGACACTGCACCATCGTGGCGGGTGCACGATCTGTCGGGACGGCCAGCGCCGATCGGGTAAAGCAAGGGCAGCAACGGGACGGTATTTGTGATGCGGGTGATCGATCATGGCAAGACTCCTGGGGATTGACGGATGGATGCGCCCAGGGAATTCACGATGGTCGTCGGGCAGGCGCGCGCTAGGCCCGGCGACCGCGTCGCAGTCGCAGCAAGCCAAGGGCCTGATCAGGGAGGAAAGGGAAGGGGGGTTGTCTCAACATGTCATCCACCATAGTGCGCAACAAAGAAATTGGATCCAGGAAAACCCGGTTCACAGTCGCGGCAGGTGGTTCATATCAAGATAATGGCACATGGTCCAAACCTAAGGGCTTTTCCGGGCGCTGTCAATGTCGGCTTGGACAGGCGTTTTTTCGGCCCCGGATGACCATGTACCTCCCAGGGCCCGAATCAGGTCAATGCTGGCACCAAGTTGCTGGCCCACCAGGGCTGTACGGGTGCGTTCGCTTTCCAGCAGGATAGTCTGGGCGGTCACCACATTGAGATAGCTCACCACACCGGCCTTGTACTGGTTGGTGGTCAGTTGCAGGGATTGACGCGCCAGATCCTCGGCTTCGGCTTGCGTGCGCGCCTCTTCTTCAAGAATCCGCAACGCGGCCAGTTGATCCTCCACTTCCTGGAAACCGCCCAGCACCACCAGGCGATAGCTGCTGGCAGTCGCATCCAGAATGGCTTCCGCCTGTTCGACCTGAGATTTGCGCAGGCCGCCATCGAACAGGCTCATTGCCAGGCGCGGACCAATGGACCAGAACCGATTGGGCAAGCTGATCAGATCGCCGAGACTGGTGCC
>JBARUT010000257.1:0-1972 GCA_049645885.1 Candidatus Macondimonas sp.
AAGTCGAAGTCGAAGTTGCCCGTAAACGAAATCTGGCCGCTCACATCGGACATCTCGGTTTCGTTCATTTCGACCATAGCGGCCTGGGAAGCCATGGGGGCGGCGGCCAACAGGCCCAGCACGGAGAGGGATTTCAGTTTCATTGCGGATACCCTGTGGGTTATGGGTTAACGATAAAGAGGGATGAAGATGCCTTGCAGTACGATCATGCCGAAGGCGCAGATACCATAGTCGGGGCAGATGAGGAATTGCAAGCGGTGAGCGATCAATGGCTCGCGGTCGGGGGATTGCGGCTTAAGTTATTGAAATATTCGCTAATAACGGGCTGATTGTTGCCATTTGGAGACGGCAATTTTGCAGGCGATTCCTGTTTGTCGTAGTGGCCGCGCAGCGAGGCTTGCTTCAGAGATTCAAGGGTCTAGATCGATAGGTCCGTACACCCCGGAGGACAGCATGCATCTGCTCATCAATACCGGCGGCGGTGATGCGCCGGGACTCAACGCCGTAATCCGCGCCGTGACTCTGGGCGCGCTGAACCGGGGCTGGCGGGTGACGGGCATCCGTTATGGTTATGAAGGCTTGCGCAGTGGCGATCCCGATGGGCTGATCCCCCTGGATCGCGATCGGGTGCGCGGCATCGCCCATTTGGGCGGCACCATCCTGGGCGCCATCAACAAGGGCAATCCCTTCGAGTATCCGGTCCGCCGGGGCGAGGAGGTGGTGCTGACCGATGTCTCCGAGGAAGTGCTGGCCCGCTTTCGGGCGGTGGGGGGCGATGCCCTGATCGCAGTGGGCGGCGACGGTTCCTTGCGCATCGCCCAGCGGTTTTGCGATCTGGGTCTGCCGGTGGTGGGCGTGCCCAAGACCATCGACAACGATCTGGACGGGACCCTGTTCACCTTCGGCTTCGATACCGCCGTGTCGGTCGCGACCGAGGCCATCGGGCGACTGCACACCACGGCCGAATCGCACCGGCGGGTGATGGTGGTCGAGGTCATGGGTCGCGATGCCGGCTGGATCGCGCTGCATGCGGGCATCGCCGGTGGGGCGGATGTGATCCTGATCCCCGAGATTCCTTTCGATATCGGTACCGTGGCCGGCAAGATCCAGGCCCGTGAAGCCCAGGGGCGCGGCTTCTCCATCGTGGTGGTGGCCGAAGGCGCCATGCCCCACGACGGCGATCGGGCAATACGGGCGCGCGAGGCGGGCCGTGATGTCCAGCTCGGGGGCATGGGCGCGCAGGTCGCCGAACAGATTCAGGCGCTGACTGGCAAGGAAACCCGCACCACGGTGCTGGGCCATATCCAGCGTGGCGGCACCCCCAGCGCCTTCGACCGCGTGCTGGCGCTGCGTTTTGGCGCGGCGGCGGTGCATCTGGTGGCGCAGGGCCTGTTCGGCCATATGGTGGGTTACCAGCCACCCGACATGGTGCCGGTGCCGATCCGCGATGCCGTGGCCCGCCTGCGCCGCGTGCCGTTGGAGTCGGGCACCGTCCGCACGGCCCGGACGCTGGGGATTTGCCTCGGCGACTGAGATGTCAGTCGTCGGGGAGCGCGACGGCTGCGAAACCTTGCCCGGTCCAGCGCCAGGCGCGCAGCTCAGGCGTACTGCCAGCCAGGCCCACGATCAGGCACAGCGCCTCGGGATAGGTCCATTCCCGTGCGTCCCGTGGTGAAGGAATCGGCGCCCCGTCCGGATGGGAGTGGTAGATCGCCGCCAGCGTTTCGCCCCGCGCGCGCATCAGTTTGAACGCCGCGATCTGGGCAGCCGGATCCATGGCATAGCGCTGCCGGGGGTCAGCGGCGCCGTTGCGGATGGGGTAATGGCTCACCGCACGGCCTGCGCGGCCCCCGATCAGGCCGCAGATCTCGCGCTCCGGCTGGGCGGCCGCCTCGGCGCACAGGGTCTGGCGCAGGGCACGCCCGAAGCACGGCATGGGAGAAGCCGGATCGCTCACCGCGCCATGCTGCAC
>JBARUT010000258.1:0-8115 GCA_049645885.1 Candidatus Macondimonas sp.
CGGGACGAACCGGATTGTCGTGGGCGTGATTCATGGCGCCGGGATGGACGGCCGTGATCTGGTTGTCGTCCAGATCGGTGGTGATATAGGCCTGGGCCGTATACGTGCCGGGAACGGTCAACAGACCCTGCTGATCGATTCCGCAGTCGTCCAGCCAGCGGCGATAGGGTTCGAAATCATCCCCCACCGTTCCTAAAGGCCGGCCCTGCCCGCCGAGCAGGCACAGGTTATAGGCGATATTCCCGGCGCAGCCGCCGAATTCGCGGCGCAACTCCGGCACCAGGAAGGACACATTCAGCATGTGGACCTTTTCCGGCAGGATGTGATCCCGGAAGCGTTCGGGGAACACCATGATGGTGTCATAGGCAAGGGAACCGCTGATCAAGGCGTTCATGGGCATCCTGGAGTCGTTGTTTCAGGCCAGATTATCGGTTGGCGTGGCATGGGGGCGTTGCCAGCGCAAATCCGGTTCGCGCGCCGCCCGCACCTCATCCAGCCGCCGCACCGGCAGGTGATGGGGCGCTTCCCGCAACCGTTCCGGCGCCTGGACCGCTTCGTCCCGGATCGATGCCATGGCCGCGATGAAGCGGTCCAGATCCTGCTTGCTCTCGGTTTCGGTCGGCTCGATCAGCAGGCATTCGGGCACCAGTTGCGGAAAATAGACCGTCGGGGCGTGGAAGTCGTGATCCAGCAGCCGTTTGGCCACATCCAAGGCGGTGATTCCGGTGCGCGTCGTCAATTCCTTGAGACTCAAGGTGAATTCATGGCTGGCGCGCCGCCCCGGATAGGCCGGCTCGTAGCCCAGCGCCGTCAGGCGCGCGAGCAGGTAGTTGGCGCTCAAGGTGGCATAAGCCCCCACCCGCGCCATGCCCTCCGCTCCCAGCAGCCGGGCATAGACATAGGCCCGCAACAACACCCCGGCATTGCCCATGAAGGCCGACAGCCGGCCGATGGTTTCGGGGCAGTCGGCGCGCTCGGCCCAGCGATAGGCTTCCCCCTCGCGCAGGACATAGGGGATGGGGAGGAACGGCTGCAGGCGTTCACCCACCCCCACGGCGCCGGAGCCGGGCCCCCCGCCGCCGTGGGGAGTGGCGAAGGTCTTGTGCAGATTCATGTGCACCACATCAAAACCCATGTCGCCAGGACGCACCTGACCCAGGATGGCATTCAGGTTGGCGCCATCGTAGTAGAGCAGGCCGCCGGCCTCGTGCACCAGCCCGGCAATCTCGGTGATGCGCCGCTCGAACACGCCCAGGGTGGAGGGATTGGTGAGCATGATGGCCGCGGTCTGGGGTCCCAAAGCCGCCTTGAGGGCCGCCAGATCGACATCGCCTGACCGCTCGGTGGGAATCTCTCGCACGGTATAGCCGCACATCACCGCCGTCGCGGGATTGGTGCCGTGAGCGGCGTCGGGGACCAGCACCTCGGTGCGGGCATGATCACCGCGGGCGCGATGATAGGCGCGGATCATGGCCATCCCGGCCAATTCCCCCTGGGCACCCGCCATGGGCGTCAGGGAGACGGCTTGCATGCCGGTCACCGCCTGCAGGATTTCCTGCAGCTCATGCAGACAGGCCAAGAAACCCTGCCCCCCGACGGCGGGGGCCAGTGGGTGGCGATTGAGGAAACCCGGCAGCATCGCCAACGTGTTGCAGGCCCGCGGGTTGTATTTCATGGTGCACGAACCCAGCGGGTAGAACTGGGTGTCGATGGAGAAATTACGCTGCGACAGCCGGGTGTAATGCCGCACGACCTGCAGCTCGGAAACCTCGGGCAGGCAGGGCGGCTCCGCACGGCGCAGGGACTGGGGCAGATCGTCCCATTGCGCCGTGGCGGCCGGGGCCTGGGCATAGGCGCGCCGCCCAGGCGCGCCCTGTTCGAAGATCAGTGGCGGGCTTGGGGTATTCCGTGATGGTTCCATGCTCGGGTCCAATGCTCCTTAAGCGACCAGAATCTGTTCCAGCGCCGTGGCATAGCGCGCCAGATCAGCCGGGGTACGGGTTTCAGTGGCGCACACCAGCAGCGCATGCCCCAGCTCCGGATAGGTCCCGGACAGATCAAAGCCCCCCATGATGCCCGCGCCGGCCAGGGCATCAAGCACAGGCGCCACGGGTCGAGGCAGGACCAGGACAAACTCATGGAAAAACGGTCCGCCAAATCGCAGCATGATCCCCGGCAAAGCGGCCAGCTGAGTCGCCAGCGCATGGGCACGCGCATGGGAGGTGAGGGCGACGCGGGCCAGTCCCTCGGCGCCCAGCAGCGCCATGTGGATGGTAGAGGCTGTCACCATCAGCCCCTGGTTGGTGCAGATGTTTGAGGTGGCCTTGGCACGCCGAATGTGCTGTTCGCGCGGCTGCAGGGTGAGGGTGAATCCCGCACGGCCATCGCGGTCGACGGTCCGTCCCACGATGCGCCCGGGCATCTGCCGAACATGAGCCTGGCGGCAACACAAGAAACCGTAGTAAGGACCGCCGCCAGCCAGGGGAACACCAAGGGGCTGGCCCTCGCCACAGGCAATATCCGCTCCGCCGCCGGCTGCATCACCCCATTGTCCGGGTGGCTTGAGTACCGCCATGGCGAGGGGATTGACCAGGGCGATGACCAAGGCCCCTCGCGCCCGGGCGGCGTCGGTCAGGGCATCAATATCTTCCAGGCGCCCAAAGAAATTGGGTTGGGGCACCACCAGGGCCGCCGCGTCGGGCAATGCATCCAGCGCCGCTGCCAGGGTCACCCCCGTCGCCGCATCATAAGGCACATCTACCAGCTCGATGCCTTGGCCCTCGACGATGGTGCGCACCGTATCGCGGTAGTGGGGATGGACCGCGGCCGGCATCCACACCCGCTGCGCATCATTGTGGCGATTGGCCCGCAGCGCCATCAGCACCGCCTCGGCCAGCGCCGAGGCGCCGTCGTAGAGGGAGGCATTGGAGACATCCATGGCCATCAGCGCAGTCATCATGGACTGGTATTCGTAGATCAGTTGCAGCGTGCCCTGGCTGGCCTCGGCCTGGTAGGGCGTATAGGCGCTGTAGAACTCCCCACGGGTCGCAATCTCCCAGACCGCAGCGGGGATGTGGTGTTCATAGGCGCCCGCGCCGAGGAAACACAGATCAGCCGCATCCCTGGCGGCGCGCTCACGCATGAGGCGGTTGATCGCCATCTCCGGCAATCCTGGCGGCACACCCTCCACACGGGTCCAGCGCAAGGAGGCGGGAATCTCGTCGAACAGGCTGGCGATCTCGGGCACTCCGATCGCTGCCAGCATGGCCTGCACGTCATCGGCCGTATGGGGAATGAATGGCATCGCGACAGTGTCTCCTCAGACGCCCTGAGCCAACAGGTCGCGATAGGCCTGTGCATCCAGCAACGCCGTCAGGTCCGCTGGGGAGGCCGGCGCCAGGCGAAACAGCCAGCCGCTCCCGTAGCAGTCCTGGTTCACCTGTTCGGGCTGGTCGATGAGTACCGGATTGACCGCCACGATCCGACCTGCCATCGGGGCATAGATGTCGGAGGCGGCTTTCACCGATTCCACGACGGCGCAGGCCTCACCCGCCGTCACCTCGCGCCCCACCTCGGGCAGCTCCACGAACACCAGGTCGCCCAGGGCGTCCTGGGCGTGGTCGGTAATCCCCACCTCGAGGCTGCCATCGGACGCAGAACGCAGCCATTCGTGGGTGGACACATACTTGAGATCGGCCGGAATCTGGCTCATTACGGAAACTCCATGGAAAAACTAAGGAGACTTACAGGCCGTCCAGGTCGACGCAGGCCAGTCCATGCCGCACGAAAGGCGGCTTGACCACCCGGGCCGGTAGCGCCTGACCTCGCAGCAGGACCTCGCAAAGACTAGCAGGCCCCAGCGGCACCCGTGCCAGGGCAATGGCGCGCTGCAAGGTCGGAGAAAAACCACCACTGGTAATCCGGCCTTCCGCCCCACCCGGCAAACGCACCGTCAGACCATTGCGCAGCACGCCGCGGCCCTGGAGCACCAGACCCACCTGGCGGCAACGGGGGGGCTGCGCCGCCAGAGCGGCGCGGCCGATGAAGTCCCGTCCCTCCGGCGCCGAGGCCACGGTCCAGCCCAGACCACATTCATGCGGCGTGTGGTCCGCATCCAGATCGGTGCCGTAGAGGCTCAGGCCCGCTTCCAGGCGCAGCGTATCCCGGGCGCCCAGGCCGCAGGGCGGCACGCCTGCCGTCAACAGCGCGCGCCACAGGGCCGGCGCTGCTTGCGCCGGCAGCAGGATTTCAAAGCCGTCCTCGCCTGTATAGCCGGTGCGGGCAATGAAGCCTTCCGGTCGCTCAACGAACTGGAACGCAGACAACGCATGCACGGCGGACATCGTCTCGGCAGAAAACACCTTTGCCAGGGCGAGTTCGGCCATGGGGCCTTGGATCGCCAGCATCGCCAGATCGGAACGATGGGTCAGTTGGGCCGCATCCGGCATTTCCGCCAGCCGCGCCCGCATCCAGGACAGATCGCTGTCGCGCGTGGCGGCATTGACCACCAGACGGAAGCGCTCCTCGCCGCGGAGATAGACGATGAGATCGTCGAGAATCCCGCCTTCATGGTTCAGCATGCAGCCATAGAGGGCGCTGCCGGGCACGCTGAGCCGGGCCACATCGTTCGCCAGCAGGCGCCGCAGGAAGGCCCGGGACCCGGGACCGGCCAGGTCGATGACCGTCATGTGGGAGACGTCGAACATCCCCACCTCGGCCCGCACGCGGTGGTGTTCCTGCAACTGGGAGCCATAATGCAAGGGCATGTCCCAACCGGAAAAGGGCACCATCCGCCCACCCGCCGCCACGTGGCTGTCATAAAGGACGGTACGCTGGTTCACGCAGCCTCCTGGCTAAGAAAGGACCGGCCGACCTGACTGGCCAGCGGTGCATACTACCGCAACAAAAAGGCATCGGGTTCAGCCTTCTTTGCCGACCCCTGGCACATCCGGATTCAGTCCCATGGCCTGGCGCATGATAGCGCGCTTGACCAGCCCCAGCCGATCCACGCCGGCCAGACCTAAGTTGCGCAACCCCGAAAGGACCGGGTTCACGTTTCCGAACAGGTATTTGAAGCCATCCATCGAAGCCGCCGTAAGCAGATTGTGCGCGCGACGCTGGCGCTGATAGCGACCCAGGACCCACGGCTCACCCGCATCACGTCCCTGCTCGCGTCCCTGACGAATGGCCGTCACCAGGGCCATGGCATCCTGATACCCCAAGTTCACCCCCTGCCCCGCCAGGGGATGGACCAGATGCGCCGCATCCCCGACCAGCACCACGCGCTCTCCCACATAACGCACGGCATGGACCAGTCGCAGCGGAAAACCGACCCGCGGCCCACAGGCGAGGACCGTTCCAAGCAGACCCTCGCTGCCATCGGTCAACGCCCGCAGGAATGTCTCATCAGGCAGGTCCATGTAAGTGCGCGCGATGGCCGTGGTGCAGGACCAGACAATGGCGCAGCGGCCATCCGCCAACGGCAGGAAAGCCAGAGGACCATCCGGCAGGAAGCGCTGCCATGCGGTGTGGCCGTGCGGCCGCTCGGTCCGCACCTGGGTCATGATGGCCCATTGGTCGTAGTCGTGGCCGAAGCTGGGAATGCCGGCCAAGTCGCGGATTCCCGAATCGGCCCCATCCGCGCCGACCACCAGGGCCGCTTCCAGCACCGTCCCATCCGCCAGCGTCAAGCGCGCCCGCTCCCCGCTCCAACCCAGGGCCTTGGCCCGCAGCGGGGCATAGCAACGAATCCGGGGATGCTCACCCAGCACTTCCAGGGCCGCCTGCTGGATCAGGCGGTTCTCCACAATGGTGCCCAGCCGCTCGGCCGGTACCGTGGCGGCATCGAAATCGATTGCCCCGCCCCGGTCCCAGACGTGCATGCGCCGATAAGCGCACAGGCGCGTCTCCGGCAGACGTTGCCAGATGCCCAAGGCGCGCAGCCAAGCCTCACTGGCCGGCGCAATGGCGGAAACCCGGATATCCAGGGGAGCCTCCGGCGTCAGGGGTAGCGGCAGGACGGCCTCCACCAGTGCCACGGACAATCCCAGCTCTGCCAGGGCACAGGCCAGCGGGGTGCCCACCAAGCCCCCACCGACAATGGCGACATCACAGCGTTCGGTGGCATGCGTCATGGATTGGTTTCCATCTGGGCGCCAAAGTCCGTTTGCCGAGCCAGGGCCGGCATGGCGCCATCCAGACCCATGGCATGCAGGACAAATCCAGTCTTGGCGCCCGGTAACAGATCAAGCCCCAGCAGGCCCAGACTGCGGGCATGGCTGAAGCCGGGAAAGCGCTGTCCGAACAACCGCGGCAACCGGTCGGAGAAGGCAATGAGCCGATCCTGGTAGGGCTGCACCCGCTGCTCGAAGCGCTCCAGCACGTCCCGATCACCCGGATCGTGGCCTTGGGCAAGCACCTCCGCCAGGATCGCCGCCTCCCGCAGCGCCAGGTTGAACCCCAGCCCCGCCACCGGATGGATGGCGTGCGCGGCATTGCCCAACAGAACGGCGCGACCCTCCACCATGCGCCGGGCGCGCACCAGGCTTAAGGGATAGGCCTGGCGACGCCCTACCCGCTGGAAACGTCCCAGACGACGGCCAAAACGGGCCTCCAGTTGATCCAGAAAGCGCCCTTCCGGCAGTTCCAGCGCCCATTCCTGGGCGCGCGATGGCACGGTCCAGACCAGGGCGCAGCGCTCGCCCAGCGGCAGCAGGGCGACGGGACCCTCGGGGGTGAAGCGCTCGAAAGCCCGCCCGCTGTGGGGTAATCCCGGCGTCACATTGGCGATGATGGCGCTTTGCCCATAATCCCGCCGCGTCACGCCGATACCCAGCAAGGCCCGCACGGGCGATTCGGCCCCATCGGCCGCCACCAGCAAGCGGCTGCTCAGATCCATTGGCCCCTCGGGACCGTCCAGGCGCACCCGCATGCGCGCCCCATCCTGGCTCACCGCCGTCACGCGGGCAGGAACGTGCAGGGTCAGGCCGGGCTGCTGCGGTAGCCGATCCAGCAAGACCTCGATCAGTCGGTGATTGGGAACCACCTGCCCCAGCGCATCCACGCCAACCTCGCGGGCATCGAAGCGGCTGATTCCGAATCCACCCTGCTGAGACACATGAATGTGGCGGATGGGACTGGCATGATCCGCCAGCATCCCCCACAGCCCCAAGGATTCGAGAATGCGCACGGAGGCATAGGACAGCGCCGTGCTGCGCTCGTCGTAACCGGGCTGCTCCATGCGCTCCAGCGGCTGGGCCTCCACCAGGGCAATGCGCAGCGACAGGGGCGCCAGGGCCAAGGCCAAGGCCGCCCCTACCAGCCCTGCGCCCACCAGGATCACGTCATGATCCGCCTCGGCCGTGCCGTGCAGCCTGCGCACGCTCATGAGCGCATGACCGCCTCCACCTCGGCGATTTCCTTGGGCGCCTGCGCGGTCAACACCTCACAGCCCGTGCGTGTGACCACCACGTCGTCCTCGATGCGCACGCCGATGTTCGCGTAGCACGGGGCGAGATCCTCGGCCGGCCGCAGGTACAAACCCGGCTCCACGGTCAGCACCATGCCCGGCTCCAGCACCCGCCACTGATCATCCACCTTGTAATCGCCCACATCGTGCACATCCAGTCCCAGCCAATGACCGGTGCGGTGCATGTAATGGCGCCGATAGCTCTGGGAGGCCAGGATCTCCTCCAGGCTGCCCGGCAGGATCTTCAGATCCCGCAGGCCTTCGCACAATACCCGGACCGCTGCCTCATGGGGGGCGTTCCAGTCCGCGCCGGGTTTGACAGCGGCAATGGCGGCGGCCTGGGCTGCCAGCACACAGGCATAGATGTCCCGCTGGGGACCGCTGAAGCGCCCACCCACCGGGAAGGTGCGCGTCACATCGGCGGCGTAGCCCTCCAGCTCGGCGCCGGCATCCACCAGCACCAGATCGCCCTTTTTCAATACCGCTGCGTTTTCGATGTAGTGCAGGATGCAGGCGTTGGCGCCGCCGCCGACGATGGGCGGATAGGCATGGGTGGCGCCGTGGCGCGTGAATTCGTGGGTGTATTCCGCCGCCAGGGCATACTCGCGCCAGCCCGCGCGGCACTCGGCCATGCCGCGCGCATGGGC
>JBARUT010000259.1:0-7738 GCA_049645885.1 Candidatus Macondimonas sp.
GGGCGTGGCCGCTCGACCCCACGGCGGTCATCTGTTGTGCGGCGGGTTTGCCCGACGCGGCCCGGGATGCCCTGGAGGCGGCCGGCCGCGACTACCCCGACGAGGCCTTGTGCCGGGCCCATCTGGCTCGGGCTCAGGATCTGGCTCCCGATCATCCGGCCGTGCTGATCGGCTTCTACCGCTTTCATTTCTATGGGGGGCGACTGTGGGAGACGCTCGCGGTGGGCTTGCGCTGCCTGGACTGGGCGGCAAAGGCGGCGAACCTCCAGCCGGACTGGCGGGCGGTGCGTCCCGGAGATGCGCCGTTCGGGGATTTTGCGGCGGCACTGCCGCGGTTTTATCTGTTTTGCCTCAAAGGCTGCGGTTACCTGAACCTGCGCCTGGGCGAGTCGGCGGCGGGGCAGGCCATGCTGGAGAAGCTGGCGGAACTGGACCCCGGCGACAAACTGGGTGGCCGGGTGCTGTTGCAGGTGGTCGAACGGCAGGGCAGGGATGACGATGACTGAGCGCACCCTGCTCCGCGACGAGATCGATGAGGCCATCGACTGGGTCGGGCAGCCGGTCGACTGCGCCAACTGCGTCCATCAGGACCTGCTGTTGCGCGAGACCTGCGGGCTGCGCTGGTCCTGCATCCAGGATCGCTATGCCCGGCGCATCGACCGCTTCTTCGCCATGAACCCCGAACGGGCCAACGCGGCGCTTTCCCATCCCTATTTCGAGGTGCGGGCGGTGGCGGCCAAGTACGCCGACCTGTTCCACCTGTCGGCGCTGCTCACCGATCCGGACGAAACCGTGCGCTGGAGTGTGGCCATGCGCCTGCCGCTGGGCCAGTTGCACAAGCTGAGCCGGGATCCGGATCGGGAGGTGCGGATCCGCGTGGCCTCCCGCATCAGTCCCGCACATCTGTATCCCATGATCCACGACCCCGATTACTACGTGCGGCAGATTGTCGCCAAGCGACTGCCCACAGGGCTGCTGCCCCTGATGGCATCGGATCCCGAGTCCGAGGTGCGCAAAGTGGTGGCCGCGCGCGCCGACACCACGCTGTTGCCGCGCTTGGCCCGGGATCCGGATCCGGCGGTCCGGCTGGTGGCCATCGAACGCCTGCCCGCAGGGCGGCTCAGCGCCCTGCGGACGGATCCGGACTGGCGGGTGCGTTATGAAGTGGCGCGGCGGTTACCGGTAACCCAATTGGGGCCGCTGCTCACGGATGAGGACAGCGAGGTCCGCCAATTGGCCCAGATGCGCTGGGCAGGCAATCCCGACATCCTCGACCCGATGTGTGGCCGTGGATAACCCATCGTCAATCGAAAGGAGACTCCCATGAGCGACGGCATGATTGGTGAACTGGACAATCAACCCGCCTTCCGTTTCGGCGAGAAGGTGCAATCCCGCAAGACCATTCGCAACGATGGCACCTATGTGGGCAAGGACATCGGCGAGATTCTGGTGCGCAAGGGCGATGTGGGCTATGTCAGCAACATCGGCACCTTCCTGCAGCAGTTCTACATCTATGGGGTGGATTTCCTGGACAGCGGCCACCGCGTCGGCATGAAGGCCAAGGAGCTCATTTCCCTGGATCGGGTTCCCCAGCCTGATGCGTCGGTTGCCTCGCTGGATGAGGCCGGGCAATGAATCGCCAGCGGGTGTTGAGCCTCGTGTCGCCAGCGTCCACCGGAGCCACCGGAGCGGCCGAGCTTGCCGGGACGGCATCTGCGGGCTGGCTCGCAGGGCGCCTTCAAGCACTGGCGAGGCGCCTGCTCGGCGGCGCCATGGCGAATGGCGCCAGGGGGGAGACCATGCATTCCACCGCTTATGTGGCGCAGTCCGACCAGATGGTTGGCGTCCACCCCAATGAATTCGATTGCCGGCGCATCGCACGGCGCCTGGAAGACCGGCGGCGCTACCGCTATGTGGAGCCGGCCGTGATCCCGATCCCTGGCGGTTACCGCATCGAGAGTCCCTGTTGCTCGCGCAACGTGGACGCCGCTGGCGGTGTCATCGACATTGCCCGCATCGAACACCTTCCCCGCGAGCGCGGCTGGCTGCTCTATCGCCGTGATCATGCGCTGCGGGCGTGGATAGTTCACGGTGCGTTTGATTCGCTCAATACCGTGTTGGACGTTTTGAACGAGGATCCAGACCGGCTGCTCTGGCCCTGAGGTGTGGTGATGTCATCCGTCTATCTTGATCACAACGCGACGACCCCCCTCGCGCCCGAAGCGCTGGCAGCCCTGCTGCCCTATCTGGGCGAGGATTTCGGCAATCCATCCAGTCCCCACCATTTCGCCGACGCGCCGGCCACTGCCGTGCGCGAGGCGCGAGCGCAGGTGGCTACCTTGCTCGGTGCCCAGGCCAAGGACATCCATTTCACCAGCGGGGCCACCGAAAGCATTCATTGGGCGATCCAGGGCGCCCTGGCCCTGCGGCCCGGGCAGCGGCAGATCATCACGACCGTGGTGGAACATCCCGCCGTGCTCAAGCTCTGCCGCCATCTGGAGCAGCAGGGCGTGATGGTCACTTATCTGCCGGTCGACCGGGAAGGCCGCTTGCGGCTGCATTACCTGGAGGCGGCGCTCACGCCGCAAACCGCCCTGGTGTCCGTCATGGCCGCCAACAACGAAACCGGCGTGCTGTTTCCGATCGAGGAAATCGCCGCCCTGACCCAGGCGCGCGGGGTGTTGCTGCATGTGGATGCGGCCCAGACGGTCGGCAAGCGGGTGATCGACCTGGATCGCACGCCGATCGATCTGTTGTCCCTGTCCGGTCACAAGCTGCATGGCCCCAAGGGCATCGGCGCGCTCTATATCCGCAATGGCGTCAATCTGCCTCCATTGTTTTTCGGCACCCAGGAGCGCGGCCGGCGCGGCGGCAGCCTGAACGTGCCCGGTATTGTTGGCCTGGGCGCCGCCTGCCGCCTCGCGGCGGAATCGCTGTCAGGCACGACTGCGCCGATCGCTCTCCTGCGCGACCGGCTGGAAGCCGGGATTCGGGCGATTTTCCCCCCGGCACACATCAATGGCGGCAACGCCGAACGGCTCGCGGGCACCAGCAATATCAGTTTTCCCGGGATCGAGGGTGAAGCCCTGGTGGATCGCCTGGACCGGGCCGGGTTCGCCGTGGCCAATGGCGCGGCCTGCACCGTGGGTGGTAGCCAGCCCTCCCATGTGCTGATGGCCATGCACAAGGACGAGATCCTGGCGAGCGGCGCGGTGCGATTTTCCTTTTCTCGATACAACACCATCGCCGAGGTTGAGCGGTTGCTGACCGTTCTGCCGGACATCCTGTCCACCTTGGCACCCGAGGCCGCCGCCGACGCGCTCGGCAGCGGCTGAATTTACATTCAAGGGGAACGCCAGATGAAAGTCATGATTCGCCGGGACGCAGCAGGGGCCTTGTCGGCCTATGTGCCCAAGAAAGACCTGGAAGAGCCCATCGTGGGAATGGACAACCCCGAGATGTGGGGCGGCATCGTGACCCTGGCCAACGGCTGGCGGCTGGAATTGCCGGCCCTGGCGGCGGATACCCCGCTGCCATTGACGGTGGAAGCGCGCCGGGTGGGGGAGTGAGCATGCAGGCCATGGAGCTGGAACGCATCGAAGCCATCCTGGGCGCCGATGTGCCCGCTGACTGGCTGTCCCGGTTGCGGCGCGATCTGCCCGGTCGGGTGATCACCGTGTGTGACGCATCCGACATGACCGAAGGCCAGCCCTACCGGGAGTATCCCGCCTTCGCGCTTTATCTGGTGGATAACGCCACTCATTGCTGGCAACTGACTCAGGATGTGGAGGCGGCCACCGGCCTGGTGGTGGCCAAGCGACGGGAGGCGCGCGCGCCATGAAGCCCACAGATCTCGACATCCTGCTCAGCGATCCCGACATCAGCGCGCTGGAACTGGAGATGGTCACCGCCGTGCTCGGTTCGCCCTACATCAGCGCCGGCCCCCTGACCGAACGGCTGGAGGAGGCCGTGGCCCGCCGCATGGCGCGTCGCCATGCCATCGCTGTGAGCAGCTCCACCCTCGGCCTGTGGCTGGTGCTCCAGGCGGCCGGCATCGGACCCGGCGCGGAGGTGGTGGTGCCATCCTATGGCTGGCGCCAGCTTGCCGACGCTGTCGTCCTCGCGGGTGCCCGGGTGGTGTTTGCGGATGTCGATTACTGGTCAGGCTGCCTGACCCCCGACAAGGTGGCCCCGCGCCTCACGTCCCAAACCCAGGCCCTGCTGGTGGCCAATGCGAATGGGCATCCAGCACCCTGGAGCGGGTTGCGAGCCTTGGCCAGTCAACACGGTTTACTGTTGATCGAGGATTCCAGCGAGGCCATCGGTTCGACCTATCAGGGCCGTGTCGTGGGCAGTTTCGGCGACTGCGCCATCCTCGACTTCACCCAGCCCGGACCCCTGGCCTGCAGCCAGGGTGCCATGGTGCTGACCGATGACATCAATCTCACGGCCAAGTTGCGCCTGCTACGCGAGCGTACCCTCTCTGATCGCACGTCGGTGGTGGCGGGTGGGCTGCCCGTGGCCCACGCGGGCATCGGCGAACTGAATGCGGCATTGGGATTGGCGCAATGGACCCGGCTGGATGAAATCCTGGCCCGCCGCAAGGCCGTGGAGGCGTATTACCTCAAGGTCATCCAGACCTTCGAGGGCATCAAACCCCCTTATGTCGCCCCGGATGTGGACGAGGTGCACTGGTTCCTGGCACTGGTTCACCTGGGCACCCGCTTCAGCCGCAGCAGCCGCGATGCCATTGTCGATGACCTGGCGACCGCGGGGGTGCAGGCGGCGGCCTATTGCCTGCCCTTGCACCGGCAGTCGCGCTATTTCGACAAACAGCGCCCGCGCCAGGATTTGTGGGTCACCGACAAACTGGCCGACCGCGCCCTGGCCTTGCCTTTCCATGCCCACCTCGATGCAGAAGAAGTCGATTTCATCGTCCAGACCGCCAAGGACGCCTCCCTCAACGTAGGCGCCGGCTCCGCCATCTATCTATAGGCAGTCACTGCCGCCAAGGAGATCTCGTATGAGCACCCAGGACATCATGATTCACGTCCGCTTTGCCCCCGATGGCACCGTGACGGAAATCGGCGAACGGCCATCCGGCTGCACCGCCCAGCAGTGGTTCAACTTTCTGACCCAGCAGCATGGGCTTTCCTACCTGACCCTTTCCGGCGGTCGCGCCGTGTTCCGCGTGGCGCCCGAAGCCATCACCGCCCTGCGGGAGCAGGCCCTGGCCCAGGGGGCCGCGGCATGAACAACGCCAAATGGCTTGATGAACTCTTGGCGGGCCTGGATCGGGGTGGCGTGATTCCCTATCTGGGGTCCGGCACGCTCGCGCTCTGTCCGGAAGCCGCCACCGTTCCGGCTTCCCCGGAGGCGCTGGCAACTTTCCTGGGCAGCAAGGTGACGGTTCCCGGTCGGGCCCGCGGTAATCTGAGCGCCAGCGCCCAGTACATCGAGAACTTCAAACACCGCAAGACCCTCACCGACTTGATGAGTCAGGCATTCGCGCCACAACTGACGCCATCCAGCCTGCACCACATCCTGGCCGGCTTGCCCGGACTGCCGTTGATCGTCCAGCTCTGGTATGACGATGCCATGCGCAGCGCTCTCATGGACCGCATGGATGTGGGGCTGATCCAGGCCGCCAGCCAGGCGGAGCAGTTCGGCACCTGGGTGAACCACCTGACCCTTGACGGCGCGCCGGTGGAAGCCGACGTGGCCGCTGATTGGTCCCTCGCCCTCTACCAACCCTGGGGCGCGTTGGCTCCCAATCGCAACTTCCTGGTGTCCGATTCCGATTTCGTGGAAGTCCTCACCGAAATCGACATCCAGACGCCCATTCCTGGTCTGGTCCAGGAACGCCGGCGTGGGCGCTCTTTCCTGTTCCTGGGCTGCCGCTTCACCAGCCAGACCGAGCGCATGTTTGCCCATCAGATCATGAAGCGCTCGACGGACACCCACTATGCCGTGCTCAACGCCGAGCCCACCCGCAACGAGGCGCGCTTTCTGGCGCAGCATGGGATTCAGCGCCTGAATCTGCCCCTTTCCGAATTCGTGGATTGGTTGCAGGCGCAGGGGATTGCCGGGGCTCGCCAGGGCGTTGCCGCGTACAGCTGATGCGAACAGTTCGGGGAACTGAACCCGGACCGACGCGAAGCGCTTGAGCAGAAGCACACCCGACTGAAGAAGCCGGGAGCCGAGCGTGATAGCGCATTCGAGGTCATTGCCTGCCTGGTTTCCGGGTGCGCCGAGCATATAGCGGCGCTTTCATTACCATTCTTCCCCTCTCGCCCGACGGGCATGCCCATGAAAATCAAGTGACCCGCCACGGAAGTTCCGCTGATGGGTGATGACGCAAGGTTTGCTGCCGGATGGATAGCGGCGCAGCAGGACTTGTGGTGTCTTTTGCTTGCGGTACCGTCGGCCGAGGGCGGGTGTATATACTGAGGAAGCTGCCTGTCTCCAGGCGGCGCCTGGAACCGATGAGTTCCCACATGCGCAAATTCGCGCAGCGACGAAATCCTTCAAGTGCGAGGATCACGACCCCACGTCACAACAACCAGGGCATTGAATGTCCCGAGGAGAGACGAAATGAAAATCCGATATAAGGCATGGCTTGCAATGGGCTGCCTGGTATTCTCCAGCGCTGCCTTGGCCCAGGGTGATGGGTGCAAGGGTATGGACATGATGGGCGGCGACGCCAAAATGACCAAAGAGGCGTTCATGAAGCATGCCGAAGAGCGATTCGCCCACATGGACGTCAACGGCGATGGGGTGATCGACGCCGGTGAGCACAAAAAGATGCATGAACACATGAAACAGTGCATGGGCATGAAAGAGCACAAGGGCATGATGGGCGACAAGGCCGCGCCGATGGCCAAGCCGGAGGACGCGCATTCCGACCACCACCCGACGCCGTAGCAAGCCGTAGCGGGGGCCGGCGCTGCTCGCCCCCGCACTGATCTTCTCTATCAATTCAATGCGGGAGGCCGATATGGCTGCGATTGATCCAGTCTGTGGCATGCGTGTCGATGAAGATCGCGCCGCTGCGACGGCAGAACATGCGGGCCAGCGGTTTTACTTCTGCTGCGCGGGCTGCCGCGACCGCTTCGTGGCCGAGCCTGCGGCCTTTCTGGAACCCAAACCGACACCTGCCGCGCCCCACGGCGCTGCCTGCCACGGGCATGCGACGCAGACCACACCTGCTCAGCCTGTCCCCGCCGGCACGATCTACACCTGTCCCATGCACCCCGAAGTGCGCCAGGATCATCCGGGCGATTGCCCGATCTGCGGCATGGGGCTGGAGCCCCTGTTGCCCGTCGCGGGCGAAGCCGACAACGCAGAACTCAAGGACATGACCCGCCGCCTATGGGTCAGCGCGCCGCTGGCCGCGGTGGTGGTGATCATTGCCATGGGCAAGATGCTGCCGGGCGTCAGCGAGGCCCTGGCAGGACTCGCCGCGCCGCGCACGCTGGTGTGGATCGAGGGGCTGTTGACCACGCCGGTGGTGCTGTGGGCCGGGTCCTTTTTCTTCACCCGCGCCTGGCGCTCGCTGGTCACGCGCAACCTGAACATGTTCACGCTGATCGGCCTGGGCGTCGGCGTGGCCTATGCCTACAGCCTGGTCGCCGCGCTGGCGCCTGGGCTGTTCCCGCCGGCGTTTCGCGGTCACCACGGCCTGCCGGAGGTGTACTTCGAGGCCGCCGCCGCCATCACCGCGCTGGTGATCCTGGGC
>JBARUT010000260.1:0-2474 GCA_049645885.1 Candidatus Macondimonas sp.
GTCCGTGAGGTGCTGGCGGCCTATCGCTGGTTGGTCCAGGATCTGCCCGCCCGCTGGCGCTTGTCGAGGTCCCACACCCCATGAACGTCCTGTTGCTCAGCCGCTACGGCCGCCAGGGCGCCAGCACCCGGCTGCGCGCCCTGCAATACCTGCCCCATCTGGCCGCTTGCGGCATCGACGTGCACTGGGCGCCGCTGCTGGATGACGCCTATCTCGCAACCCTCTACGGCGCAGGCGCGCGGCCGTGGCCCCGGGTGGCACGGGCCTATCTGGCGCGGCTGGGGCAATTGCTGGCGGTGCGGCGCTTCGACCTGCTGTGGATCGAAAAAGAATTGTTTCCGATGCTGCCGGCCGGCGCCGAGCGCCTGCTGGCGGCGGCGGGCGTGCCGTATGTGGTGGATTACGACGACGCGCTGTTTCACAACTACGACCAGCATCCCCGCGCGCTGGTGCGGCGGCTGCTGGGGCGCAAGATCGACCGGGTGATGGCCGGCGCGCGGCTGGTGATCGCCGGCAACGACTACCTGGCAGACCGCGCGCGCCAAGCCGGAGCGCGGCGGGTGGCGCTGTTGCCGACGGTGGTGGATCTGGCGCGCTATCCCGCGGCGACCGCCGAGGACAAACCGTCCGGTCCATCGTCTTTTACCATCGGCTGGATCGGCTCCCCCCAGACCGCCGCCTACCTGGCCGCGGTTGCCCCGGCCCTGGGCGAGCTGCTGGCACAGCCGGATACGCGCTTGGTCCTGGTAGGAGCGGGTCGGGGCGCTCCCAGGAATCTGCCCGCCGAGATCCGGCCCTGGACCGAGGCCAGCGAGGTGGCGGACATCGCGTCGTTTGACGTGGGCATCATGCCGCTGCCGGATGCGCCCTGGGAGCGGGGCAAGTGCGGCTACAAGCTGATCCAATACCTGGCCTGCGCCAAGCCGGTGGTCGCCTCGCCGGTGGGCGTCAACCGCCAGTTGGTCGAGCCCGGCGTCAACGGCTACCTCGCCACGACGCCGGCGGACTGGACGCGGGCGTTGAACCAACTGCGGGAGGATGCGGCGCTGCGCGCACGGCTGGGGGCGGCTGGGCGCACACGGGTGGCGGCTGATTATGACCTGCAGGTGACCGCCCCCCAATTGGCGAACCTGCTGCGCCTGGCCGCCCATGCATCGCGCGACTGAACCGGGCAGTCCCCGGTGGACTAGGCTTCTCTACAATGGGAAGCGTCGCAAGAACCTTGGAATCATCCATGCAGGGCGCCGGGCACAGCGGCAAAGGCGCAAGTCGCCGCAAGAGCACTGCTTGCGCTCACGAACCGGCCGTCGACGAGCACGTTTTTCACAAGGCACCTGACTCAAATCCTGGAGGATACCGTGTTCAAGCGCTGGGGCATTCGGGATCGCATGTTGCTGATGGCGCTGGTGCCGCCAACGCTCATCGCCCTCATCCTGGGCTTCTACGTCATCAACCTGCGCATCCAGGAACTGGCCCAGATCCACCAGGACAAGGGAGAGGCTTTGACGCGCCAGATGATCCCTGTGGCCCGGAATGCCCTGGTCAGCGGGAATCGCGCCCTGTTGGCCGACCAGATCACGGTGATGCTGGAAACACCCAGCGTGGTGGACGTGGTAATTACTGACCGCCGCGGTGACGTGGTGCTGCGCCGCAGCCGCCCACCACAGGAGGACAGCGCCGCTGACGCCTCGCGCTTCAGCCGTTGGCTGCGCAGCCGGGAGCGCGATGAGACCCTGTTCACCCGCGCCATCACCGCCACGGCAAGCGAGGACGAACTACTACTCGGCGAGGTGACCATTCGCCTGTCGCGCACCCTGACTCGCATGCGCCAGATGGAAGTGTTGTTCAATGGCACGCTGATCATCGGCGTGGGGCTGCTGATCAGCTATTTCCTCGCCCTCAGCACCAGTCGCGACATCGTGGTGCCGGTGCTGCGCCTGACCCGGGCGGTGCGCAGCTTCCGCCGCGGCCAGCTCACCCGTCGCGTGCCCGAGGTATCCGGCGGCGAGCTGGGCACCCTTGAACGAGGCATCAATGCCATGGCCGATGCCCTGCTGGCGACTCGTCAGGATTTGCAGGGCCAGATTTACCAGTCCAATGCCGAGCTTCGCACCACGCTGGAAGAGTTGGAAATCAAGAACGTCGAGTTGGACCTGGCGCGGCAGCGCGCCGAGGAAGCCAACCGCGTCAAGTCCCGCTTCCTGGCCAACATGAGCCACGAAATCCGCACCCCGGTCAATGGCATCCTGGGCTTCGCCCGCCTGCTGGCCAATAGCCCGCTGCCCGCCGAACCCCAGGAATACACCCAGATCATTCGCCAATCGGCGGAAAACCTGCTCGGCATCATCGAGGACATCCTGGATTTCTCCCGCATCGAGGCCGGCAAACTGAGCCTGTACCGGGTGGATTTCGACCTCGCCAGGCTGCTCGAAGAGGTGGCCGGCATGCTCGCCCCACTGGCCTTCGAAAAGCGG
>JBARUT010000261.1:0-2650 GCA_049645885.1 Candidatus Macondimonas sp.
CGGAGACGGCGGTGGAGCGCATCGTGGCCTGCGCCCAGGCGCGGCGGCCGGGGCTGATGGTGATCGACTCCATCCAGACCATGTACACCGAGCAGTTGCCCGGCGCGCCCGGCTCCGTGAGCCAGGTGCGCGAATCGGCGGCGCAACTGGTGCGCTTCGCCAAGCAGAGCGGCATCGTCGTCGTGCTCATCGGCCATGTCACCAAGGACGGCACGCTGGCCGGGCCGCGGGTGCTGGAGCACATGGTGGATACCGTGTTGTCCTTCGAGAGCGACCCCGGGGGGCGCTATCGGATGTTGCGGGCGGTGAAGAACCGCTTCGGGGCGGTGAACGAACTGGGCGTGTTCGCCATGACGGATGCGGGCCTGAAGGAGGTGGCCCATCCCTCGGCGATCTTCCTGTCGCGCCATGACCAGAGCGCCGCCGGCAGCGTGGTGACCTGCATCCGCGAGGGCAGCCGGCCGTTGCTGCTGGAGGTCCAGGCGCTGGTCGACGACAGCCCCCTGGCCAATCCCCGGCGCCTGACCGTGGGCTTGGAGCACAACCGGCTGGCCATGTTGCTGGCCGTGCTGCACCGCCACGGGGGCGTGCCGCTGTTCAACCAGGACGTGTTCCTGAACGTCGTGGGCGGCATCCGCGTGAGCGAGACTGCGGCCGACTTGCCGGTGGCAGCAGTGGTGGTTTCCAGCCTGCGCAACCGGCCGATTCCCCAGCACACGGTGATTTTCGGCGAGCTCGGCCTGTCGGGCGAAGTGCGTCCCGTGCCCTATGGCGAGGAGCGCCTGCGCGAAGCCGCCAAGCATGGCTTCACGCGCGCGCTGGTGCCGCTGGCCAACGTGCCCCGGCGCGGCGCCGCGATCGGCGGCATGGCAGTGCAGGGCCTGGGGAATCTGGCGGGTCTGCTGGACGCGCTGGCATGAGCGGCGAGACAGCAGCCGGCATGTCCGGCGTGCACTACGTGGAAGTCAGCGCCGAACGCGCCGGGCAGCGGCTGGACAATTTCCTGCTGGGCCAGTTGAAGGGCCTGCCGCGCCCCCACGTCTATCGCATCCTGCGCACCGGCGAGGTGCGTGTGAACGGCCGCCGCGCCAAGCCCGATTATCGTATCCAGGCGGGGGATCGGGTGCGGCTGCCGCCCTTGCAGCGCGCCGCGACCATCGAGCCGACCGCCCCACCCACGGCCCTGATGGGCGAAATCGCCGGACGCATCCTGTATGAAGACGATCACCTGCTGGCTGTGAACAAGCCGGCGGGCCTGGCCGTCCATGCCGGCACCGGCGTGGCCTATGGCCTGATCGACGTGTTGCGGGCCTTGCGCCCCCACTTCCCTGAGCTGAATCTGGTGCATCGCCTCGACCGCGGGACCAGCGGTTGCCTGGTGGTGGCCAAGACGCGGGCCGATCTGCTGATGCTCAACCGCGCGTTCGCCGATCGGGCCTGCGGCAAGGTGTACATGGCGCTCACGGCCGGCCACTGGGCGCAGGCGCGGACGATCGTGCGCCAGGCGCTGGATGTGACGCATCGCGAGCAGGGCGAGCGCAGCGTGCGGGTGGATGCGGAGCGGGGACAGGCCGCCGTCAGCCGCTTCCAGGAGATCGAACGTTTCCCGGGGTCAAGTCTGGTGCGCGTTGAGATCGATACGGGCCGGACCCACCAGATCCGCGTCCATGCCGCTGCGGCGGGCCATGTCTTGGCAGGGGACGATCGCTACGGCAATCACGACTTCAACCGCCAGATGGCGCGTATGGGATTACGGCGGATGTTCCTGCATGCCGCGGAGCTGGTGCTCCCGCTTGCCGACGGCAAGCCGCTCCGCTTCAAGGCGCCGTTGCCGGAGGATCTGGCGCGGGTGCTCACCGCCCTGCGTGCCGGCGAGACGGCGCCCTGAGTCTCCTGTTCAGGGCAAGGCGTGTCCCGCGTTCCGCAGCATGGCGGCCAGCCGGATCAGCGGCAGCCCCATGAGGGCGGTGGGATCGTCGCTGTCGATGGCCTCGCACAGGGCGATTCCCAGGGCTTCGCTGCGCAGGGCGCCGGCGCAATCCAGCGGCCGGTCGCGTTCCACATAGCGGCGAATGCTCGCCTCATCCAGATCACGGAACCGCACCGTGGTGACGATCATCTCAAGCTGGAGGTTCTCGGTGCGCGCATCGAGCAGGCACAGCCCGCTCAGGAAGCGCACGGACTGCCCCGAGAGCCGCGCCAACTGGGCGCAGGCCCGTTCGACCGTGCCGGGCTTGCCCAGAATGAGGCCATCCGGCCCAACCGCCACCTGGTCGCCGCCCACGATCAAGGCATCGGGATGAATCGCGGCCACGGCCTCGGCTTTGGCGAAGGAGAGTCGCCGCACCAGGGCTTCTGGCGACTCGCCGTCCTGTGCCGTTTCATCGGCGTCCGGCGCCACACAGCGGAAGGGTATCTGGAGCCGTTCCAGTAGGCTGCGCCGATAAACCGAGGTGGAGGCGAGAATCAGCGGGGCGGGCGCATGTCGCATGATGCGGTAGTCCATCCATGGAGGTATTCGGCAAAATCAGCGTGCGAAGAACCCTGATTAGCACGCCAAGTCGCTGATATATGCCATCAGAAGGGAATGTCGTCGTCGATTTCCATATCGTTCCGGCCGGAGGGCGCTGCCGCGGGCGCAGTCCAGTCA
>JBARUT010000262.1:0-4786 GCA_049645885.1 Candidatus Macondimonas sp.
TCCCCTGGTTCAATACCGACGACTATTGGCAGCAGCATGTGACTGATCTGGAAGCGCAGAATCGTCTGCTGGACGAGCCGCCCTTGCGCTGGCTTTGACGTTGCGGATTTAAGTGGGGTCAGACTCGAATTTGTTGCCATGGCCCGCCGAATACTTGCGTCGATGCTCAGGTCGCGCGCGCCGGCGCCGAGAGTGAAGATGAGAGGAACCAACGCGGCTCTGGTGAAATTCCAGGCTGTAACGGAGAAACGACGCCATGAACACCTTCACGCAATCCGCGCAATTCTTCGCCGTAGCTGCCCTGACGCCGCTGGCGGCCCAGGCCAGCATGGCCGAGCTGTCCGATGCCGATCTACGCATGGTCCAGGGACAGGCGGCCCTGGGGCCGGGTTTTCAAGCGTATCGAGCCGAAATGGGATCCATGTGGTCTGATCTGACCACCGTTCAGGGCAAAAGCGCTGCCCTGCATTACGCGGGCTGGGGCTCTGTCATGACGGGATATACCATCATCGCCTCGACTGGAGCCGCCGCCGTTGCGGTTTACAAAGCCCCTTTCCCGGTCAATTAAGCTCGGTGCACTCACTCTTCCGGTATGGTATGCGGGAGCGGGTATCGGCCTTACCGGCGCTTTCCTGCTCCACGTCAATGGTGAATAGAACGCCATCACCCCATCTGCTCAGGCTGGCCGCACCCTGATATGAGCGCAGCAACGCGGTTAATCAGGATCAGGCTCGACACCCGGCTTCCGTGGGGGCATCGAAGCGCGCCTGATCCCAATGCCTGATGCTGGCGGCCCGCGTCGTCGGGTCGGCGTGGGTGATGGCAGGCGCTAGTCCAGGTCGCTGGCATCATGTCGTTCCTGCACCCGCTCGTTTTCCGGCCCCCAGATCCTGTTGACCCGGCGACCGCGCTGCACTGCGGGCCGCGCGTGAATTTCGGACGCCCAGCGGATGACGTGCCTGTAGGACGCGACGTCGAGAAACTCCTGTGCGTTGTAAAGATCCGTCAGCACCAGACCGCCATACCAGGCATAGTTGGCCATGTCCGCGATGGTGTATTCATCGCCACACAGGTAGCGCCGGGTGGCAAGGTGTTGATCCAGGACGTCGAGCTGGCGTTTTACTTCCATCGTGAAGCGATCGATGCAGTATTCGATTTTCTCCGGCGCATAGGCATAGAAATGCCCGAAGCCCCCACCCAGGAACGGCGCACTGCCGACCTGCCAGAACAGCCAGGACAGGCATTCGGCGCGCGGCGCAGGCGTTTTAGGCAGGAAGGCATCGAACTTTTCGGCGAGATAAACCAGGATGGCGCCCGATTCAAACACGCGGATGGGCGGCGATGCACTCCGGTCGAGCAAGGCCGGGATTTTGGAGTTCGGATTCACCGCGACAAAGCCACTGCCGAATTGATCGCCTTCCATGATGTTGATCAGATGTGCATCGTATTCGGCATCGTGCTTGCCCAGCGCGAGCAACTCTTCCAGCATCACCGTGACCTTTATCCCGTTGGGCGTTGCCAGCGAGTAAAGCTGCAGCGGATGCCTGCCGACGGGCAATTCCTTGTTATGTGTCGGCCCGGCGACGGGCCGGTTGATGCGGGTAAACCGCCCGCTGCTCTGGGCGTCCCATTTCCAGACTTTGGGTGGCGTGTAAGCGGGTGTATCAGGCATAGGGTCTTCCAGTGTCGGAATCTGACAAGAGCCGGACCCGAACGTATAACACACGCGGCGCAGGACTTGGACGGAAAACCCCATTTCTGCTGTCCCATAAGCCTTTAGGGAAGCGCTGATTTATTCCGCTCTCGTCATTGCGAATGCAGCGAAGCAATCCATGTCGCAAAAAAATCAATAACCTATGGATCGCCACGGCGCTGCACGCCCGCGATGACAGAATAAATCAGCATTTCCCACACTCAATGGCTTGCCCGGCCCAGTCCATGCCGGCAGCACCGGCACCAGCTGGCCGGCCGGCCGGCGAGATCCTCCGTTCCCACACCCCCAGGACAAACAAGGCCCTGTCATTCAAATCGCGCATCATCGTTCACTTACGGAACGATCTTTTTGCTATTGGGTCATTTATCCCGGTCTCAAGGGGGTTTAAGGTAGCCTCATGTCGCGGTTGTGGCCCCGGTCCCGACCGCTTTCTGGCAGTTGCAAAACGCCTGTTTCACTTTCCAAGGAGTCTGACATGGCCAAGATTCTCGTGCTCTATTACTCCATGTATGGCCACATCGAAACGATGGCACAGTATGTCGCCGAGGGCGCTCGCGCCGTCAGCGGTGCCGAGGTGGCCCTCAAACGGGTCCCGGAAACCATCCCCGAAGAACAGGCGCGCCAGTTCGGCGCCAAGCTCGATCAGGCGGCTCCCGTCGCCACCCCCGCGGAGCTGGCTGACTATGACGCCATCCTGTTTGGTTCCCCCACCCGGTTCGGTAACATGACCGGCCAGATGCGCAGCTTCCTTGATCAGACAGGCGGCCTGTGGGCCAAAAACACGCTCAATGGCAAGTTGGCCAGCGTATTCACCAGCACCGGGGTGGGCGGCGGACAGGAAACCACCATCACTTCCTTCTGGCTCACCCTGGCCCATCACGGCATGTTGATCGTGCCGCTGGGCTATGGTGATGTGGCTGGCCAGATGTTGTCGGATAATTCCGAGGTCATCGGCGGTTCGCCCTATGGCGCGGCCACACTGGCTGGCGGCGACGGCAGTCGACAGGTCTCCGAGAAGGAAGCCGCCGTGGCCCGCTACCAAGGCCGACGTGTGGCCGAGTTCGCCGTGCGGCTGGCCGGCTGATCCGGAACCCAGGGCGCGACGCCGGTTACCGGAATCCCGGACCGGCTGGCGTCGCGCCCCATCGTCATTTCCCTTGTAGCTTGGGTGCGTTCGGCTGCTGGCGATCCATACCGTGACCAGACTATGCTGGCGATGCCATGTCCCAGCCGCTCGCCACCATCTACACCGTCGGTCATTCCCGGCATCCTCTGCCCATGCTGCGGGGGCTGCTGATGTCTCACGGCATCGGCCTCTTGGTGGATGTGCGCCGTTATCCCACCAGCCGCATCGCGCCCCAGTATCGCCAGACGCCCCTGCGCGCTGCACTCAGCGAGGCCGGCATCGGCTATCTCTACCTGGGAGAGGAATGGGGCGGATTGCTGGGGGCCACCGAGACCGATGCCGCCGCCCAGGCGCGCTTCGCAGCTGGCCTGATCCGACTCCAGCCGGTCCTTGCACCTACCCCGCTGGCGCTGATGTGTGCCGAAGCCGACCCGCGCCGTTGCCATCGGGCGCACTGGATCGCCTCGCGCTTGCAGGCCGTGGGGCATGCGGTGCAACACATCCTCCCCGACGGGACGTTGCTGCGCCATGATGCACTCGATCTTGTTTCCAGACGGCCAGGCCGCGACCGGTCCAGCCTGCCAGGACAACTCGGTTTGCCTTTCCCGAAGGAATTGGACTGAATCATTCATCCGTAATGGCTGGAATCGGATGCGCGACCCAACATGCACTCGTCGAGGCGGTCCGATCTGTCCGCGCTGGCACGTTTGCAGCGCGGCCTGCCCGCCCGCCCTGCGCCACTTGACAGGGTCCTGCCGCCGGCCCATCGTCAGCGCCAATGTTCGCGACGACGGTCAGCCGCCCGTCATCCCTCTCTCAGGAGAAACACAACACATGCTCTATTGGCATTGGCTGGTCCTGGGGATGGCGCTGATGATCGCCGAAATGTTCCTGGCCAGCTTTTTCGTCTTCTGGTTCGGGCTGGGCGCGCTGCTGGTGGGCGCAAGCCTGTGGATCGAACCGGACTTGAGTCTGGGCCTCCAGCTCCTGCTCTGGTCCGCTGCATCCGGGCTGATGACGCTGTTGTGGTTCCGCTACCTGCGCCCACTGATGAAGGACCGCACCCAAGCGGGCAACGCGCGCGCTGCGGTCATCGGTGAAGCGGGCCGGGTGCTGCGTGCGCCCCACGGCGGGCACCACGGGATGGTGCGCTTCACCACACCCTTGCTGGGCGATGATGAGTGGGAATTCATCTGTAATGAACCGGTGACCATTGGCGACCGGGTCTATGTGAAGGATTTTTCCGGCAACACCCTGATCGTCGAAAAACGCGACTGACGCCACCCTTGATTTAAATATTGAAGCTCATTCAACCCACTCTTAGAGAGACCCGCCATGCCCGGAACCGCGCTTGCACTTATCCTGTTCATCCTGGTTGTCGTCACCATCGGCCTTGGCGTGCGCATCGTGCCGCAGGGCAGCAAGCACGTGGTGCAGCGGCTGGGCAAATACCAGAGCACGCTCGGCCCGGGCCTGAACCTGATCATCCCGTACGTCGACACGGTGTCCTACAAGGTGACCACCAAGGACATCGTGCTGGACATCCCCTCGCAGGAAGTCATCACCCGCGACAACGCGGTAATCATTGCCAACGCGCTGGCCTACATCAACATCGTGGCACCCGAGAAAGCAGTCTACGGCGTTGAGAACTACGTGTTCGCCATCCAGAGCCTGGTACAGACCTCATTGCGCTCGATCGTCGGCGAGATGGATCTGGACGATGCCCTGTCGTCGCGCGAGATGATCAAGGCCAAGCTGAAAGCCTCCATCTCGGATGACATCGCCGACTGGGGCATCGCCCTGAAAACAGTCGAGATTCAGGACATCAAGCCCTCGCCGACCATGCAGCACGCCATGGAGGAACAGGCCGCCGCCGAGCGCGCCCGGCGTGCCACAGTGACCCGCGCCGAAGGCGACAAGAGCGCCGCCATCCTGCAGGCCGACGG
>JBARUT010000263.1:0-6333 GCA_049645885.1 Candidatus Macondimonas sp.
AAAAAGGCTTGACCGCCGGGTCAAGCCTTTTATTTTTGGCTGGGGGACTAGGATTCGAACCTAGGTTGACGGAGTCAGAGTCCGTAGTCCTGCCGCTAGACGATCCCCCAAAAGCAAAGCCGCGTTCTCCGCTTCCCCAGGGAAAGGGAGGCTCGCGATTAACGCTTGGAGTATTGCGGTGCGCGGCGGGCCTTGTGCAGGCCGACCTTCTTGCGCTCCACCTCGCGTGCATCGCGGGTCATGAAGCCGGCGCGGCGCAGGGCGGGCTTGTTTGCCTCGTCATACGCAACCAAGGCGCGACTGATGCCGAGACGGATTGCGCCGGCCTGGCCGCTCATGCCACCGCCGCCCACCAGCACGCGGACATCAAACTTGTCCGATACTTCCATCAACTCAAGCGCCTGACGAGTCACCATGCGCGAGGTATCGCGACCGAAATAGTCTTCAAGCGTCTTGCCGTTGACCTCGATCCGGCCCGAGCCGCGAACCAGATAAACCCGCGCGCTCGCGCTTTTGCGACGACCAATACCGAAGTAATGTTGTTCAGCCATGAATCTTAGGTTCCACTCGCTGGATGGGGCACCGGATCAAAGATCCAGGGGTTTGGGTTGCTGGGCCGTGTGGATGTGCTCGCCACCGGCGAAAATCCGCAGTTTCTTGATCATTGCGCGACCCAGGCGATTCTTCGGCATCATGCCACGCACGGCGATCTCCAGGGCACGTTGGGGGTGCTCGGCGAGCAGCTTCTCCAGGGTGGTGGACTTCATGTTGCCGATGTGACCGGTGTGGTGGTGATAGGTCTTGTCTTTCAACTTGTTGCCGGTGACGCGAATCTTTTCAGCGTTGACGACCACAATGTAATCACCCGTATCCACATGAGGCGTGAATTCAGGCTTGTGCTTGCCGCGCAGGCGATCGGCAATCGCGGTGGCCAAGCGACCCAAGGTCTTGCCATCGGCATCGACCAGATACCAGTCCTGGGTGACCGTCTCAGATTTTGCAGAAAACGTTTTCATGATCCTGGGCCGCTCCGGGCAGTCTATTTCGCACTGTCAGGGTGGATGGGCAAACCGCCGCCATCGCTGAACCCTGGAAAAGGGGAGGATTTTACAAGCAGGCGATGCCTTTGGCAATGCAGATGTCAGATCCGCAGCCAGTCGACCACCTGTCCCTGCACCAGATGCTGTTCGATGATGGCGTCCACATCGCTCGTATCCCGGCAGCGATACCAGACTCCCTCGGGATAGACGACCACGGCGGGACCCTGTTCGCAGCGCTCCATGCAGCCCGCTAGGTTGATGCGCACCTGGCCCGGACCATTCAGACCCAGCTCGGTTATGCGCTGTTTTGCATACGCCCGAAGCTTTTCGGAACCGCAGCCGCCACAACTGGGGCGCGGTGCATCGGGCGCCCGGACGTTGGTGCAGAAGAACACATGATGGCGATAAAAACCCAAGGATCTGTTCCTCAATCGGCAATCCGGCGTCATTCTACCGCGCCCCGATTCTTCCGTGGCGGGCACAGAAGCTGACCCAGATCCAGTTTGCACGGGGATTCCGCTTGCCTCGGTTTCGGCGGGCCGCTAGATTGGCTCCATGAGCAACCGAAATTACCGCTGGACCGACCGCCTCTTGATGGATTTGCAGCAGGCCTTGCGCACGCTGCATGCCGACCCGCATGAGGCCATCGGCCCCCACCCGGATGACGAGATTGCGGAGAGTCTGCTGAGTGCCGATGAGCGCCGGGAATCGGCGCGCCTGATGCGGGTCAATCATGCCGGCGAAATCAGCGCCCAGGCGCTGTATCAAGGCCAAAGCCTGTTCAGCCGGGACCCTGCCGTGCGCGACACCCTGCGCCAGGCGGCCCGCGAGGAACATGCCCATCTGATCTGGTGCCAGCGGCGACTGGAAGAACTCGAGGACCGACCAAGCCGCCTGGCGCCGCTGTGGTATCTGGGCTCTTTCGGGATTGGGACACTGGCGGGATTGGTCGGCGATCGCTGGAGCCTGGGCTTCGTGGTCGAAACGGAAAAGCAGGTGATCGACCACATCCAGAATCATCTGGGGCGCTTGCCCGCGGCGGATGCCAAGAGTCGAGCCATCCTGGATCAGATGGAACGGGACGAACTCCACCATGGCGATACGGCGCGCCGGGCCGGGGCACGAAATCTGCCCGGCCCCGTTCGACGGCTCATGCACGCGGTTTCCCGCATCATGACCCGGGGCGCCTATTTCTTCTGACTGGGCCGCCCGCGCTGGTTCTGCAAGGCAGGCTCCCCGCCCCATTCGTTGACCTTGCGCATGTTGCGGCCGTAGAAAATCTCTAGCATTTCGTGGCGCAACTGCTTGCGAATCGCCTGGCGCTCCTTGGGATCCAGCTCGGCCTCCGATTCCCCGAACAAATAATCATCCAGCCGGAAATCACGCAGGATCATCTTGGTATGGAAGATGTTTTCCTGATAGACGTTGACATCCATCATCTGATAACGCGAAAGGGTATCGCGGCTCAGGTAGTTCTGGACTGAATTGATGGAGTGATCGATGAAGTGCTTGCGGCCACTGATGTCACGGGTGAAGCCGCGCACGCGGTAGTCGATGGTGACGATATCCGACTCAAAGCTGTGCAATAAATAATTCAAGGCCTTGAGTGGCGAGATCACCCCACAGGTCGAGACATCGATGTCTGCCCGGAACGTGCTGATGTTCTTGTGCGGATGACTTTCGGGATAGGTGTGAACCGTGATGTGGCTCTTGTCCAGATGGCCCAGCACAGTCTCCGGCAGCGGACCGGGGGATTCACTGTTGTCGGACTCCTCCGGATCGACGGGACCTTCGGAGATGAGCATGGTCACGCTCGCGCCCTGGGGATCGTAATCCTGGCGCGCGATATTGAGCACATTGGCGCCGATGATGTTCGCTACATCGGTGAGGATGGTGGTGAGACGCTCGGCGTTGTAGGCCTCGTCGATGTACTGGATGTAGCGCTCGGTTTGCTCATCAGTGCGCGCATAACAGACATCGTAGATATTGAAACTCAACGACTTGGTCAGGTTGTTGAAGCCGTGCAGCTTGATCTTGTTGGACGATAGCAGCAATGCCCGATCCTCCCGATCCGATATAAGGGACCCATTGACTCCATCCCACATGCTCTGGTCCAAGCAGGCTGCTCAAACCATGCGACCAAGCGGGAAGAAAAAACCCCGAAGCGACCGGCCTACCGAACACTTCAGGGGGCGCAGATTATACGGCAACCCGAGCCTGTTGTCTCGCCTGACAAGCTATAGAGCAGCTATCTCCCGAATTTCGAAATCGTGGGTGATTTCAGCCGTCTTGCCCAGCATGATCGAGGCCGAGCAATATTTTTCCGCCGACAGCTCGACCGCCCGGCGCACCTGCGGCTCGCCCAGATCATGCCCGGTCACGATGAAAGAAATATGAATACGGGTGAATACCTTGGGATCCGTCTCGGCCCGTTCGGCGCTGAGCTCGGCAACGCAATCCGTGATGCGCTGACGGCTCTTGCGCAGAATCTGCACCACATCGAAGCTGGCACACCCCCCCATGCCCAGCAGCAGCATCTCCATGGGCCGCACGCCGAGGTTACGCCCGCCGTTCTCCGGCGGCCCGTCCATCACCACCGCATGACCGCTGCCCGACTCGCCGAGAAAGGTCACATCTTCCACCCATTTGATCCGCGCCTTCATGTCACCCTCTCCTCAAGCCCTTGTCGTACCAAATAATTCCTGCAAGCGTGCGCCCGGATCGGGAGCGCGCATGAACGCCTCGCCCACCAGAAACGCACCGATATCGTGTGCGCGCATGGCTGCCACATCCGCCGCGGTATGGATGCCGCTTTCGGTCACCACCAGCCGGCCAGCGGGAATCTGTACCAGCAGGTCCCACGTGGTTTCGAGGCGGGTCGCGAAGGTGCGCAGATTGCGGTTGTTGATCCCGATCAGCACCGAATCCGGCAACCGCAACGCGCGCTCGAGCTCCAAGGCATCATGGACTTCCACCAATACCGCCAAGCCAAGAGCGCGCGCCAGCGCCTCCAGTTCGGCCAGTAACTCATCCGCCAGTGCGGCCACGATGAGCAACACGCAGTCGGCCCCCATCTGGCGGGATTCCCAGATCTGGTAGGGATCGATCATGAAATCCTTGCGCAGAACCGGCAGGTCACAGGCCGCTCGAGCCGCCAGGAGGAAAGCGGTGGCGCCCTGAAAAAAATCCCGATCGGTCAGTACCGACAGGCAGGCTGCTCCACCGGCGGCATAAGAGCGAGCGATGGCAGCCGGATCGAAATCCGCCCGCAACAGCCCCTTGCTCGGGGAGGCGCGCTTGATCTCGGCAATCACCGCCGATTCCCCTCGCGCCATCCGATCCCGCAGGGCACCGGCAAAATCCCGCAAGGGTGCCGCCTCCCGGGTGCGCTGTTGCAAGGCCGGCAAGGGCAGGCGGGCACTGCACTCGGCCACCTCCTCCCGCTTGCGCGCCAGAATGCGCGTCAACACATCATCGGCTGGGGTCATGGTCGTCATTCGGCAAGTTCTCTCGATCGCTGCGCCAAGCGGTCCAGTCGCCGGCCGGCTTCGCCGCTGTCCACTGCCGCAGTCGCCAGCGCCATGCCTTCGGCCAGATCGGCCGCGCGCCCGGCCACATGCAGCGCTGCGGCGGCATTGATCAGCACGATGTCCCGCGCCGCCCCCATCGCGCCCGCAAAGACGCCTCGCATCATGGCCAGACTTTCACCCGGCGACTCGATCTGCAGGGACGCCAGTGATTGCCGCTGCAGCCCGAAATCCTCCGGCGTGAGCAGGCGGTTGATCACCTCTCCGTCGCGCAATTCCGCCACGCGAGTTGGCGCCTGGATGCTGATTTCATCCAGCCCATCCTCGGCGTGCACCACCATCACATGGCGGCTCCCCAGAGCGCCCAGCACCTGGGCCAGGGGCTCCACCCAGACGGCATCGAACACCCCCAGCAACTGGTTGGGCGCCCGCGCCGGGTTGGTCAGGGGACCGAGCAGATTGAACAGCGTGCGCACCCCCATCTCTCGACGCGGACCGATGGCATGCCGCATGGCCCCGTGGTGTGCTGGCGCGAACAGAAAGCCGACGCCCAGCTCGTCGATGCAGCGGGCCACCGCATCAGGCGCAAGGTCCAGTCGCACGCCGGCCGCCTCGAGCACATCCGCGCTGCCGCTGCGGCTGGATACGGAGCGATTGCCATGCTTGGCCACCCGCCCTCCGGCGGCCGCCACCACAAAGGCCACGGCGGTGGACACATTGAACAAGCCGCGCCCGTCCCCTCCCGTTCCACAGGTGTCAACGAGGTAGCGCGTGTCGGCCACCGGGACCGGGGTGGCCAGTTCGCGCATGACCCGGGCGGCGGCGACGATTTCAGTGACCGTCTCGCCCTTCATCCGCAAGCCCACCAGCAAGCCGCCAATCTGGGCGGGGGTCGCGTGGCCGGACATGATGGTGTGCATGACCGACGTCATCTCGGCATCGGCGAGATCCTCGCGGGCGATCAACCGGGCAATGGCCTGCGGCAAATCCAAGTCGCCCACTGTCAGGCCGCTCGCGCCGGACGGTCGGACTCGAGGAAGTTCCGCAGCAAGGCATGACCATGCTCCGTCAGGATGGACTCAGGATGAAATTGCACGCCTTCCACCGCCAGATGGCGATGCCGCATGCCCATGATTTCCTCCCGCATGCCATCGGCTTCCACAGTCCAGGCCGTTACCTCCAGGCAGTCGGGCAAACTGTCGGGGGCAACCACCAGGGAATGGTAGCGGGTGGCGGTGAACGGACTGGGCAAGCCGCGGAACACACCCTTACCGGAGTGATAAACGGCAGAGGTCTTGCCGTGCATGAGTCGCCGGGCATGCACGATGCGCGCGCCGAAAGCCTGGCCAATGCTTTGGTGGCCCAGGCACACACCGAGAATGGGGATTTCACCGGCGAACCGCGTAATGGACGGCACCGAAATCCCCGCTTCATTGGGGGTACACGGGCCGGGGGAAATCACGATGTGGCTCGGAGCGAGCGCTTCGATCTGATCCAGTGTGATCTGGTCGTTGCGATGCACCGCCACCTCGCAACCCAACTCGCCCAGATACTGCACCAGGTTGTAGGTGAAGGAGTCGTAGTTGTCGATCATCAGCACCATATCGCCAGCATCCTATTGTTTAGACTGGATAAAACTCCAGCGCATGCCTTTCGCTGGCTGCTTGTATATCTGGATTTCTCGCCGACACCCATAAAGAGCAGCAGGCCTATTCTCACCCAGAAACCACCTTCAATGAACCCCAAGAAGCAGCCAAGACCCACAC
>JBARUT010000264.1:0-1691 GCA_049645885.1 Candidatus Macondimonas sp.
GATCAGAATCCCCGGCATGCCCTCGTAGACGCCGCTGTGCAGGCCAGCGAGTCGCCAGCCGATGGCCACGGCGACACCGAGCACGGCCGCCAGCGCGCCATTGGCAAATACCACCGGCACCCCGAGGACCCGCAATACCAGCAGCGGGCCCAGGGAGGCGGCCAGGCCCGACCAGGAAAAGATCACGATGCCGAATACGCTGCTGCGGCCCAACAGCGCCCAGACCAGGGCGCACAACACGACCAGAGCAGTGGTGAACTTGTAACGCAATAGCGGCACCTCCCCGCGTCCCGAGGCGGGCAGATCCCGGGCCAGCGCGGAAGAACAGGCCAGGACCAGGGAGTCCGCAGTCGACAGCGTGGCGGCGAAGACCCCCGCGAGAATCAGGCCGACGCCAACCGGATGCAACAGCTCCTGGGCCAGCCGCGGCAGCGCCATCTCGGCATCGAAGTCTCCGGGATCCGCGATCAGCACCCGCGACAGCAAGCCGACGCCGGTGGCCATGGCGTAGAACAATGCGAACCAGGTGTAATACCAGCGCCGGGTACGGGTCAGGCCGGGATCCCCGGAAAGCGCCATGAAGCGCACCATGATGTGCGGCTGGCCGATCACTGAAAACCCAGCGAACAGCCAGCCCACCGCAAACAGCAGCGCGCCGCTCACCCCGGGCCAAGCCAGGTCCGGGGGAAACCAATCGAGCAGATGCTCGACCCCGGACAGGGCGGCGTGGGCCCCCGAGAAACCGCCCGCCGCCGCCAGCGCGGTATAGAGCAATACCGCCATGGCGCCCATCATCACGATCGACTGGGCGACATCGGTCCAGATCGAGGCGCGCAGGCCGCCGGCAGCCGAATAGGCGATCACCAATACCGCGGCCAACACGGCGCCGCTCCACTGCGGCCAGGCGAAGACGCCGGACAGCGCCTTGCTGCCCGCGACCAGTTGCGCGCTGGTGTAGGCGAGCAGAAAGACCAGGGTAAGCACTGCCAACAGGCGCTTGAGTGCCGGCTGGACCTCGCCGTTCCAGTCGCTGACCAGGCCCACGAAGCTCAGCTCGGAACCGGCGGCCGCGGCGCGGCGCAGTCGCGGATGAATCCAGCGCGAGGCCAGATAATCGCCGAGGATCCAGCCCAGCATCAGCCAGACGGAGGCCAACCCGGTGCTGTAGGTGTAGCCGATGACACCGATGAACATATAGCCGCTGTTGTTGGTCGCCACCGCGGACAGGCCGGCCAGCGGCGGCGGAATGCTGCGGCTGGCCAGGTAATAGTCGGCGCCGGTACCGCGGCTGAACCGCGCCGACGCCAGCCCGACGGCCACGAAGGCGAGCAGAAAAAGGACGAAACTGGTAGCTGCCAGGATGGGCCTCCTAGGGGTATGTCGTGGGGCCGTTGCGACGGCCCTCGTGGAGCGGCAAGGGATGCCGGGGCGCTGTTCAGGCCGCGCAGATCGCGACGCCGCGGTCATGGCGTTCCATCCGGCGGCGATGCAGGGCGCGGATGGCATGGTCATGGTCGCGCTCGTCGATCACGCACTGCATGTCGACCTGACGCAGGGGTGGTGCATGGCGAGAATCGAAATGCCCGCCTCGGCCAGCGCCATGGCGGTCTCGGCGAGCACCCCGGGCACCCGCATGTCGCTGCCGATGCAAAAATAGGGAGCGTAAAAGCCTTATTCCCCGCCCGTCAACC
>JBARUT010000265.1:0-6134 GCA_049645885.1 Candidatus Macondimonas sp.
CGCGGGAGGAGAAGCCCGGCACGGTACTGGCCAAGTACGCCAAGCTGGTTTCCAGCGCCAGCGAAGGCGCCATCACCGGCTGAGGCAGCGGCTTGCATGGGATTAGGTGGGGCGCCCCCCTGCGGCACCGTCGGCAAAACCATCTAGCCGGGCCGGGTACGGCCGGGAAGACGGTCATTGCCGCTTTCGCCGAGCCGGGCCGAGGCCGTCGCAACCGAAGCGGTGTTCAAACCCGCTGCCGACATCCGGGACTGGATGCCACCCTCTGGTCACAGCGACCAGACTGGTGCCCTTCACCGCCTACCTTTACATCGCAAGACCGCAGCGCAACCGGCTCCAGTCAAAGGCTGGGCCAGGATCGGTCTTGCGGTGCGGGGCGATATCGCAGTGTCCGACGACCCGATCGGGGGTGATCGCGGGATAGGCACGCATCAGGGCACGCGTCACGGCGATGAGTCGCGCGTACTGGATGTCGGCATAGGGCGCCGCATCAGTCCCCTCCAGCTCGATGCCGATGCTGTAGTCATTGCAGCGGGGTCGGTCCTGAAATACGGAAACGCCCGCGTGCCAGGCGCGGCGTTTGAAGGGCACGAACTGGATGATTTTCCCGTCGCGACGGATGAGGAGATGGGCTGACACCCTCATGCCCGCCAGATCAGCGAGCGCAGGGTGCATCCCTGATGCAAGCCGTCCCAGGAACAAACGCTCGATCCAGGGCCCGCCGAATTCGCCGGCCGGCAGACTGATACCATGAATCACCAGCAGTGAAATCGGCATCCCGGCGGGCCGGGCATCGCAATGGGGACTGGGCCGATAGGTGGCCCCGACCAAACGCCCCCTGCGCGGGTCGATCTTCACGGATAGGCGACGCGCCGTTCGCCGACAGCGAGGAAATAATCGCTTTGGACATGGCCGCTCTGCTCGGCGGAGGCCAGGTCCAGAATGGCGTGGAGATCCCGCACGCGCTCCACATAGCGTACCGGCTGACTGCCCTGGACATAGCCATAGTTGCTGAAACGCGCGTAGGCGCGCTGCGACAGTTTCGGAAAAGCCTCCTTCACACCGCTCCAGCGGTTTGGATCGAGATGGAGGCGCATCGCCAGTTTACGGGCATCCTTGAGATGACCTGGGCCCACGTTGTAGGCCGCCAGCGCCATCCAGGTACGGTCCGGTTCAGGAATCTCGGCTGGCAAGGCGTCACGCAGCTCGGAGAGGTAACGTGCCGCGCCTTCGATGCTTTGCCCCGGATCCAGCCGGTCCACGCCCATCGAGCGGGCGGTGGACGAGGTCAACATCATCAGTCCGCGCACACCGGTGGGACTCACGGCTGAGGGGTCCCAACTGGATTCGTGATAGGCCACGGCGGCCAGCAGGGTCCAGGGCAGGTCAAAACGCGCCTCGGCGCGGCGGAAATGATTGCGGTAGCGCGGCAGGCGGCTGAAGATGCGGCCACGATAGGTGGTCATGTCGAGGTAGTCGAATGCATCCAGGTGACCAAAATAGCGATCTTCCTGAGCCGCCAGCAAGCCTTGGTCGCGATAGTCCTGCATCCAGAGTTCCAACGCCGCTTCAAGCCGGCTGGCCGACTGGGGCAATACCCAGGAGAGTTCCTCGCGGCTTGACAGATCGAAGGCCACTTCCAGTTCCGGCATGAAGCGCCGATGGACGGCGACTTCGGGAGAATCCACGACCGTGCAGTCGATTTCGCGGCGCCAGACCTGTTCCAGCAGTTGTGCCGCACTCGCTGCCTCCGCTGTTTCCCAGCGCAAGCCCGGGGCATCGGCAACCACTTGCTCGAGCCGCTCTTCGTGACTGGTGCCCGCGCCCACCCGCAACTGCAACCCCGCCAGCTGCTGGATGTCCCGCGGCTGGGGGCCATCCCGATGACAGATGACCTGCTGCTCGATGTGGCGATAGACAGGCCCGAAGCGAAAACGGGATTCACGCGTCGGGGTGCGGCTGATGCCCGCCGCCGCCAGATCGGCCTGACCCTGTTCCAGCCAGTGCAGGGCCTCGGTCACGCTGCTGGCAACCAGGTAGCGGGTACGCACCCCGAGATGACGGGCGAAATCCTCCGCCATGTCGAACTCGGGCCCCTGCGGACCGTAGCCATCCTGGTAGAAGGTCGTGGGCGCGGCGCGGGTCACCACGACGAGCTCACCCCGTTGCTGAATCGCGTCGAGATCCCGAGCATTCGATGGGGCGTTGCGCTCGCATCCGGCCATACCCAGCGCCATTCCCAGCGTGGCGGCCCAGATCCAGTGCCGCATTGTGCGGTGGCGTTTTCCGGCACGGCCCCCAGGCCTTTTCCGGTTTGCGCGCGCCGTTTTTAATATTGTCAATGCCTTACCAAATTCGCTTGCCCCATTGGCAACTGGGCGCAACAGTAAGCAATATTGCCTTGCAAGTTCAAGTTTTGCCCTTGTCTCGCCAACCGTGTTGGCACCACAATGCGCATCATGAACACCCCTTTGCCGCCGGTTCTGGACCTCATATCGCAACTCGTCGCCACCCCCTCGGTGAGCAGCGCCCAGGCCGAATGGGACATGGGTAACCGCGCCACCATCGATCTGATTTCCCTATGGTGCCAAGAGCTTGGATTCAGCGTGGAAATCCTGCCGCTGCCCGGCGCGCCGCACAAAGCCAATCTGGTGGCCACCTTGGGGAAAGGTCCTGGTGCGCTGGTGCTGGCCGGCCATACTGACACGGTCCCCTTCGACAGACAGGGATGGAAAAGTGATCCGCTAAAAGCCGATGTTCGTGAAGATCGGCTGTACGGATTGGGTACCAGCGACATGAAGGGCTTTTTCGCCATCGTGCTCGCCACCGTCGCTGCACTGGGTCGGCGCGATTTTCATCAGCCCCTTGTTATTGTGGCAACTGCGGATGAAGAAACCAGCATGGCGGGCGCTCGCGCCCTGGCCGACGGCCAGGCCTTCCAGGGGCGCTACGCGGTCCTGGGCGAACCCACAGCGATGCGTCCAGCGCATCTTCACAAAGGCGTGATGATGGAACGCATCCGCCTGTTGGGCCGCTCGGGCCATTCCAGCGATCCGTCGCTGGGACGCAACGCCCTGGACGGCATGCATCGGGTCATCGGTGCCCTGATGGTGGAACGCCAGAGCTGGCTGCAGCGCTACCGCCATCCGGGTTTCGTCATCCCACATCCCACCCTCAACCTGGGCCATATTCACGGCGGGGACAACCCCAACCGCATCTGTGGCGAATGCGAGCTGCATTTCGATGTGCGCCTGTTGCCCGGCATGGATCCGGAAGACATTCGGGCCCAGTTGCGCGCCCGGGCGGAAGCTGCGCTGGGTGATTCGGACCTGACCCTGGAATTTCTCCCCCTGTTCGATGGGCTGCCGCCCATGGAAACCCCCGCAACGAGTCCCCTGGTGACAGTTGCTGCATCCCTCACTGGCCAGGAGCCGGGCGCAGTGGCCTTCGGCACGGAAGGGCCCTACTATCGGGGCATGGGTATGGACACGGTCATCCTCGGGCCGGGCAACATCGAACAGGCCCACCAACCCAATGAATATCTGGCACTGGATCGCGTCGCACCGATGATGAAGATTCTGGAGGCGCTGATCATCCGTTTCTGCCTGACGCCTGCGACGGCCTGAGTTTCCATGGATCGTTTCGTCAAATGGTTTCGCAACAGTACGCCCTACATCAACGCCCACCGCGGCAAGACCTTCGTGGTCTGTTTCGGCGGCGAAGCGGTGATGTCCGCGGATTTCCCCCACTTGGTCCAGGACCTGACCCTATTGGCCAGCCTCGGCGTGCGATTGGTGCTGGTGCACGGGGTGGCGCCCCAACTCGCCGAACGTCTGGACAGGGCAAGCCTGGATCTGGCCTACCATGGGGAGATTCCGGTCCTGACCGCCGCAGCCCTGGAATGCGTCAAGGACGCGGTGGGCACTGCGCGCCTGGACATCGAGGCGGGTTTCTCCTGTGGCCTGCCACAGACCCCGATGGACGGTGCCGCCCTGCGCCTCCTCTCGGGTAATTTCCTCATCGCCCGGCCCGTCGGCGTACGCAACGGGGTGGACCACCAACACAGTGGTGAAATCCGCCGCTTGGAAACACCCGCCATACGCCAGGCCCTGCATCAGGGGGCCGTGGTGCTGCTATCCCCCATGGGCTACTCGACCACGGGCGAAGCCTTTTTCCTGCAAAGCGAGGCAGTGGCCACCCAGGCCGCGATCCAGCTCGGGGCGGACAAGCTGATCTTCCTCGAAGAAGTGGTCGAGGCGATGGCGCCGAACCGTCCCGGCCAGATGGATCCCGCTCAGGCCGAAGCCCAACTTGCCGCGACCGATTTTGTTCCCGAGCGCCGGCCCGCCTGGGAAGGCTGCGTCCAAGCCTGCCGCAGCGGGGTCCCGCGTGCGCATCTCATTCCCCGTCAGCAGGAAGGCGCCCTGCTGCTGGAACTGTTCACACGCGATGGCATCGGCACCCTGATCACGGCAGGTCAATATGACGTGCTGCGCGAGGCCACCATCGACGACATCGGCGGCCTGCTGGCCCTGATCGCGCCCCTGGAGACCCAGGGGATTCTGGTACACCGCTCGCGCGAGCAACTGGAGCTGGAAATCGGCAACTTTATCGTGATGGAGCGGGATCAGGCGATCCTGGCCTGCGCGGCGCTCTATGGTTTCATCGAGGAGGATGTGGGCGAGATCGCCTGCATTGCCGTGCACCCGGATTATCGGGAGCTGGGCCTGGGCCAGGACCTGCTCACGCATCTGGAGCAGCGCGCCTGGGCACGGGGCTTGCGCCGGCTCTTCGTGCTCACCACCCAGACCGCCCACTGGTTCATCGAACAAGGCTATCGTCCCGGTCGCATCCAGGATCTGCCGGTGGCGCGCCAGGGCCTGTACAACTACAAGCGCAATTCGAAGGTCTTCATCAAAACCCTCGAAGCGGCGCCCGCGGCCCGCAGCGCCACCGCCTAGCTGCTGGAAAAACCCATGACCGACACCAATGCCGCCTTGCGCGACCGCGACCTGCAGGTATTCTGGCACCCCTGCACCCAGATGAAGGACCACGAAAGCCTGCCTCTGATTCCCATTCGGCAGGCGCGTGGCGTCTGGCTGGAGGATTGCGACGGCAAGCGCTACCTGGACGCCATCAGCTCGTGGTGGGTGAATCTCTTCGGCCACTGCCATCCCCATATTGACGCCCGCATCCGGGAGCAGTTGGGGCGCCTCGCCCATGTCATCACCGCCGGCTTCACCCACGAGCCCGCCGTGACACTGGCCGAGCGGCTGGTGCTACGGGCGCCGCCAGGCCTCACGCGCGTCTTCTATGCGGAAAATGGTTCCTCGGCCGTGGAAATCGCCCTCAAGATGAGCTTCCACGCCTGGCGTAACCAAGGCTGCACGCGCAAGCAGCAGTTCGTTTCGCTTACCAACGCCTACCACGGCGAAACCCTGGGCGCCTTGGCAGTGGGCGGCGTCGCCTTGTATCGGGAGACCTACGGTCCCTTGCTGATGCCCTGCCTGCAAGCGCCCACTCCCGATTGTTACCTGCGGCCCGAGGGGGTGGATTGGGAAACCCACAGCCGCGAGCTGCTTGCCCCCATGGCCGCGCTGCTGGCCGCGCGCAGCGATGAGATCTGCGCCGTCATCGTCGAGCCCCTGATCCAGTGCGCCGCCGGCATGCGCATGTACCACCCGATCTACCTGCGCGGGCTGCGCGACTTGTGCGACCGCCATGGCGTGCACCTGATCGCCGATGAAATCGCCGTGGGCTTTGGTCGCACCGGCACCTTCTTCGCCTGTGAGCAGGCCGGGATAACGCCTGACTTCCTGTGCGTCGGCAAGGGCCTCACCGGCGGCTACCTGCCCCTTGCCGCCGTGCTGACGCGAGAGGCGATCTACCCAGGTTTCTATGACGAGTACACGACCCTGAAAGCTTTCCTGCACTCCCATAGCTACACCGGCAATGCCCTGGGCTGCGCGGCCGCACTGGCCACATTGGACCTGTTCGATGCCTCTCCGGTCCTGGAGTCCAATGGACGCCTGGCCGAGCACCTGGCGCAAGCACTGGCGCCGCTGCGCGATCACCCCCATGTGGGCGAGGTGCGCCAAACAGGCCTGGTGGCCGCAGTGGAGATGACCCCGAAC
>JBARUT010000266.1:0-38803 GCA_049645885.1 Candidatus Macondimonas sp.
GTCCGCGGGCTTGGAACGTCCACGCCGATTGGCGGATGGGCGGCTGCGACGTGGCGGCGGTGTGCTCGTGGTGGCCTGTTCTTCCTCCGCCGCTGCGGTCACGCTGGGAGCCGATTGAGCGGGTTCAGCAGGCGCGGCTGGCGTCTTGGATTCGCCAAACAGTCGGTCCCACAGCTTTTTGAGCAGGCCGCCAGACGGTGCGCGAGGCCGTTCCGTGGGAACTGGAGCCGGTTTGGCCTTGGCTGCCACGGGCGCAGGCGGTGGCGGCGCCAGCTTGACAGCCGGGGTTTGCGCCGGGCTGCGGGTCGTTGCGGCCGCTTTGGGCTCGTAGTGAACGGCAGGCGCTTCGGTAATCAGCTTGTAGGTGGCATCCGTTTCGCCATTGGTGCGCGCCTCATCCTGACGGATGCGGGTGACCTCATAGCGCGGGGTGTCGATGTGAGGGTTGGGAATGATCACAACGGCAATGCCGTGGCGGGCTTCGATAGTCGCCAGCGCAGCGCGCTTTTCGTTGAGCAGGAATGTCGCCACCGGAATGGGTAGCTGAGCCATGACGCGCTGGGTGCGGTCCTTCATGGCCTCTTCCTGGATCAGACGCAGCACGGCCAGCGCAAGGGATTCCACCGAGCGGATGGTGCCGCGTCCCTCGCAGCGCGGGCAGGTGATGTGGCTGTGCTCACCGATGGATGGACGCAGGCGCTGGCGAGACAATTCCAGCAGGCCAAAGCGAGAGATGCGGCCGATCTGGATGCGCGCGCGATCAAGCTGGGTGGCATCGCGGAGCCGATTTTCAACTTCGCGCTGGTTCTTGGCCGGCGTCATGTCGATGAAGTCGATCACCAGCAGTCCGCCCAAGTCGCGCAGCCGCAACTGGCGCGCGATCTCATCGGCCGCCTCCAGATTGGTCTGCAGCGCCGTTTCCTCAATGTCGGAACCCTTGGTGGCGCGGGCAGAGTTGATGTCGATGCTGGTCAGGGCTTCCGTGTGGTCGATGACGATCGAACCGCCCGATGGCAGCCTCACTTCCCGCGCAAAGGCCAGCTCGATCTGACTTTCGATCTGGTAACGGGTGAAGAGGGGAATGGCATCCTGGTAGAGTTTCAGGCGCCCGAGGTTTTGCGGCATGACGGCAGTGATGAATTCCCGCGCCTGCTCATAGACGGCGGGATCATCGACCATGATTTCGTTGATGTCGGCGCGCAGGTAATCGCGCAGCGCGCGGATGATGATGTTGCTTTCCTGGTAGATCAGGAACGGCGCCTGGCGTTCGGTGGCGGCCTGTTCAATGGCGCGCCAGAGTTGGAGCAGGTAGCCCAGATCCCACTGCAATTCTTCGGAGGAGCGCCCCATGCCGGCGGTGCGCACGATCATGCCCATGCCTTCGGGGACTTCCAGATTGCGCATGATTTCGCGCATCTCGTCCCGTTCTTCTCCCTCGATGCGGCGCGAGACACCCCCTGCGCGGGGGTTGTTGGGCATCAGCACCAGATAGCGGCCGGCCAGACTGATGAAGGTGGTGAGCGCTGCGCCCTTGGTGCCGCGTTCCTCCTTCTCGACCTGAACGATGATTTCCTGGCCTTCGCGGAGCAGCTCAGCGATGTTGAGCCGGCCATTGGTTTCCACGCCCGGTTTGAAATAATCGCGGGAGATTTCCTTCAGCGGCAAAAAGCCGTTGCGATCCCCGCCATATTCGACGAAGCAGGCATCCAGGCTGGGTTCGATGCGGGTGATGCGGCCTTTGTAGATATTGGCTTTTTTCTGTTCTCGTGAGGGGGTTTCGATATCCAGGTCAAATAGTTTTTGTCCGTCAACCAGTACGACCCGCAACTCTTCGGGTTGCGTGGCATTGATCAGCATTCTTTTCATGGGGGGTCTCTTCGGTACCCAGGGCATTCTCGACAGGATGGGACGCCGGTGCCGAACAGGTCGCGGAAGCTGAAATCGCGATGATGCGGATCGATCGACAATCAGCGCTGAAATTCATCGGTCACGCTCCTGAACTTGACTGGCGGCATGGAGAGAAACGCCTGGGCAGGAATTAAAGGGCTAAATTTATGGGGAAGGGGTTTTCGCCGGATGAGCGATAAACCGGTTCCATGAATCGTCAAATCCGGAATCCGGGCCGAGTCCGCGCCCAGGGCGCAGGAATCTACGGGGCGCGGCGTTCGCGCTTTGAGCAGCCCATAAATAGAGGCTGTTCTTTTTGGCCCGTTCAGTCCCAGGATCGCTTCTCCACGCCGGGCCAAGCATTGGCTTGGCCACGAAACGTTAAGAATTGCCTCAACTATAGCAATCGCGCCAGATCCCTTCAATGCGAATCGGGGGCGTCGGTTCTGCCCAGAGGTTGCGCTGACCGGGAGCGGAGTGCGGCCAGCGTCATGGACCAAGGTCTGGAGCGTCCCTGGGAAGTCATCCCCATTGCCGTCCGAGCAGCGCTTCCAGAACAAACTTGCTGCCAAAATAACCCAGCGTGAGCATCGCGCCGCCACTCAGGGTCCAACGCACGGCGACCTTGCCCCGCCATCCAAAGCGATAGTGGCCCCACAGCAACATGCCGAGGATGGCCCAGGCGGCGATGGACAGCACGGTTTTATGGACCAGATGCTGGGCAAACAGGTTGTCCACAAAGAAAAAGCCGCTGAGAAGCGCCAGCGAAAGCATGAAAAACGCGAGACCAATGAGCTGGAACAGCAGGCGTTCCATAGTCTGGAGCGGCGGGAAAATCAGGAGCAGGCCACGGGTTCGGTGGTGGTGCAGCAGTCGATTCTGCACCATCAACAGCGCAGCCTGGGCGCCTGCCAGAACCACCAGGCTGTAGGCCACGATGGCGGTCAGCACATGCAATTCCACCGGACCGCGCAAGGCGAGTTCCGGTCCGGTGTGCGTGCCGGGATGATGGACCAGGGTTGAGATTGCCAGCAACGGAAACAGCAGGAGACCCAGGTTTTCCAGGGGTGCCCGGGCGGCAGCCAGAAGCAGCAACAGAGCGGTTTGCCAGCCCATCAACAGCACGGCTTCGGTCAGGCCCAGACGCAGGGGGTCATGGGCCAGAATCGGCGACAGCAGGGCGGTATGCAGGACAAAGCCCACGGTGGCGAGGGTCAAAGCCGATTTTTTGCCTGCAGACTGCCCCCGCAGCAGACGTCCGGCACGTCGCAGCAAAAGGGCGGTGCTGGCGCAGTAGGCGAGGGCGGCTGCCCAGGCAATCCAGAAGCTGTCCATGTTCATGTATCAAGCAAGAATCGTTGGGGCATCATGGCATAGCGTCGTATCGGGACGCTATATGATTGGCGGGTGACGGTCGCAGGGCTTTCGGGTAACGTAAACCCCCGGCCGCGCGCCACGCGGCACGATCAACCCAAAATCCTTGAAGCGAAATGCCATGTTCGAGAATCTGACCGAGCGCCTCAATCGAACCCTGATGCAGTTGCGCGGACAGGCGCGGCTGACCGATGAGAATATCCAGCAGGCCCTGCGTGAGGTGCGTGCCGCGCTGTTGGACGCGGACGTTGCCCTACCCGTGGTCAAATCGTTCATCGATCAGGTGCGGGAGCGGGCGGTAGGCCGTGAGGTAAGCACCAGTCTGTCGCCGGGCCAGGTCCTGATCAAGGTGGTCAATGAGGAGCTGATTCGGGTCCTGGGGGAGCAGACCGCTGAGTTGCGCTTCAACCATCGCCCCCCGGTGGTGATCCTGCTGGCGGGTCTGCAGGGCGCGGGCAAGACCACCACGGCCGCCAAGCTGGCGCGCCATCTCAAGGAACGCCAGCGCAAGAAGTCGCTGCTGGTGAGCTGCGATGTCTATCGTCCCGCTGCCATTGAACAATTGCAGACTTTGGCCCAGCAGGTCGGCGCCGGCTTTTTCCCCAGCACCACGGATCAGGATCCCGCGGAAATCGCCAAGGCGGCCCTGGCCCAGGCGCGGCTCAAGTTTTTCGATGTACTGATCGTCGATACGGCCGGCCGGCTGCATGTGGACGAGGCCATGATGGCGGAAGTGCGCCGTATTCATGAGGCGGTTTCGCCCCATGAGACCCTGTTCGTGGTGGATGCCATGACTGGCCAGGACGCGGCCAATACGGCCAAGGCCTTTGATGAAGCCTTGCCGCTCACAGGCGTGATCCTGACCAAGACCGACGGCGATGCACGCGGTGGCGCAGCACTGTCGATCCGCCAGATCACCGGCAAGCCGATCAAGCTGATGGGGGCGGGGGAGAAAACCGATGCCCTGGAACCGTTCCATCCCGATCGGGTGGCCTCGCGCATCTTGGGGATGGGCGATGTGCTCACCCTCATCGAAGAAATCGAGCGCAACACCGATCGCACCAAGGCCGACAAGCTGGCGGCTCAGGTCCAGAAAGGCAAGGGGATTACCCTTGAGGATTATCGGGACCAGCTTCAGCAAATGCTCAGCATGGGCGGCGTGAAAAGCATCATGGAGAAGCTGCCGGGCGCCATGAAAATCCCCGAGGCCACGCGCAACCAGGTGCAGGATCGCGATATCCGGCGCATGGTGGCGCTGATCAACGCGATGACACCGGGTGAACGCCGTCGTCCCGATATCATTCAGGCGTCGCGCAAGCGGCGTATCGCAACCGGTTCGGGGATGCAGGTCCAGGATGTGAACCGCTTGCTCAAGCAGTTCGAGCAGACCCAGAAGATGATGAAGCAGATGACCAAGGGACCCATGGGCAAATTGTTGCGGGGCGGTCGGCTGCCTCCCGGCATGGGTGTTTGACCACTTTGCTTCCGTTCAGTGCTTTAGGTAAAATCCACTGTTTGCTGGTGGCGGGTCTGTTCCGATTGGGATAGGCCTGTCGGATCCGAATCTGGAGGTTCAAGGGTTACATGGTCACTATTCGTCTTGCTCGTGCCGGCGCCAAAAAACGGCCTTTCTATCATCTGGTCGTTACCGACAGCCGTAACCGCCGCGATGGCCGTTATCTCGAACGTCTCGGATTCTTCAATCCCATCGCCAGCGAGCGGGAAGAATCCCTGCGTGTTGATCTGGAACGGGCCCGCCACTGGATTGCGCAGGGCGCGCAACCCTCGGAGCGCGTCGAGCAGTTGTTGAAGCAGGCCGCCAAGACGGGCGACGCCAGCGTTTGATGTCGGTCGATTCCGAGGCAGGATCCACGGGACGGGTCATCCTGGGTCGACTGGGCAGTCCGTTCGGCGTCAAGGGTTGGTTGCGGGTTCAGTCCTACGCCCGTCCTCCGGAGCAGATCTTTGAGTACCCCCGCTGGTGCATCGGCGAGGGTGAGCGCTGGACTGAGTTGGCGCTGGAGGAAGTCCGGCCCCAGGGGAAAGGCTGGATCGCCCGACTGACCGGCATCGCCGATCGCGAGGCGGCCGCGGCTTTGACGGGCGCATCAGTCAGTATTCCCCGGGAAGCGCTGCCCCCTGCGGAAGAGGGGGCGTATTACTGGATGGATCTGGTCGGCCTGCGCGTCGTCGGTCTGGATGGTTTGGAACTGGGTCGCGTCGTGTCCCTGATGGAAACGGGGGCCAATGATGTGCTGGTGGTGGAAGGCGATGAGGAGCGGTTGATCCCCTTCCTCCAACCTGAGGTGATCCGCCGCATCGACCTGTCCCAAAGTGTCATTGAGGTGGATTGGGATCCGGAATTCTGACAAGGGGGAGCGATGCGACTGACTGTGGTCACTCTCTTCCCTGAATTGATTGATGCGCTGTTCGGCTGTGGCATTGCCGGCCGGGCGCGGGATCGGGGATTGGTGGAGGTGGCCTGCGTCAACCCCCGGGATTTCACCCACGATCCGCACCGCACCGTGGATGATCGGCCCTATGGGGGCGGTCCCGGCATGGTGATGAAGATCGAGCCGTTGCTGGCAGCTATTGACCTGGCGCGGCGCGAGGCTCCGCCCGGAACGCCGGTGGTGATGCTGAGCCCGCAGGGACGGCGTTTCGACCAAGGCCTTGCCCGTGGGTATGCCGATTTGCCCGGACTGATCCTGGTGGCAGGGCGCTACGAAGGCGTCGATGAGCGGGTCATGTCGGCGGTGGACCAGGAACTGTCCATCGGCGATTACGTGCTCAGCGGCGGCGAACTGGCGGCAATGGTGGTGATGGATGCGGTGGTCCGGCTGTTGCCGGGCGCCGTTGGCGATGCGATGTCCTGCGCCCAGGATTCATTCTGGGAAGGCTTGCTCGATTGTCCCCATTACACGCGCCCGGAAGTTCATTCGGCTGGGCGGGTGCCGGCGGTCCTGCTCAGCGGTGATCACGCGGCCATTCGGCGCTGGCGTTTACAGCAGTCGCTGGGCCGCACGTGGCTTAAGAGGCCGTCGCTGCTGGCTGAACGGGTATTGGAGCCTGAACAGGAAAACCTGCTACAGGCGTTTATTGACAATATTGATATTGACAGCCCGGATGGCGGGTAGAGGATTAGGCATGAGCAAGCTGATTGCAGAACTAGAAGCCGCGCAGATGCGGCATGACCTGCCTGAGTTCAGCCCCGGTGATACCGTGGTGGTCCAGGTCAAGGTGAAAGAAGGCACCCGCGAACGGTTGCAGGCCTTTGAAGGCGTCGTGATTGCCAAGAGCAACCGGGGCCTGCATTCCTCCTTCACCGTGCGCAAGGTCGCTCACGGCGAGGGTGTGGAGCGCGTCTTTCAGAGCCACAGCCCGGTCGTGGACAGCGTTACGGTCAAGCGCCGTGGTGATGTGCGTCGCGCCAAACTCTATTACCTGCGCAATCTGCGCGGCAAGGCTGCCCGCATCAAGGAAAAGCTCGCCCCCAAGGCGCGTTGAGCGCCTCCGTTCACACGCGATCGGTACGCGACCCATTCGGTGCATGCTTGCTTTGGCCGCATGGGTCGCGCTTCTGTGTTCGGGTTCCTGTTGCCCAAGGCTTCCGATTCAATCTTCTTCGGCGATCCCTCCCACACCATCCATGAAGCCGACAGGGCGGTTGGCCATGGGCGGGAATGGTCGCGTGGGACCCATTGCACGAAAGTTGTTGTTGCGATTGATCGACTGGGCACGCTCGTTTCTGCTGATCGCATCGTCGTCCAACGGAAGCCCGGAGCGGCCGCTTTCGGCGCTCGCCTTGCCGGCCTTTGCCAAACTCTCCCCCCGACTCAAACTTGTCCTGCGCCATGCTGGCAGCTGTTCTATGATGGCGCCATGGATCACATTCCACTGAGGTAATTTCATGGCCCAAAGACCTTCCCTGATCCGTCGTGGCTTCCGTAGCCTGGGAGGGATACTGGACGGCTTGCGGCGCTGGTTGTCCCGGCTGATGTTCGTGGTTTTTCTGCTGGTCGTGGTGGCGTTCCTGCGTACTGATCTGGCCGTGCAAGTGCCCACGGACGCCGCGCTGGTGCTCAGCTTGCAGGGGGTGCTGGTCGAGCAGTCCGAGGTGGATCCTCTCCAGAAGCTGGTGGACGAAGCCGTTGGGGCACCTGTCAGGGAAACCCAGGTGCGGGATGTGCTTCGCGCTCTGGAAGCCGCCGCAACAGATCACCGGATCAAGGCGGCCGTGCTGGATTTCAGCCACTTCGAGGGAGGGGATCTATCCAAGCTGGTCCAGATCGGCGCAGCGATGGAACAGTTCAAGGCTGCGGGAAAGCCCGTACTGGCCTATGCGGATCAATATAGCCAATCCGCTTATTTTCTTGCCGCGCAGGCCAGCGAAGTCCATCTGAACCCCATGGGTCAGGTCGGCATCGAGGGCTTCTCCACCTATCCCGCCTATTTTCGGGATCTGGTCGAGAAAATCGGCCTAGAAATCAATGTATTCCGTGTCGGAGAATTCAAGTCGGCAGTGGAACCCTTCATTCGTAACGACATGTCGGAGGCATCTCGCAAAGCCAATCAGGCCTGGCTGGACAATCTGTGGACCGTCTACAAGAACGGAGTCGCCAGCGCCCGCTCACTCGACCCTGAAGACATCCAGCACTATGCGGACCAATGGGGCGATCTGATGGTAGCGACAGCAGGAGACGGCGCCCAACTGGCCCTGCAGGAAGGTCTGGTCGATGTGCTGAGCCATCGTGATGAATTCATCGATCGCGTGCGCGAGGAAACCAGCGCCGATGAAGACGGTGGATTCAAGCGGATCGATCAGAATGCCTATTTGTTGGCGGTTGGCCGGGACGCGCCCATCGAGGCCGGCAAGCCCACGGTGGGGATTCTGGTTGCGGCAGGCACGATCGTCGATGGCGAACCTGCGCCGGGATCCGTGAGTGGCGATGCCTTTGCCGAGCAGGTTCGCCAAGCCCGCCTGGACGATTCCATCAAGGCCTTGGTGCTGCGTGTTGACAGTCCTGGGGGCAGCGCCTTTGCCTCGGAGGTGATCCGGCGCGAACTCGAGTTGACGCGCGAAGCCGGCAAGCCGGTAGTGGTTTCCATGGGCAGCGTGGCGGCATCGGGTGGCTACTGGATTGCTACGGCATCCGACCGAATCCTGGCGTCTCCCGCAACGCTCACGGGATCAATTGGTGTCTTCGGCATCATTCCTACCTTTCAGGACACGTTAGCCAAACTGGGCGTCCATGTGGATGGCGTGGGTACCACGTCATTGGCTGGCGCTCTGCGGTTGGATCGCAAGCTGAGCCCGGAAGTCGGTCGATCGATTCAGGCCATGGTGGAAAAAACTTACCGTGACTTCCTGTTGCGGGTGGCGGATGCGCGGAATCTTCCGGTGGAGACGGTGGCCAAGCTGGCCGAGGGGCGGGTCTGGAGTGGGTCCGATGCCTTGGATCTGAAGCTGGTGGATGCTTACGGCGAAGTGCCCGAGGCGGTCCAGGCTGCCGCGCAGTTGGCCAGCCTGGGCGATGCCTACCAAGCGCGCTATCTCAAGCCCGATCTCAACCTGAGACAGTACCTCATGGCGCGGATGCAGGGAAACGCAAGCCTGACGCGGAGCCTGCGCATGCTGCTACCGCCGGAGCTTGGCCGGGTTTTACAGGCTTGGCTGGCGGCCTCCGATCAGCTTTCCTGGAGCGCGCAGGGCGGCATTTATGCCTTGTGTCTATGCGGCAAAACGGGCTGAGGGCCTCCCAGCTCATATGCTGAGGTGCAGGGTTCCCCGGGAACCCAGCCCCAAGGCTGCTTGCTTGACGGCCTCCGCCACTTTGGCGTGAACTTCCAAGTCAAGCACATTGGGGACCAGGGCATCGCTTGGCGTCAGTTCCGCCAGTGCATTGGCCGCAGCGAACAGCATTTCATCGGTGAATTGGGTGGCGCGTGCCTCCAAGGCGCCCCGAAACAGGCCAGGGAACCCCAGGGCATTGTTCACGCTACCGCCGTCGGCCGCGAAGATGGCGCCCTGCTGCAGCGCCCGCCGCGGGGCAATTTCCGGCTCCGGATTGGACAGGGCGAGGATGATCTGGCCCGGCCGAACTTTCTCGGGCTTGATGAGGCCGGGGACGCCGGTGGTCGCGATCACGATATCGGCTTCGGCCATCAGGGCATCCAGGCTGCGCCCTTCGCCGCCGAAGCGCTCCAGGCGCTCGATCGCGTTCGGATGAATGTCCGCCCCCAGCACCCTTTTGACGCCATAGCTGCGCAGCAGGCGGGCAATGCCAATGCCGGCGGCGCCCAGGCCTATCTGGCCCACCACACTGTCGCGCAGATCCACATCCACGCGTGCGGTGGCATTGATGAGGGCGGCGAGTGTTACCACGGCCGTGCCATGCTGGTCATCGTGCATCACCGGCCGATCCAGGCGTGCTTTCAGCCCTTCCTCCACTTCGAAGCACAGCGGCGCGGCGATGTCCTCGAGCTGTATCGCGCCGAAAGAAGGCGCAATCGCGCAAATGGTGTCGATCAGCCGTTCGGGATCTTTTTCATCGATCAGGATCGGAATGCCGCTGAGTTTCGCCAGTTGGGCGAACAGAGCGGATTTGCCTTCCATGACCGGCAAGGCTGCCGCCACGCCGACGTCGCCCAGGCCCAGCACGGCCGTGCCATTGGTCACGATGGCCACGGTATGTCTGAGGGCGGTGTATTCCCATTGCAACATGGGATCGGCCTGAATGGCGAGGGAGACGCGCGCCACACCGGGCGTATAGATGTCGCGCAGTTGCTGGATGGAGCCGATGGGGACGCGGGAGATCATGCGGATCTTGCCATCCCGGTGCCGGTCCATGATGCGGTCCGAGCGACCAATGATCTTGGCGTTGGGCAGGGCATTGATCTGGTCGATGACCCCACCGTCGGTCTCGGGGTCCATTTCCAGGGTGATTTCCCAGATGGTCTGGTCCTGTTCGCGGCGTACCGCATTGAGGTGTTCCACCACAATGCCGGCTTCGCCGATCACCGCAAGGATCTTGCCCAGACTGCCGGGCTTGTGAGCCGATTCAATGATGAGAATCTCAGGGATTTTCATTGGCTTGTCTTTGAATGGTGAGGGGGTTATGAAGAATGTTACGGGCCCGGCTGGGGTTGGCTCAAGGCGCCATCATACCCGCTGCGCTTGACCGGTGCATGGGTCAGCGCCGGATGCAACGCTCGGGTCAGTCCGTGATCAATTGCCCTTGGGCAATCGGCGTGACCGCCCCGCCGACGCTGACCTCCATGACGGTTTGGCCGCTACGCTGCGCAATCACCTGCAGCGTGCTCAGCCGACCATGGCCCATGCCGCGCAAGGCCACGATGCGCAGCGGATCGGCCGGCTCCGACAAGGCCAGGTAGCTGGCCAGAGCCGGCATGGCCGAACCGATGGGGGGATCGTCTTGCGCCGCGATGTCCAGTCCGAACAGGCGCGCCTCAATGCGCGGCGTGCCATCGGCTTCCGTTCCGGCGGGGGCAATGGCGAGGATTTGCGGCGGCAAGGTGACCGTGGCGCTGGAGCGAGCCCAAGCGGTCCGGTCGAAGCAGGCTTGCTGCAAGGTGGCGGAATCGCGCAGGGGAACGACAAAATAGGACAAGGGGCCACCAAGCAAGCTCAGCGGAGGGTGTCCCGTCATGCCGATCAGATCCGCATCCGGCAAGCCCAGCACGGCTGCAATGTCGGCTGCGCCGGGTACGTAGGCGTCCACGGCGTGATTGCATTGCATGCGAAATGCGCTGTGCATCGGTCGGCCATCCGCGCAGCGAACCTGTAGATCAACGGTGCCGATCGGGAGACCAAAGCTGAACTTGGTTATTCCTTCTGTGGCCGGCAGCACGCCGGCCTGAATCAGCACCGCGCCCGCTGCCACGGTAGGATGGCCGGCAAAGGGCTGCAGATTGCCACGGCGTCCGAACAGGTGCATCTGCCAGTGGAGGCTTGCGCCATCCCGTTGCAGAAACACGGTGTCCTCATAGCCGAACTCCCGCGCGATGCGGCGCATCTGGGCTTCCACCAGGCCTTCGGCGCGGGGAAAGACGAGGATGGGCGCGCCCTGATAAGGCGCATCGCTGAAGGCATCCACACAGTGAAATTCCAGGCCCATCTCAGTTTCCTCCACGTTGCGTCAAGCGATCAAAGCCCTCGCGATCTGGCCTGATCAGGCAATGAAACCCAGGCTTTCCAGCTTCAGCAAGACCCGCAGGGCCGCCTCATCAGCCGAACAATCCTGGGTATCGATGATCAGGTCAGCTTGTTCTGGCACCTCGTAAGGATCGGAAATTCCGGTGAACTCGGGGATCAGACCGGCCCGCGCCTTGGCATAGAGCCCCTTGCGGTCGCGGCTTTCGCAGACCTCCAATGGGGTCGCCACATGCACTTCGATGAAACCCCCACCGGCCTGGACCATTTCCCGCACCTGACGGCGGGTTTCCCGATAGGGCGCAATGGGCGCGCACACGGCGATGCCTCGATGCTTGGTGATTTCGGCGGCGACATAGCCGATGCGCAGGATATTGAGGTTGCGGTGTTCCTTGGAAAAGCCCAGTTCACTGGAGAGATGCTTGCGCACCAGATCGCCGTCCAGCAGGGTCACTGGGCGTCCGCCCATTTCCATCAGTTTGACCATCAGCGCATTGGCGATGGTGGATTTGCCGGAACCGGACAGGCCAGTGAAGAACACCGTGAAGCCCTGCTGCTGGCGCGGCGGATAGCTGCGCTTGAGTTCGGCAACGACCTCTGGATAGGAGAACCATTCGGGAATGTCGGCGCCTTCGCGCAGGCGGCGGCGGAATTCCGTTCCGGAGATGTTGAGCACCGTTTCACCGGGCTGAACCTCATTGCCGGGTGCGTACTGGGCACGATTCTCGACATAGACCATTTCCTGGAAGGGCACCATGGTGATGCCGAGTTCATCCTGATACGTTGCGACCAGTTCCTGGGCGTCATAGGGACCGTAGAAATCCTTGCCGTGGCTGTCCTTGCCGGGGCCGGCGTGGTCGCGACCGACGATGAAGTGGGTACAGCCATGATTCTTTCGGATAATGGCGTGCCAGAGCGCCTCGCGCGGACCGCCCATGCGCATGGCCAGCGGCAGCAGGCTGAGCTGGGTGGTCTGTTCGGGGTAGCGCTTGAGCAATTGCTCATAGCAGCGCACGCGCGTGTAGTAGTCGATGTCACCGGGTTTGGTCATGCCCACCACGGGATGGATGAGCAGATTGGCTTCGGCATCCCGCGCGGCACGAATGGTGAGTTCCTGATGAGCGCGGTGCATGGGGTTGCGGGTCTGGAAGGCCACAATGCGCCGCCAGCCCAGCTTATCGAATAAGGTGCGCATCTCGGCAGGGGTATGGCGCCGGCTCTTGAAATCGTAGTGAGTCGGGGCATCCAGGCCATGCACAGGGCCACCCAGATACACTGGATTGCTGCGGCGCAGCAGATGGCTCACGCCCGGGTGGGCCTCATCCCGCGTCCCGAACACGGCCTCGGCCTCGGCCCCGAGGTCGGGCTGCCAGATGTCATCCACCCGCATGACGGCAATCAGTACGCCCTCAGGGTCATGCAGACCGATCCAGTCACCACTGCCGAGTTTTCCAGCGAATGCCTCGTCAACATCCAGGGTGATGGGCATGGGCCACAGCGTGCCATCGGCGAGCCGCATCTCGGACAGAACGCGGGCATGATCCGCCTGGCCCATGTAGCCTTCCAGGGGGGAGAAGCCGCCGTTGAGCAACAGCTCCAGGTCACATAGCTGGCGTCCAGTGAGATTCCAGCCCGGATAGGCGCGGGCCTGTTCCCGCATCCGCTGGCGGGATTCGCCGTTGAGATAAAGGTTTTTCAGGGAGCCGCCGTGGGGAGGAATCAATTCAGACATGGTTACTCGCTTAGGTTGGAAAGCTGATGAAAACAGGAGCCGCAATATATGCGCCAAAACCTGAATGATGCCGCCCGAAGCGGCACTAGAAGGGCCAAAAGCGCGGGATCAGGATCAGCGTGATCACCGAAGTGATCAGGGTGAGTGGAACCCCGAGGCGTACGTAATCGATGAACCGATAGCCGCCAGGACCCATGACCATCAGGTTGGTCTGGTAAGCCATCGGTGTGGTATAGGCGGCTGATGCACCCATCATGATGACAATCCCGAACGGGAGCAAACTCACGCCTAGATTGTGCGCGATGCTCACGGCGAAGGGAAACATCAAGGCGGCGGCTGCGTTGTTGGTGATGAGATTGGTCAGCAGCATCGTCATCAGGTAGATCATGATCAGGTTGGCGCCGGGGTCGGTTCCGGTCAGTGCAAGTAGCGATTCGGTGACCGCCCGGGCAGCGCCGGTCTTTTCCAATGCGCTGCCGAGCCCGAAGGAGGCACCGATGACCACCAGGATCGGCCAGTTGATGCTGCGGCGGGCTGTCTCGGGATTGACGCAGCCGGAGGCAATCATCAGGCCCGCCGCCAAAAGAGCGGCTTCCAGCATGCTCAGCCAGCCAAAAGATGCGGTCAGGATCATGCCGAGCATGATCAGGACCGCGCGCAGGGCATGTTCATGGCGTGGGGGGCTGGAGTCTTCGATGCGCCGCACCAGCAGGAAATCACGCGAGTTGCGGTGTTCCTCGAAAAAATTCGGGCGCGCCTCCAGGAGCAGGGTATCGCCCCGCTCCAGTTCAATATCGCCAATTTTCTGCTCAAGGCGCTGTCCGCTGCGGGCCACGGCAATGACGACGGCGTTGTAACGGGTGCGGAAACCGCTATCGCGGATGCTTTTTCCGGAGAGCGGTCCGGTTCCGGAAACCACGGCTTCCACCAGGCAACGGCCTGAGCGCGGACCTTCCAGTTTGAAGACCTGTTGGGTTGCCGGGGTGAGTCCACGGATCTTTTGCAGTTCCACCACCGAATCGACGATGCCCACGAACAACAAGCGGTCACCCGCCTGCAGAATTTCCCGGGGAGATACTGCAGCCAGGATCTGGCCGCCTCGATCGATTTCTGCCAGATACAGCCCCGGCAAATGGCGCAGTCCGGCTTGTTCGATGGTGTGGCCCACGAGCGGGCCGGCCGCTTCGATCAGCATTTCCACGCTGTATTCGCGGGGATCGCCCAACTGGCTCATGGCTGGACGCCGATCCGGCAGTAACCGGTCTGTAAATAGAATCAGAAACAAAATTCCTGCGATGGCAACCGGAATGCCGACTGGCGCGATGCTGAACAGGCTGAGTTGGATGCCCTCGCCAATGAGCATGCCGGCGACCACCAGGTTGGTGCTGGTGCCGATCAGCGCGCAGGTACCGCCCAGGATGGTGGCGTAATTCATCGGCAACAGCAGCTTGGACGGCGGCAGATTGAATTTCTTGGCCCAGGTGTTGATCGCCGGGATCAACATGGCGACCAGGGGCGTGTTGTTCAGGAAGGCGCTGAAGACGGCCGTGGGCGCCATCGTGCGCCAGAGTGCATGATGCAGTGAGCGCGGCCGACGCAAGACGTTCTGCACCAGCCAGTGGATGCCGCCGGTTTCCTCCAGTGCTACGGCCACCACGCACAGCACACCCACCGTGATCAAACCCTCGTTGCCGAAGCCAGCGAACGCCTCCTTGGCTGTGATGACATTTGCGAGCATCAGCACGGTGATGGCGCCCAGAAAGACTGCATCGGTAGCCAGATTAGTCAGGACCAGCGTGCCGATCATGGCAACAATAACGAAGATGGTCAGCCAAGCAGCCCAAGTCATGTTGTAACAATATCCTTTGGTGTCGCCCGCAATGGGGGCAGTGGCATATCGGCATCTTTTGGGCGGGCATTATGGGGCGGGGTCCATTCCCTGCCAAGGTCGTTCGCGCTGGTATGATTGACCTTCACGAAAAAAGGAGCGCGCATGTCCAACCTCGATGATGGGGATTCTCAATCGGCCGTCGTACGGAGTGGCGAAAAGTTCTCCAAGTCGGGCGTGACGGCCATCAAGAACGGCATCAAGCGCAATGCCGCTGCCGCTGCACCGCCGCGGGGCGACAAGCCGCCGTGGTTGCGGGTGACCGTGCCAGGCGCTGGGCGCTATGTGGAAGTGCGGGAGATCGTGCGCAAGAACCGTCTGGCCACGGTGTGCGAGGAGTCACTCTGCCCCAATCTCGCCGAGTGCTGGAGCCATGGCACCGCCACGCTCATGATCCTGGGATCGGTCTGCACCCGTGCCTGCCGCTTTTGCGCGGTGGACACCGGCAATCCCCGTGGCCGGCTGGATCCGGAAGAGCCCGCCCATGCCGCTCACGCGGTGCAGCTCATGGGATTGAGGTATGTGGTGCTCACCTCTGTTGACCGGGATGACCTGCCGGACGGAGGCGCGGCCCATTATGCGGCCTGTGTGCGCGCCATCCGCGCTGCCTGTCCCGATACCGCGGTGGAGGCCTTGACCCCCGATTTTGGTGGCAACCCCATGGCCGTGGCCGAGGTGGCGCGCTCCGGGCTGCAGGTTTATGCCCAGAACCTGGAGACCGTGCGTCGCTTGACCCATCCGGTACGCGATCCGCGCGCCGGCTACGAGCAAACGCTCACCGTGCTGGGCATGGCCAAGGCCACGGCTCCGGAGCTGCTCACCAAGACCAGCCTGATGCTGGGTCTCGGAGAAACCGAAGAGGAAATCCGCCAGACCTTGGTGGACGCCCGAACCGCTGGCGTGGACATCGTCACCTTCGGCCAGTACCTGCGGCCGACTGCCAACCATCTGCCGGTGGTGCGCTATGTGCCGCCGGAAGATTTCGCGCGCTATCGGGCATGGGGACTGGAAATGGGTTTCCTGGAAGTGGTGGCCGGACCGTTGGTCCGTTCCAGCTACCGTGCCGATCAGGTGTTTGCGCGCAACAACGCGGGGCTTTGAAGGCGTGTTGTCGCTATCGTGCGATATCAGACTCGGGCCGGCTGATGCAGTTTGGCGGGCCGGTTCACTCACCTATTGGCGCTTGGCATTCCCCCAAATCATTTGCATGACAAAGGGCAGGGCATGACGGTTCTGGTTACCGGCGCGGCCGGTTTTATCGGGTATCACCTAGTGGAGCGCTTGCTCGATCGCGGCGAGCAGGTCATCGGCCTGGACAATCTCAATGATTATTACGAGGTCGCTCTCAAGGAAGCCCGCCTCGCCCGTCTCGTCGAGCGGCCGGGTTTTACGTTCCATCGACTGGATTTGGCCGATCGCTCGGGGATGGAGACGCTGTTCCGCGACCAGCCCATCGACCGGGTGGTGAATCTCGCGGCCCAGGCCGGCGTGCGTTATTCCCTGACCCATCCGCATGCCTATGCCGACAGCAACCTGACCGGCTTCCTGCACATCCTGGAGGGGTGTAGGAGCCGCGCCGTGAATCACCTGGTCTATGCGTCCAGCAGTTCGGTCTACGGCGCCAATACGCGTATGCCCTTCCGCGCCGAGGAGCCAGCCGATCATCCCCTGGCTCTCTATGGCGCCACCAAGAAGGCCAACGAGGTCATGGCGCACGCCTATAGCCATCTCTATGGCATTCCCACCACTGGCCTGCGCTTTTTTACCGTTTACGGCCCGTGGGGGCGGCCGGACATGGCGTTGTTCAGTTTCACCCGCGCGATCCTGGCGGGCGAACCCATCCCGGTCTTCAATTATGGCCACCACAAGCGCGATTTCACCTATGTGGATGATGTGGTCGAGGGCGTGATTCGCGTCCTCGATCGGCCCGCCCGGCCTGACCCGCGCTTTGACGCTGCTCAGCCTGATCCTTCCGCCAGCACCGCGCCTTATCGCATCTACAATATTGGCAATGGCCAGCCGGTCGACCTGATTGCCTATATCCGCACCCTGGAGGCGGCGTTGGGCCGGCCGGCGCGCTTGGACCTGCAACCCATGCAGCCGGGGGATGTGCCGGATACCTGGGCCGACTGCACGCCCCTGGAGCGCGATACCGGCTACCGGCCATCCACCCCGGTAGCGGAAGGCATCGCCCGTTTTGTGACCTGGTATCGAGCCTACTACCACATTTGATTCGATCGACGGGGAAGTCTGGCCGACGTTGTCCCCAGGAATTGGATCTTTTTAGCTGCCGCGGTTTGCTGCACTTGCGACACATCCGTCTCAGCATGGAGGATGCTCATGAACGTACGGGCGCGCGGGAAAATGCCCGTGGTGTTCAAGGGAGAATGATCCATTTCGCAAAATGGGGCGGCGAATCCAAGCGAAATACAGCCAAGCTGGCCTTGAACGATTGGGCGCAGGCCAAGGCGATGGCCGCGGTGTGCCTGAAAGAATGCGATGACTGCGCCCAGGAGTGCCGCAAACATGCCAAGCAGCATGCCATTTGTGAGGAGATGGCCAAGTCCTGCGAGGAGACGGTCGCTGCCGCGCGCAGGTTCATCGGCTGATACGGCGCGGAAGCGGGGATCCTGGAAATAAAAAAGGCCGGAGCAAGTCCGGCCTTTCATGAATTTTATGGCTCCCCGGGACGGACTCGAACCGCCGACCCGGTGATTAACAGTCACCTGCTCTACCGACTGAGCTACCGGGGAACAACAAGCGGCGAATCCTAGCCGACGCCCCGGCTGCCGTCAAGGCAGGCCGGGGCGCAAACGCTTAGCCAAGGGCCTCGGCCAGCCGGTCCAGGGCCTTGTCCAGCAGAGCCTGACTGGTGGCATAGGACAGCCGCATGTGGCCAGGGCTGCCGAATGCCGAACCGGGGACCAGCGCCACCAGGGCTTCGTTCAGCAAGAACTCGCCCAGGGCCACGTCATCGGCCAGATCCGTGCGCCGCGCCAGCACGGCCGAGAAATCCGGGAACGCGTAGAACGTGCCATCTGAAGGCAGGCAGCGCACGCCGGGCAATGCATTGAGTCGGGCGACCACGGCGTCGTGGCGTTGCCGGAAGGCTTTCACCATTTCGCCGACGCAAGCCTGATCGCCGCGCAGGGCAGCTTCCGCGGCGATCTGGGAGATGGAGGTGGGGTTGGATGTGCTCTGGGATTGCACGTTGGTCATGGCTTGGATCAGCGCCTCGGGGCCCGCAGCATAGCCGATGCGCCAGCCGGTCATGGCATGGCTCTTGGAGACGCCGTTGATGACCACCGTGCGCTCGACCAGATCCGGGCAGGCCATGGCGATATTGACGAAAGGCTCCGGCGTCCACAGGATGACTTCATAGATGTCGTCGCTGACGATGAGCACTTCCGGATGGCGCCGCAGCACCTCGCCCAGGGCCTGGAGTTCGCCGCGGCTGTAGGCCTTGCCCGTGGGGTTGGACGGGCTGTTGAGCACCAGCATGCGGGTGCGCGGGGTGATCGCCGCTTCGAGCTGTGCGGCGGTGATCTTGAAGCCCGTATCCATGGTGGTGGATACAATCACCGGGGTGGCATCGGCAATCAGCACCATGTCCGGGTAGGAGACCCAGTAGGGCGCGGGAATGATCACCTCATCGCCTGCGTCCAGCAGGGCCAGGCACAGGTTGAAGAAGCTCTGCTTGGCGCCGCAGGACACCAGGATCTGCTTGGGGGTGTAGCGCAGGTCGTTGTCGCGCTGGAACTTCTCCACCACCGCCTGCTTGAGGCCGGCGGTCCCATCCACCGCCGTATACTTGGTGAAACCGCGGTTGATGGCATCCTTCGCCGCCGCCTTGATGTGCTCGGGCGTGTCGAAATCCGGCTCCCCGGCGCCCAGACCGATTACATCCTTGCCGCTGGCCTTGAGCGCGGCGGCCCGGGCGGTGACCGCCAAAGTGGGGGAGGGCTTGATGCGTTGAACTCGCTGAGACAATCGAATGCCCAAGTTGATGTCCTCTTTGCCGGCTGCGGAATAACCGCCCATCTTAATTACCCCTCTGGACCATCGCAATGACCGATCGATTCGAAGTGCATGCCGACTACGCGCCCGCCGGCGATCAGCCGGAGGCGATCGCGCGTCTGGTGGAGGGCCTGCGGGACGGGCTGGCGCGACAGACCCTGCTTGGCGTCACGGGTTCCGGCAAGACCTTCACCATCGCCCATGTGATCGCCCAACTGCAGCGCCCGACCCTGATCCTGGCGCCCAACAAGACGCTGGCCGCCCAGTTGTATGGCGAAATGAAGGGTTTCTTTCCGCGCAACGCAGTGGAATATTTCGTTTCCTATTACGACTATTACCAGCCCGAGGCCTACGTCGCCTCCACCGACACCTACATCGAAAAAGACGCTTCCATCAACGAGCACATCGAACAGATGCGCCTGTCGGCTACCAAGGCCATGCTGGAGCGCCGCGATGCCATCATCGTGGCGAGTGTGTCGGCGATCTACGGCCTGGGTGATCCCCAGGCCTATTTCAGCATGGTGCTGCATCTGCTGCCAGGCGACCGCCTCGACCAGCGCACCGTGCTGCGGCGACTCACCGAACTGCAGTACACCCGCAACGAGCTGGAGCTGACACGGGGCACCTTCCGCGTGCGGGGCGATGTGATCGACATTTTCCCGGCCGAATCGGAACAGGAAGCCGTGCGCCTGGAACTGTTCGATGAGGAAATCGAGTCGATCCGCGCCTTTGATCCGCTCACCGGGGAACTGGGGCGACCGCTCGCGCGCTACACCGTCTTTCCAAAGAGCCATTACGTCACCCCGCGCGAAAATTTGCTTGCCGCGGTGGAGCAGATTCGCATCGACCTCAAGCTCCGGCTCGAGAGTTTGCGCATGCAAAACCGCCTGTTGGAGGCCCAGCGACTGGAACAGCGCACCCAGTTCGACCTGGAGATGATCGCCGAGCTGGGCTATTGCTCAGGCATCGAGAACTACTCGCGCTATCTCTCCGGCCGCAAGCCGGGGGAGCCGCCGCCGACCCTGTTCGACTATCTCCCTGGCGAAGCCTTGCTGGTGATCGACGAGAGCCACGTCACCATTCCCCAGCTCGGGGCCATGTACAAGGGCGACCGCTCGCGCAAGGAAAACCTGGTGGAATATGGCTTTCGGCTGCCCTCGGCCCTCGACAATCGCCCCTTGAAATTCGAGGAGTTCGAACGGCTCGCGCCGCAGACGATCTATGTTTCCGCCACCCCTGGGCCCTATGAACTGGCCCATAGCGATGCGGTGGCCGAGCAGGTCGTGCGGCCCACCGGGCTGGTGGATCCGCAGGTCGAAATCCGACCGGCGCGCACCCAGGTTGATGATGTGCTGGGAGAGATCCGCGTGCGGGTGGAGGCGGGGGATCGGGTGCTGATCACCACCCTGACCAAGCGCATGGCGGAGGATCTGACCGATTTTCTCGCCGAGCATGGCGTGCGGGTGCGCTACCTGCACTCGGACATCGACGCCGTGGAGCGGATTGAGCTGGTGCGCGGCCTGCGGCTGGGGGAGTTCGACGTACTGGTGGGGATCAACCTGCTGCGCGAGGGGCTGGACATGCCCGAAGTATCGCTGGTGGCGATTCTCGACGCCGACAAGGAGGGCTTCCTGCGTTCGGAACGCTCGCTGATCCAGACCATTGGCCGCGCCGCCCGCAACCTCAATGGCCGCGCCATCCTCTACGCCGACTACATCACCAACTCCATGCGTCGGGCGATCGATGAAACCGACCGTCGCCGTCACAAGCAGGAAGCCTTCAACCGCCAACATGGCATCACCCCCCAAGGGATCCAGAAGAGCGTCGAAGACATCATGGAAACGGGCCGGACGATTCCGGGCCGCAACCTGCGCGACAAAAACCGCCGCCTGCGGCCCGAGGATCGGTCGTTGCTTGCCGATCCCGTGGCCATGGACAAGAAAATCCGCGAGCTGGAAACCCGCATGCAGCGTCACGCACGGGATCTGGAATTCGAACAGGCCGCCAAGGTGCGCGATGAAATTCACCGCCTGCGGGAGGCGCAGATTACGGTCTAACCAACCCGCTGGGGTTTGGGGTGATTAATGCCTGCGTGGGCGCGGCATGGCGAACAAGCCATGATTCGTAAGTCTGCCAGTCCCATCGGCTGGTCTGTTCGACGAACGTTGCGCGTCATCGGGCCCTTGGATTAATTCCAGAAGCAGGGCCAATGGTCGTCCCCGCCAGGCCATCATTTTTATTCGGGTTCCAGGCAAGGCTGGCTTCAGCCAAGTGCCAGAATCAGCACACCGAAAAGGATGCGATACCAGGCGAATACGGTGAAATCGTGCCGCTCGATATAGCGCAGCAAGGCGCGCACGGCGATAAAAGCGCTGGCAAAAGCGGCCAGGAATCCCACCGCGAAGGGTCCCAGATCGCTAGCGCTGAGCAGGCCGCCATGCTTGTACAGGTCGTAGGCGGTGGCAGCGAACATGGTGGGGATGGCGAGAAAGAAGGAAAACTCCGTTGCCGCCCGCCGCGACAGCCCGAACCACAATCCGCCGATGATGGTGGCGCCTGAGCGCGAAACGCCTGGCACCAGGGCGACGGTTTGCGCCAGCCCCACTTTAAGCGCATCCAGCGCACTCATCTGCTCGACCGTTGCGGCATGAACCGCATGCGGTCGGCGCTCGGTCCACAGGATGAACAGCCCCCCCAGGATCCATGCCGCAGCCACGATGGGGGTCTGGAACAGCACGGCCTTGATTGGCCCGATAAACAGCGCGCCGAGCACGGCGGCGGGCAGGAAGGCGATGAGTACGTTGGTCGCGAAACGCCGCGCCTGGGGATCACCGGGCAGACCCCGCACCACGCCTGCCAGCCGGGTGCGATATTCCCAGCACACCGCCAGGATCGCCCCGAGTTGGATCACCACCTCGAACAGCTTGCCTTTTTCATCGTGTACGCCCAGTAGCTGGGCGACGATGATGAGGTGGCCGGTGCTGGAAACGGGCAGGAATTCGGTTATTCCTTCCACGATTCCGAGAATCAGGGCGGCAAGATAGGCGCTCACGGGTGATTGGCTCCGGATCGGGTAATGGGGAGGCGGCCGCCATTAGACCCTGCCCCGCCGGCGCAAGCCAAGCCCCCGTCAGGGTGCGGGGGGTGAGTTCTCAAAAAGCGCTTGCAGTGCGTTCAGGCGCATCTGGCGCAGGGACCGGCCGAATTCCGGCCCGGTCAGGCCGGTTTGGCGCAGGGGCTCGCTGGAAACGGCTTGCACCGCTTTTAGAACCGTACGTAATTGCATGGACCGCGGCACAGGGTCGCCGGTAAAGTGCTCCCATATCGCCAGCACGTCGAGGAATTCATCGAAGCGTGCGGGACGGCGCAGTGCGTCGGTCTGCTCCAGGAAGGACAACCAGGGATTGGTGGCGCCTCCTGCGGGCAAGGCAGGCAGGGCGCGCAGGGCCAGATCCGCGAGGTCGGCGAATCGCGCCGGCACACGGTAGCGGGAAACGACGCTGGCATGGGCGCTTACCGAAACTTCTGCGGCTAACCACAGCCCGGCATAACGCAGGGGTGCACCCACCGCACGTGGCGCCAGAAAATCGAGGAAATGCCGCCACACAGGTTGTTCCTTGTCCGGCCAAGGCAGTTCAGGCCACAGAACCGCGCGCGCGCCACAGGCTTCCAGCACATCGAAGAAGGCGCCGGGCGCAGATTGCTCCAAGGCCTTCTCCCATTCCCGCCAGATCCGCTCTGGGGACAGTTCGGCCAGCATGCCCGTAGCCACCATGTCGGTCATCAGCGCGCGAGTTTCCGGGGCAACAGAAAATCCCAGTGGCGTGAGCCGGGCGGCGAAGCGTGCCACGCGCAGGATGCGCAGGGGATCCTCGGAAAACGCGGAGGAGACATGGCGCAACACCCGCGCGGCAAGGTCGCGCTGGCCCCCATAAGGATCGATCAGCGTCCCATCAGACGCGCGCGCCATGGCATTGATGGTAAGGTCGCGGCGGCGCAGATCGTCTTCCAGGGTGACGGTCGGGTCGGCCTGGACCTCAAAGCCCCGATGCCCCTGGCCACGCTTGCGCTCGGTTCGGGCCAGGGCATATTCCGCGCCAGAGCGGGGATGCAGGAATACGGGGAAATCGCGCCCCACCTGGCGATAGCCTTGAGTGCGCATCTCCGCTGCAGTGGCGCCTACCACCACATAGTCCCGTTCGTGCACCGGCAGGCCCAGCAATTCGTCCCGGATCGCGCCCCCGACCAGAAAGGTTTCCATCGTCTGCTCCGCTCAGGTCGACCGGCGCCGGCCTGCCAAGCTCTTTGGTCGCTTGAGGTAGCGTACCAACCGATTCTCCACACGCTTTGGCGCAAGTCCAAAAACGGTTTCCAGTGCCATTGTCTTACAGCCATTGGCCATCAGGATGGTGATATCCAAGGTTTTCAATCTCCTGCTGCCGGACGCGTTAGGGGGGATACAACGATACGCCAGATGCGGCCCTGCTGGGTGTCGGACACATACAGACTGCCATCCGGCCCGATGGCCAGCCCGCTCGGCCGGTAGCGGGCTGCGCCAGGCTGATAAATCTCCTTGTCTCCAGCAAAACCACTGACCAGCGTACGCGCAGCTCCAGAGGGGCCATCCGTCGAGAAAGGCAGGAATTCAACCGAATAACCTGCCTGAGGCAACGGCGCGCGATTCCACGAGCCATGCATGGCAATGAACGCGCCACCCTGGTAGGGAGGCGGCAAGCGGCCGGCATCGTCGAACACCAGGGCATTGGGCGCCCAATGGGCAGGGAAGTGCGCCACGGGTGCCGCAAAGGCATGACAGCGGCCTTCCCGCCGCCCATCGCCGCCGTATTCTGGCGCCAGGACCCGTCGTCCCAGATGCGCATCGAAGTAACAATATGGCCAGCCGAAGTCGCTGCCGGGGCGGATGCGCAAGACCTCCTCTGCAGGCTGCTCTGCATTGGCGCGGCTATCGTACAGGTCGGGCCACAACGCGGAGAGTTGATCACGTCCATGTTGCACGGCATAGAGGCGCTCTTCCGCCCTGCGCCAAGCCAGCGCGACTGCATTGCGAATGCCGCGTGCCTCCAGCTGCCCATCATTCGGGTGGCGTTGGTCGGTTCGATCCGCCGTGTAGCGCCAAATGCCGGCTTGGCGCTCCCGTTCGGGGCAGGGATCCTGGCCCGGCGAACGCGCTTGGCGATCCACGCGCTGGCAGGCATTGGAGGGGGCGCCGACATTCACATACAGCCCGCCTTTGGCATCCAGTGCAATGGATTTGGCGGCGTGTTGGCGTTGGCTGGGGAAACCGGCGACCACCACCGCGGGCTCGCCAAGCGGGCGGCCGCTGGCCGGATCGAGCAGATAGCGGCGCACCTGTCGATCCTCGCCGGCGAACAGGACCGTGCCAGCCAAAGCCAGTCCCGTGCCGCCTTCCTTGCCGAACCGGAATCCCGCGTCGGCACGGCCATCGCCATCGGTATCCCGGAGTGCCACGATCGGGCCTTTGCCTTGCAGCGCCGGAAAGGGCGCCGCGCCGGAACGGGCGGGGCCATCGGTCATGACATAAACTGTTCCATCGGCAGCGATGGCGAGGTGACGGGCCGCTCCCACACCGTGGGCAAACACCTGGACGCATAGCCCATCGGCGGGCTTGAGTCCATCCGGGGGAGGCGGGCAGTTGGACGCCAGGGCCGTTGCGCCGCAGCAGGAAAGGAGGAGTCCGAATGCCAGGCGATTGATGAAGCGCATGATGGGTCTCCTGTGAGACAGGAATGAAGCGGCGCACCGCTTTGGCGCCTGAATGCCCCTTCACAGCGCAATTCAGGCATTGGTAAACGCCATGATCCAGCCACTTGACGGGGACTTAACCAAGATTTGAGACTAGCAAAGGAACGGGTGTCATTGGGCTATCCGGACGAATACAGAAGCGAGAAAGTGAATGGACAGGGCACGCGTGAGCATTACCTATTGTTCGCAATGCCAATGGCTGTTGCGGGCGGCCTGGATGGCCCAGGAATTGCTGCTGAGCTTTGGACAGGATCTGGAGGAGGTAGCGTTGCGACCCGGAACGGGTGGTGTGTTCGAGATTCGGCTGGGGGATGCATTGCTTTGGTCGCGGGCGCGGGAAGGTCGTTTCCCGGAGGCCAAGGAGATCAAGCAGCGTCTACGTGACCACATCGATCCGGATCGCGATCTGGGTCACGCCGATCGCTCTAGCGAGCATTGAATGCAACGGACGCTGCTGATCCTGGGATTGATTTTGTTGGCCTTGGGGGTGTTGTGGCCATGGGTCGGGCGGTTGGGCTTGGGTCATCTGCCGGGTGATTTCTACTGGCGCAGTGGTCCATTTGCCGTCTATGTTCCTTTGGCGAGCTGTGTGGTGGTGAGCCTATTAGTCAGCGTGCTGTGGTGGTGGTTATCCCGATAACGGGTTTTCTGCATGGATCACCTTCGGTACACTGCGGGCCGAATGAGAAAGTCTGCTGCCGGCTTCTTCGCGGTAGCCAGGCTGACATAAGGGGATGGAATGCAATGAGAAAAAGCACATTTATTGGGCTCGCGATAGCGTTTGCCACCTCTTTGGGGCAGGCAGAGGCGGCCGGATACCTCTCCAACAGTGTTCTTGAACGGGCCTACCAAGCCAATATGGCGCTTGATGGGCTAGGCAGTGGTCCCAGGCAGGACGCCCTTAACACCCATCCATTGACTGAGCATCTCTTCCTCAGCGCGGGTTATCGATCGAGCGATCAGGAGCTTGGCGGATTCACACTGCCGCTGGATGCGCTGTCGGCGGGTGTGGGCGGCCAATATGCCCTGCGCCCCCTGCTGGAAGGTGTTTCCATGGACCTGTTCGGGGGCATGTCCTATCTGAGTCGCAATGACATGCTGTTTGGCACCGACCAATGGCGCGGCTATGGCTTGGGGGGCGGCCTGAGAATGGGAATCCAGAATGCCTTCGAGCTGGAATTCGGCGTATTGCAGAACGCTTTGGACAATACCCGGGATCATCTGGATTCAGGCCTCTTGCGTTATACCCTGGGCGCGCTTTATCGGTTGACGCCCAATTTGGGGCTTACCGCATCCTATATGACCGGCGAGTATGAGAAGGATCTGAGCGGACAGGAACTGACCGAGTGGCGCCTGGGCGCGCGTCTCGGATTCTGAGCTTTTCTGCACCGTACAAGTCGCTCAGCTGAAACAGCTGCATCGCTGTCTGTCACCCCGCGCTTTCCAACAAGCTTTCTTTTACGCGCTGGCGATACGTACATCGACGTGGGCTCTGAAGGCGCTCAAAAGGCCGGGCCTGGCTGGGGCGGGATTCAGGTCCGTTTGCGCAGCAGCGTCAAGCCATCGGCCAGGGGCAGCAGACACAGATCAACCCGTGAATCAGCGCGCCGCGCCGCATTGAAGGCGCGCAGGGCGGCGGTGTCGGCATCCTGCACGGCGGGGTCGGCAACATGGCCTGACCACAGCGTATTGTCCACCGCGATGACGCCGCCGGGACGCATGAGCTTCAGGCAGGCCTCGAAATAATCCGGGTAGCCTTCCTTGTCCGCATCGATGAAAGCGAAATCGAAGCGGCCACTTTCCCCTGCGCCGATCAAGGCGTTCAGGGTGTCTAGGGCCGGACGCAGATGCAAACGGATGCGGTCGGAAACGCCGGCCTGGCGCCAGTAGCGCTGGCCGATGGCGGTCCACTCCGGGTTGATGTCGCAGGCGATGAGTTCACCGTCCGCAGGCAGGGCGAGGGCCGTGATCAGGGCGCTGTAGCCGGTATAGACGCCGACTTCGATGGCCCGGCGGACGCTCAGGGCGCGGATCAGAAAATCCAGGAACTGCCCCTGCTCCGGGGCGATCTGCATGTTGGATTCGGGCCGACCGGCGGTTTCCTCGCGCAAGGCGCGCGCCGCTTCGGGTTCCCGCACCCCCACGCTGAGCAGGTAGTCGCTGAGCCGATCGTCCAGTGGCAGGGTCTTGCGGCTCATGTTGGCTCAGCCCCGCTTCATGGTGTCGAAGAACTCTGCGTTGGTCTTGGTGGTCTTCATGCGGTCGATCAGGAATTCAATGGCGGCCAGTTCATCCATTGAATGCAGCAGTTTGCGCAGGATCCAGATCTTCTGCATTTCTTCCGGCGCAATGAGGAATTCCTCGCGCCGGGTGCCGGAGCGATTGATGTTGATGGCCGGGAAGATGCGTTTTTCGGCGATCCGGCGCTCCATGTGGATTTCCATGTTGCCGGTGCCCTTGAACTCCTCGTAGATCACATCGTCCATGCGCGAGCCGGTATCGACCAACGCGGTGGCGATGATGGTCAGCGAACCGCCTTCCTCGATGTTGCGGGCGGCGCCGAAGAACCGCTTGGGACGGTGCAGGGCGTTGGCGTCCACGCCACCGGTGAGCACCTTGCCGGAGGAGGGGATCACGGTGTTGTAGGCGCGCGCCAACCGGGTGTTGGAGTCCAGCAGAATCACCACGTCCCGCTTGTGCTCGACCAGCCGCTTGGCCTTCTCGATCACCATTTCCGCGACCTGTACGTGGCGCGTGGCGGGTTCGTCGAAGGTGGAGGCGATGACTTCCCCGCGCACCGAGCGGCTCATTTCGGTGACTTCCTCGGGCCGCTCGTCGATGAGCAGGACGATGAGGTAACACTCGGGGTGGTTGGCGGCGATGCTGTGGGCGATGTTCTGCAGCATCATGGTCTTGCCGGCCTTGGGCGGCGAGACGACGAGTCCGCGCTGGCCTTTGCCGATGGGCGAGATCATGTCGATGATGCGCGCGGTGAGATCCTCGGTGCTGCCGTTGCCCTGTTCCAGGATCAGGGTTTCCTTGGCGAACAGGGGGGTGAGGTTCTCGAATAAAATCTTGTTGTGGGCCGCCTCGGGACGGTCGAAATTGATCTCATCCACTTTTAGCAAAGCGAAATAGCGTTCGCCTTCCTTGGGGGGACGGATGCGTCCCGTAACCGTGTCGCCGGTGCGCAAACTGAAGCGCCGGATCTGGCTGGGCGAGACATAAATGTCATCCGGACCGGCCAGATAGGAACTGTCCCCCGAACGCAGGAAACCGTAGCCGTCCTGCAGGATCTCCACCACGCCGTCCCCGGAAATCTCATCCCCGTTCTTGGCGGCCTGCTTGAGGATCGAGAAGATGATGTCCTGTTTGCGGGAGCGTGCGGCGCCTTCGATATTCATCGATTGAGCCAGAGCGACAAGCTCGGCTGCGGGCATTTTTTTCAGGTGGGTCAGATTCATGCTCGTTTACTCAGGGAAAGGTCTGCGCTGGGATTGGAAGGGTTGAATGGCCGGCGGGAACCGACCCATGGGTTTGGATCGGTGGGCTTCGGAAATCGCTGATCAAGAGTCACTCCGGGGCTGGAGCGGCATGATGGCTGGCGTCATTTTTTTTCATTGTTGGGAGATTAAAAGCCCCCAGTCTGGGCGGGGGCTTTATTGGTATCAGGTCATTCGTGGCGAATTCATACCTGGCTGTCCAGGAAGGCAACCAGCTGGGATTTGGATAATGCGCCCACTTTGGTGGCTTCGACATTGCCGCCCTTGAACAGCATCAGGGTCGGAATGCCGCGGATGCCGTATTTGGGCGGGGTCTGGGGATTCTCGTCAATGTTGAGCTTGGCGATCTTCAGACGACCGGCATATTCCCCGGAAATCTCGTCCAGAAGGGGCGCGATCATCTTGCACGGGCCACACCATTCGGCCCAATAGTCCACCAAAACGGGAACTTGAGACTGGAGCACTTCCCGTTCGAAATTATCATCCGTAACATGGGTGACGACACCGCTCACGAACCGTACCTCCACAAAATGAAAAAAATTTGGATTTGCTCGTGCCGGAAACGCGAAGGATGCGTCGGCGGGGAACCAAGCCGGATGTGACTCGGCTCAAGCGAATGAGGCAGAATAGACAAATTATTTTTACTGCTCGGAGTTAGCTTACCCAGTGATCCACCCCAAATGCAATAGCGCCCCGCTTACCCTTGCCCAGGGTCAAGACTGCCGGTGGCCGGGATGACGTCCCCTGATTCTTCTCCGGATGCTCTACATTCGTTTTCCGATCTGAATCTGCCCCCCGCGCTATTGGCGGGCACGGTCGCGGCAGGTTTTGCCCATTGCACACCGATTCAGGCCGCGACCCTGCCGCTTGCGCTGGCAGGCCAGGATGTGGCCGGGCAGGCCCAGACCGGCACTGGCAAGACGGCGGCCTTCCTATTGGCGCTGATGAACCGTCTGCTCACTCATGCGCCGTCCGCGGGGCGCCGATTGAATCAGCCTCGCGCCCTGGTTCTGGCGCCGACCCGGGAGCTTGCGGCGCAGATTCACCGTGATGCCGAGCAGCTCGGCGGCACCAGCGGTCTGCGTGTGGCTGTGGTGTACGGCGGTACCGGTTATCACACCCAGCGGGAAACCCTGGAAGCCGGGGTGGACGTGCTGATTGGCACTCCGGGGCGGCTCATTGACTATTTCAAGCAGGGCGTTTTTGATCTGAAGGCAGCCGAAGTCGTCGTGCTGGACGAGGCGGACCGTATGTTCGACCTGGGCTTCATCAATGACGTGCGCTATCTGCTGCGCCGCATGCCGCCGCCCGAACAACGCCTGAACATGCTGTTCTCGGCGACGCTGTCCCACCGGGTGACGGAACTGGCTTACGAGCATATGAACAGCCCTCGGCTGGTGCGCACCGAAGTCGACCAGATGACTGCCATTGGCGCGCGGGAGCGCCTCTACCACGTGTCCAGCGAGGAAAAGCTGCCCTTGCTGCGCGCGCTGGTGGCGGAGATGCCTGGCGAGCGCACGATCATATTCGTCAACACCCGCCGCGCCTCCGAAAAGATCGAGCAGCGGCTCCAGGGTCAGGGCATTGTTGTCGGCCGACTCAGCGGCGATGTCCCGCAGCACAAGCGCCTTGCCTTGCTGACTGCGTTCACCGAGGGGCGGGTGCAGGTGTTGGTGGCCACTGACGTTGCCGCGCGGGGATTGCACATTCCCCATGTGGCGCGGGTGATCAACTACGACCTACCGCAGGATGCCGAGGACTACGTGCATCGCATCGGTCGCACGGCCCGCGCCGGCGCCGAAGGCGACGCGTTTTCGCTGTGCTGCGAACATTACTGCTACGCCCTGCCCGAGATCGAGGCCTACATCGGCCACAAGATCCCGGTGGTCCCGGTCCCGGACTTGCAAGCGCTGCGCGCACGCCATCGGGCTGACCGTCCGGTACGCCAGCACCCGCTCAAGTCAAGCCCCCATGCCGTTTCCGGTGGGGGAGACGATCAAGCTTAGCTAACTAAATCCTATCCGAGTGAGATTGATGCCCATGCCGACATTCGATGCCTTGCTGGACCCGGTGGTGAAATTGGCAGCTGATGCTGCCCAGGCCATCCTTTCGATCTATGCCGCGGACTTCACGGTAAGCGACAAGGACGACACCTCGCCGCTCACGGAAGCCGATCTGGCTGCTCACCACGTCCTTGTCAACGGACTCAGCACGCTGACACCGGACTGGCCCATCCTGTCGGAGGAGGGCGGGCGGCCTGATTTTGCCGAGCGCTCGCGCTGGGGGCGCTACTGGCTCATTGACCCGCTGGATGGCACCAAGGAATTCATCAAGCGCAACGGCGAATTTACCGTCAACGTTGCCTTGATCGACGACCATCGCCCCGTATTGGGCGTGGTCCATGTGCCGGCAACCGGAGTGTATTACGCCGCAAGCGTGGGACGCGGGGCATTCAAGGCCGAAGCGGCGGGCGGTGCGGTCCATGCCATCACGGTGCGGCCGTGTCCAGTGGATCAACGCGTGGTCGCGGTGGCCAGCCGCAGCCACCAGAGCCCCGAGGTGGCGGCCTATCTGGAGCGGCTGGGGCCGTGCGATCTGACCAGCATGGGCAGTTCCCTCAAGATCTGCCTCGTTGCCGAAGGCAAGGCCGATATCTATCCGCGCCTGGGGCCAACCAGTGAATGGGACACTGCGGCGGCCCAGGCGGTGCTCGAAGTGGCGGGTGGGCAGCTCACCGACCTGGCTGGCGCCCCGATGCGCTACAACACCAAGGCGGACATCCTCAATCCCTATTTCCTGGCGTTTGGCGACGCCGGACGCGATTGGGGTGCCTACCTGCCTCGCACGGAGTGATCGGATCCACCGACCATCTTCGCTTTTCCCCAAGCGCCGCTTACACTCCATAGGGCATGGGTTGCGCGATCTTTGCAGCCTGCGCGCCTTGTATCCAAAACAGAATGGAGGAGACAGCGATGTTGGTATTTCGCCTGGTTGATCAGAATCGGCAGCCGATCAAGAAGGCCAAGGTCACGGTGAAGGTCACCAATGGCGGCGATGCCACCGCTTGGAGTGATCGCAACGGTTTTGTCGCTCAGCCCATAACAGGGGGGGACCACGGCAAGGTATTGATCGATGGCAAGGAGGTCTACGAAGGGCCGCTATACGTCGATGAGATTGTGGCAACACGCTGAGCACGCGACAGCGAATGGCGGGCCGTTCGGCCCGCCAGGCTGGCGAGATGATTTCCCTGATCCCGCCGGGCGATCAAATGGATCGCCCGGCGGGGAGAAGGCTTTAGGACTTTAGCGGAACCAAGGATGCGCGAGCGTTCACTGTGACGCCAACGACACCCAGGATGATGAACCAGATCAGGCACCAGCCGGGGATGCTGATGCCCATGAACGACCAGTCCACGATGGCACATTCCCCGCTCCCGCGCAGCACCGTTTGAATGACGGTCTGCAGGGGCCAGGCGTCCATCATGGTGGCGAGATCCGGACCGCAGGCTGGGACTTTGTCCGGCGGCAGGTGTTGCAGCCAGACATGCCGGCCGGCAACACCCGCTCCGGCCACGGCAATCACCCCGATCAGAACGGTATAGATCCGTCGTCCGATCCGGCCCGGCTCCTGCAGCGCCATGCTCAGGAACGTCAGCCCCAGCGCAACCAATCCGACGCGCTGAAAGATGCACAGCGGGCAGGGTTCTCGCCCCTCGAAATACTGCAGGTAATAGGCGTAGGCCATCAGCCCCACGCAGATAAAGAACCCACTGAAATTGATCTGCCTGGGATTCAGGCCCAGGAATTGGGGAGCCTCATGCTCCATCATGACCGCCGCCATGGCAAACCTCCTTGGCTTTTTGCTTGCTTTCTCGCAACCGGTGCAAGGCCACATAAGTGGCTTGGCACCGCACTGAATGGGCTCGCACACCTTCGATTATAACGTTGAGATCGATCCTTGACTTGCCGTGGGTCAGGAAGACGTCAAAAAAATGCGCCAGCGTCTCCGGGTCGGGCCGGGCGCAATGGCTGATCAGTGTGGTGGTGACCGGCGCGAGAAAATCCATGTCCAAATGGGAAATGACCACCTCGGCGTCTGCCCCCCGTTCCCGACAGGCCAGTTCCAGCGCCGACCAGCCCGTGACCACCGCCAAGGCCGCCAGACTGCCGCCGAACGCAGCACCCTTGTGATTGCGATTGGGTTCGTAGGGTGCGACCAGACGCAGCTGGTCGGCATCACAATGGTCGATGGCTACTTGCATGAAGCCGGTCAGCGGAATGCCCTCGCGCAGGATCGCCGTAAGCCGATCCAGCGGCGGTATGTGCTCGGCTGTGAGCAGTGAACTCACGTCTCCTCCCATCCTTCCATAGTGGGTGGTGTTTTCTTAGCCCTCAATATAACGCGCATCGCCGGCGCATGACCATCACGCAAACGTCATCGTTCATTCACTGGACCGTCACGACAGCTTCCTAGGCTCCTTCTTTTAGGGGCAAGGCCTTCCGGACAGGACACATGAACGAACAGACGATCCAGGCAGAAATGGCGGGGAAAGGAGCGCTCAAGCTTCGATTGGCGACGCATCTGGACGAGGTGCGTGCTGCGCAGCGCTTGCGCTACCGGATTTTTGGCGAGGACATGGGCGCGCGGCTTCACAGCGCAATTCCCGGGCATGACGTCGACGACTTTGACGATCATTGCCGCCATCTACTGGTCTGGGATGAAGCAACGCAATCCATCGCGGGCTACACCCGGATCCTCGACAACGAAGGCGCCTGGGCGGCCGGCGGGTTCTATTCGGAAACCGAGTTCGAGATCGGCACCGTGCTGTCCCAACCAGGACGCTTCATGGAGCTGGGCCGAACCTGTATCCATCCCGACTATCGCAATGGCATCACGATTGCGACGCTGTGGATGGGGGTTGCCGAGATCCTGCAGTCAGGGCGCTATGATTATCTCATTGGCTGCGGTTCGATTGGTTTGGATCGAGGCGTCGATGGGGTTCATGCCCTGTTGGGCCGGCTGCGCACGGAGCAACTGCTCGAATCGGGCCTCGGCGTGCGCTCCCGCCAGCCCTTGCCCCAGGCCGTGATTGACGAGGCCGCTGCGGCGCCCATGCCGCCATTGCTCAAGGCCTATTTTCGCCTGGGCGCGCGGGTTGCCGCTGATCCCTATTGGGATCGCGATTTCAACGTGGCCGATGTGTTCATCCTGCTGGATCAACAACGGGTCGCTCAGCGCTACGCGCGGCATTTCCTGGTTGCGGCATGAGCGCCAACGGCTTGGTTCGGGTCGGGCGCGCTGCCCGGCTCGCTCTTCATATCGTCTATGCCTTGGTTTTGGTGGCCCTGATCCTGATCCCCGCCCGGCTCACCGGGCAAGTACGCGGGCGGCGTATCCGTGACCGTCTGGTGCAGCACTGGTTCAGTGGCCTTGGTCGGCGGTTGGGATTGCGCATCCTTCTCGAAGGACATCCCGCAACAGGTCGGGCGCTGCGGGTCGCCAACCACATCTCTTGGCTCGACATTGTCGCTCTGAACGCCGTTGCCCCATCCCGCTTTGTCGCCAAGGCAGAAGTGGCGAGTTGGCCCCTGATCGGCTGGATGGCGGGCTGGCTGGGGACGCTGTTTCTGCGCCGCGGCGACGTGCGCAGTAGTCAGCGATTGATTGAGGCGATGGGCTGGCAGTTGCGGCGCGACGAAACCTTGACGCTGTTTCCGGAAGGGACCACCGGGAATGGGGAAAGCCTGGGGAAATTCCATGCCCGCATGTATCAGTCGGCGCTGCTCACCCGTGCGCCGGTGCAGCCGGTTGCCATCGCCTATCCTCATCCGCTCGGCGATCGATCGACTCATCCATTGGCCCCGTTCGTGGGGGAACAGACCCTGACGGCCCACGTGTGGGCGCTGTTGGGCGCACGCGATCTGGTGGTGAGAGTGGCTTTTTTGCCGCCCTTGTCCAGCACGGAGACCTGTCGTCAGCATCTGGTCGGACAGTCGCGCGACGCGATTGCATTACGGCTGGGGCTGGCGGCGGAAATGGCAAAGGCAAAGATTGCGGGATGATACTGCCGCCCTCGCTGGTCGGGGCGGCAGGATAGACTGCGTTTCAGCGAGCGATGCGCAGGCCCTTCTGGCTGGAAAAAAAGGCCGCTAGATCCTGGATTTCCTGATCCGTCAAAGGTTGCGCCATGCCTGTCATCACAGGGTTCTTGCGCTGGCCGTTGCGATAACTTTGCAGGGCATGCACCAGATAATCCTCGTACTGTCCGGCCAGAATCGGAAACTGATTGCTTGGGCTGTTGCCATCCGGCCCATGGCAGGCGGCGCAGACTTGATCGGACTTTTGTTGTCCTGCAGCCGGATCTCCTGCCGCGAGTGACACCGCTGGCAGGGAAGTCAGAACCAGCATCGTCAGACTCTTCAACACGCGCATCGTCAAGATCTCCAAATTGACCGCGGATTCACTGTCCGTTCAGGGTGGCGATATAGGCGGCAATGTCCAGCATGTCCTGGTCGCTCAGGGAGCCTGCCTGGAAGACCATGGTCTTGTGCTTGCGCTCGCCGCTTTTATAAGCCTTGAGGGCGGCCACAATATATTCGGGGTGCTGTCCGCCCAGCTTGGGGAACTTGAAGGTAGGGTAGGCATTGGTGGCATAGGGGTTGGCATGGCAGCCAATGCAGCCCTGAAATTTGACCTTGCCCTGTTGCGGATCACCGGATTCGGCGTTCGCAGCCAGTGCTGTGCCCGAGAGCACCGCGAGCATCGCGATGCCGGCTAGACGCTGGATCATCATTCTCGGCCTCTTGATCGGCTGTTCCTGAAGGAGGCGGGTTCTGTGGATCGCCCGTTTTTTTGCAGCGCCGATTATAGGGGAGGCGAGCCCGTGGGGATAGGGCAATTGCTGCCCGAAGCCTACTTTTCCGTATTGCGTCGCAGCAGGCGCATGAACCAGGTGTCTGGCAGGAGTCGCCGCAGGGCCAACAAGGGACCGGCATAAAGTCCGGCGTGATAGCGCAGACGTCGCCCGGGATCCTCGGCCGCGCGCACGATGAGGTCGGCAATCACCTCCGGCGGGGTGCCCGTACCGCCCTGCTTGAGGCGTTCCGTCAGGCGGCGGATCCGCTCGCGATAGAACGGCAGATCAATCTCGCCCATCACCAGCCCGGTTTCTGCGAACGCAGTTTGGGTGAAGCCCGGCTCGATCACCTTGACCCGCACCTGACTGGGATACAGATCGTGCCAGAGCCCTTCACTGACGGCTTCCAGCGCGTATTTCGTTGCGCTGTAGTAGCCGTAAAAGGGGAAGGTCATGCGCCCGCCGATGCTGGTGACGTTCACGATCACGCCGCGATCCCGCTCGCGCATGGCCGGCAGAAAAGTACGGATCGCCTCCAGGGTGCCGAACAGATTGGTCTCGAATGAGGCGCGGATCTGTTCCGGCGTACAGGTTTCGATGGCGCCGGTAAGGCCGTAGCCGGCATTGTTGACCAACGCATCAATGGCGCCGAATCGCGCCTCGGCGGCTATTTTTGCAGCCTCAAGGCTATCTGGATCGGTCAGATCCAAGCGCGTGACGAGCACATTCGCGGGCCAGCCGAAAGCGGCGGCGCGGGCGGGGTTGCGCATGGTTGCCACCACCTGCCAGCCGCGGCGGTGGAACGCAGTGACGGCCGCCTTGCCGATCCCGGAAGAAGTGCCTGTGATCAGAACGGTGCGCGGATTCATCCGGGTCTCCTGTTGAGTTAAGCGCCATTGGGACTGCCGCGCAGGGCACTGGTTCAACCTTCAGGGTCACCAAGCACCTGGGCGGTGAGCCGATGATAAAGTGATTTTCACGCTGCAGGCGGGGATTCCTTGACGCTGCCCCGGGGGCTACCTACTATCTGGGGACCTTTTTCCACTGTTGAAGGAACAGCAGGACACCCCATATGGCCAAGAAAATTTCTCCCGATCTGGTTGGTGAAACCTTTAGCCCCATGCCGGCTTCATGGACCAAGAAAGACGTGCAGCTCTACGCCCTCGGCGTGGGCTGCCAGCCCGAGACCGAACTGGAGTTCGTCTACGAGATGAAGGGCCCCAAGGTCCTTCCCACCTACGGCGTCATCGCCGGCATGATGTCCATGGGCGGCATGATGGGCAAGGTGGAAATGAACCTTGCCAACCTGCTCCACGGCGAACAGGCCATCACCCTGCATCGCCCCATCCCGCCCCAGGCCAAGGTCGAGTGCATCGGCAAGATCACCGAGGTATGGGACAAGGGCAAGGCCGCCGTACTGGGCGTGGAAGGCTTGGTGCAGGACAAGGACGGTCCCATTTGCACTACCCACGCGACGATCTTCCTGAAGGGTGCCGGCGGTTTTGGCGGCGAGCGCGGCCCTTCTTCCGAAGGCATCAATGTGGCGCCGAACCGGGATCCCGATCACATCGTCACCTACAACACCCGGCCCGAGCAGGCGGCGCTGTACCGGCTGTCCGGGGATCCCAACCCCATCCACATCGACCCCAACTTCGCCAAGATGTCGGGCTATCCCAAGCCCTTCCTGCACGGCCTGTGCACTTATGGCTTTGTCGGCCGGGCAATCCTACACACCCTGTGTGGCAGCGATCCGGCCCGCTTTGCCTCCTTCGAAGCCCGCTTTGCCGACCAGGTCTATCCCGGCGATGACATCGTGACCAAGCTGTGGGTGATCGAGCCCGGCGTGGCCATCGTCCAGGCCGAGACCCAGAAGGGCAACGTGGTGCTGTCCAAGTCCAAGTGCACCTTCAAGCCTGCGTAAGCCCCATCAGGCTTCAGCAGAATGGACGGGGGCGCAAGCCCCCGTTTTTGCGAGTGCCTGACCCCCAAGCCTGAACTACACTGAACAGCACCGCCTCGACGCCCGCCAAAACGGGGCCGTGACCATCACCTGCAGGAGGAAATATGGCCGCCAGCAAAACGCTCACCCTGGGCGACAAAGCCCCCTCTTTCACTCTGCCCACCGCCGACGGCCGGCAGGTCTCCCTGTCCGATTATCGCGGGCGCCAACCAGTCGTCGTGTATTTCTACCCCAAGGACGATACCCCCGGTTGCACCGCCGAGGCCTGCGCCTTCCGCGATCAATACGAGGACTTCAAGCAGGCCGGCGCCGAAGTCATCGGTATCAGTTCCGATGCCCCCGAGGCCCATGCCAAGTTCGCCAGCAAGCACCGCCTGCCTTTTCTTCTGCTCAGCGACCGCGATGGCGCCGTGCGCAAGACCTATGGCGTACCCGCCACCTTGGGTCTGTTGCCCGGCCGCGTCACCTTCGTGGTCGACCGCGAGGGCATCATCCGCCACCTTTTTTCCAGCCAGTTCCGAGCCACCAAGCACGTCTCCGAAGCCATCGGCGTTCTCAAGTCCCTGCCTTAAGTTTGGTTTTATAAGGCCTCGCCGGAACATTGAGCGTGACCGGCTGGAATGCTCGCCGCCATAAAAAACAGGCGATGTTTAATCCCCCGCGTTTATCGGAAACTCAGCCAAGTGCTCGGGGTCCCTGAGGGGGATGCCAATTCATACAGGTCCTGCCAGAGTGGCCTGGAAGCGCCAGGCTTACCAGGCTGGTCTGGGCTGCCCCACCCGCGCAGCCTGATCGGAATGGGGCGCAGCGGTGGCAGCAGGTCGGCCACGGGTCAGCCGCCCTGGCCGCGTGACTTCGCCACAAAACGCACACCAGGCAGATCTTCGAAATCGGTATCCTGGGTCCACAGCAGCGCGCCAAAGCGGCGAGCGGTGGCGTAGATGACCGAATCGGCAAGCGCGAGCCGATGTTCCACGCCCAAGCGCGCTGCCGACAGCGCCAGTACGGAATCCAACTCGACCACCTGCCCCTGTCGCATCAGCGCCACCGCTTGAAGGGCATCGCCCTCCCCCCGTTGCTGCAACACGCGCTTGAAGACCTCCAGCAGGGATAGCGTCGGGACAACCAACTGTTCCGTGTCGAGGATCGTCGACGCAAAGAAGGTGGCATTGGGTCCATCGGCGAAATACTCCAGCCAGCCGGATGAATCGACCAGATTCATACCCGATCGGCTTCCCGCGGCACGTCCGTGTCGATGCCGCGCAGGAAACCGCGTGCCTCGCGCAAATCCTGCACCGGAACAAACTCCGCACGCCCCTCGTAGACGATCACGTCGAGCTTTTGCCCCGGCTTGATTTTCAGCGACTCTCGCACTGCTTTGGGAATCACCACCTGATATTTTTCGGACACGGTTACCGTCGTCATACGAAACCCCTATCGATGCCAGATTGGTGGATCATAGCTGGGCATGGCTACAGCGACAACGACAGGGGCAAATGAGATCGCGGGTTAATATCTCGAAGACTTCGCCGAGAGGCATTTCTGCCGGGTGATGCCTGCCCAGCCCCCCGCATGACCCAGAGCGACCGCTGTTTCAATCCGCACCCGGCATTTCTGCCGGGTGATGCC
>JBARUT010000267.1:0-1607 GCA_049645885.1 Candidatus Macondimonas sp.
GCTGAACCCCGCCTCATACGGCAGGCAGGCGAGTTCGAACGCAAGCTGCGCCAAGCGCCGCGACGCCGACTGCCCGACGGCGGCCAGATGTTGCCGCCACAGAACCTCGTCCGGCAGGCGGCAGAGCTCGAGCAGCGTGGCGCACAGCGCCGGTAGCGCCAGGATGGCGATCACCGCCAGGCTCCAGAAGCCCGGCGACCCCAGCGTCCAACCCAGCAGCAACAGCAGCGTCAGGGCCGCCGGGACCAGACTGCGGCGCAGGTTGTCCAGCAGCTTCCACCGCGACAGTGCCGACAGCGGATTGCGCTCCCGTGGCGCACCAAACGGTCCGGGCACGCGTCGACGCAACCAGCCCGCCAATTGCCAATCGCCGCGAATCCAGCGCCGGCGGCGGCTCACATCCAGGCCGTAGCGGGCCGGATAATCCTCGTAGATCTGCACGTCGCTGAGCAGCCCTGAGCGCGCGTAACAGCCCTCCAGCAGGTCATGACTCAAGATCCGGTTGTCCGGGAAGCGCTCGCCCAACGCCTGCTCGAAGGCGTCGACGTCGTAGATGCCCTTGCCGATGAACGAGCCCTCGCCAAACAGATCCTGGTAGGCATCCGAGACGGCGCGTGTGTAGGGATCGATGCCCGCCTCGCCACTGAACAGTTGCGCATAGCGCGAGCGATTCGCCCCCGGCAGGCTGGCGGCCACGCGCGGCTGCAGGATGCCGTAACCGGCCGTCACCCGGCGTTTTGCCGCGTCGTAGCGGGGACGGTTCAGCGGATGCGCCATGGCGCCGACCAATTGCCGCGCCGCATCGCGCGGCAATTGGGTGTCCGTATCAAGGGTGATCACGTACTGCACGTCGCGCAACATCGCCGTGTCCCCGACGACGACCGCAAAACCATCCCCAGCGCCGCCCCAGCTGGCACCGCGCAGCAAGGCGTTCAGGTCCGCCAGCTTGCCGCGCTTGCGCTCATGGCCCATCCAGCGACCTTCGCGCGGATTCCAGCGTCGCGGGCGGTGGAACAGGAAGAACCGGTCACCGCGTGGCTGATCGCCGTCGGGCACGTATTTCCGGTTCAGCGCCGCAATCCGCTGCTCGGCCAGTTGCAGCAGGGTTGCGTCCATCGCAAGCGTTTCCTGCTGCGCGTCCACAAAATCGGTCAACAGGGCGAAGTGCAGGTGGTCGTCCCGATTGGCCAGGAAGCGCACTTCCAGCGCCTCGATCAGCGCCTCGACGCCGGAGGGGCTGGTGAGGAGGGTCGGCACCACCACCAGCGTGCGCGCCTGCGGCGGGATGCCTTGGGAGAAGTCCATGCGGGGCAAGGGATGGGGCGTCACCAGCAGGCTGGAGAACCAGTTCACCAGCGTCCCGGCCAACTGGCTGGCCGCCAGCACCGCCAACATGCCGATCGGCGCCCATGCCCAGCGGGGCATTTCGGCCATCGGCATGCCCATCAGCAGCACGGTCGTGACGAGCGCCGTGAGCAGGACGATCCCGCCCAGATAAACCGGCAGCGGCGACCGGCCCAGCGCCCTGCGCGCCGCCGCCAGCGGTGAGCGGCGCACCTGCACCCTGAGCTCCAGTTGCGCCCGGCCCTCGTCGACCAGGTAGTAAC
>JBARUT010000268.1:0-2173 GCA_049645885.1 Candidatus Macondimonas sp.
CGCTTTAAAGCTTCGACGCCTGCAAAGGAGCAAGCCCCATGGCCGAATGCATTTTCTGTCGCATCGTCAAAGGCGAATTGCCGGCCCAGGTGATTCATGAAACGCCGTCCGTGATCGCCTTTCGCGACCTGCATGCCCAGGCGCCGACCCATGCGCTGGTGATTCCCCGGCGCCATATCGCCACCCTCAACGACCTCACGCCCGAGGACGCCCCGCTGATTGGCGACATGATGCTCGCTGCTCAGGCCGTGGCGCGGCAGGAAGGCATTGCCGAGCGCGGTTATCGCACCATCATGAACTGCAATCTGGCTGGCGGACAGACGGTGTATCACATCCACCTGCATGTGCTGGGCGGCCGCCAGATGACCTGGCCGCCGGGTTAGCACGGCATGCCGGCAGAGTCCCATACAGGGTTCGGCAAGCGCGCCCCCGAGGGCAGGCATCCATGATCGTTCATCGGGTCCACAGGCCACAAACCGCACGCCAGTTCCGCCGCGGAGCGCCGATGCGAGCGATCCACCGCAAGACAACCTGGCCCCTGGCTGTGCTGCATCCACCGTCTTGGGCCGGCCGCAGCGCCGCAATCGGTGTCCACGGGCTATTTCGAGGCGCTTGCACGCTGATAGGCTGAGTTTGACGATGAGTGGGAAACAGCGTTATCACCACGATCTCTCCATAGGGCCTAGATGAGCGAGGATATTCTGGACCGCATCGTGCGCCAGCTTGGCGGGACGGCGCCTGCGCCTCATCCGGGATCCCTGCGTGATTTTCCCGGTCGGCTCAATCTGCCGCTGGATCTGCTGCCGATGCCCTTGGATCGCTTGCGTCCGGCTTCGGTGTTGATTCCCATCGTGCGCGATCCGGCGGGTCCCCAGGTGTTGCTGACCCAGCGCACCGCCCATTTGCGCAACCATGGCGGGCAGATCAGTTTTCCGGGCGGGGGCGCTGAGCCGACGGATGTCGATGCGGCCCAGACGGCGCTCCGGGAAAGCCAGGAGGAGCTGGGCCTGCCGCCGGATCAGGTCCAGGTGGTGGGTTATCTGGATCCCCATCTCACCGTGAGCGGCTTTTGCGTCACGCCCGTGGTGGGTTTCCTGCCCACCGATCTCATCTTGCAGCCTGATCCACGGGAGGTGTCCGAGGTTTTTCAGGTGCCCTTGGCGTTCCTGATGGATCCGGCGAATCACCAGCGGCGGGTGGCCCAGGTGCAGGGTCGGGAACTGGTCTATCACGCCATTCTCTACGGGCCGTGGAACATCTGGGGCGCCACGGCGGCGATGATCGTCAATCTGCTGGACAAGCTTGCTCCAGCCTTGCCCGAGGTGGCTGATGATGAATGAACTGTTGCGGGTGATGGCGCGACTGCGCGACCCGGAAACGGGGTGTCCGTGGGATCGGGCCCAGGATTCCCGCTCGCTGATCCCCTATCTGCTGGAAGAAAGTTACGAGGTCGTGGAGGTCCTGGAGCAGCAAGCGCTTGATCCCGCTGCATTGCGGGATGAACTGGGGGACATGCTGTTCCAGGTGGTGTTTCACAGCCGGGTCGCGGAAGAGCATGGTTGGTTCGATTTTTCCGCGGTGGTGGCGGGCATTACGGAAAAGCTGGTCCGGCGCCACCCGCACGTGTTCGAGGATACTGCCTTGGGGCATGACCCGGCGCGCTGGGATGCCATCAAGGCCAGCGAGCGACAGGCGGCCGGAAAAGCCGCAGGCGTGCTTGCGGATGTGCCCGTTGCTCTGCCGGCGTTGGCCCGCGCGGACAAGTTGGGGCGTCGCGCCGCGCGGGTCGGGTTTGACTGGCGCGCGGCCGGGGATGTTCTGGCCAAGGTGCGGGAGGAACTGACCGAAGTCGAGGACGCGCTGACTGCAGGTGAGTCGGCAGCGCGGGTGGAAGAGGAACTGGGGGATGTGCTGTTTGCCGCGGCCCAGCTGGCCCGCTTCCTGGATCTGGATGCGGAAACGGCGCTGCGCCGGGCCAATGCCAAATTCGTGAAGCGCTTCACTTGGGTGGAGCAGCAGTTGGCTGCTGACGGCTTGCAGCCTGAGCCCGATCATCTGGCGCGTATGGAAACACTGTGGGAACAGGCCAAGCGGGTGGAAATCGAGGAGGCTTCCGATGCCGGTTAAACCTTTCAGCATGAGGGCTTGGCGGGAATGGCGCGGGTTCTGGAAA
>JBARUT010000269.1:0-28736 GCA_049645885.1 Candidatus Macondimonas sp.
TCCGCAGCGCCGCACACTGCGCCGGATCCCCCAGCAATGCCAGCATCTCGCCGGCCAGCGCCTCGGCCGTCGCGGCTTCCTGCAGCAATTCCGGCACCAGCCGCTCGCCGGCCAGCAGATTGGGCAGGGCCACATGATCGGCGTGCACCAGATGGCGGGCCAGGGCATGAGTCAGCGGCGCCAGCCGATAGCCCACCACCATGGGACAACCGAGCAGCATGGCTTCCAGCGTGGCCGTGCCGCTGGCGACCAGCGCCGCATCGCTCGCCTCCAGCGCGTCGCGCGCGCCGGATTCCAGAAACCGCAAGGTGATACCCGACGCTTGCCGAGCGAGCGCAGCCTCCAGCGGTGCACGCAGGCCGGAATGGGCCAGCGGCAGGAGAAAATGCGTCGTGGGGTGGCGCGCAGCAATGAGACGGGCAGCGCCCAGGAACGGATCGGCCAGCAACTTCACTTCACCCAGGCGACTGCCGGGCAGCAGGGCAACCACCGGCCCGGTTTCAGGCAGCGCGAGCCGATGGCGGGCGGCGGCCCGATCCGGCGGGTCGGGAAACACATTGGCCAGCGGATGGCCCACGAAACGCACCGGCACCCCGTGGCGGCGGTAGAAGTCGGCCTCGAAGGGCAACAGGGTCAGCATGGCATCCACCGACCGCCGGATGCCCCGCACCCGTCCCTGGCGCCAGGCCCAGACCGAGGGACTGACGTAATGCACGGTGGGAATGCCTGCAGCCCGCAGACGCCGTTCCAACCCCAGGGTGAAATCGGGGGCATCAATGCCGACGAAGACATCCGGGCGATTGCGCAGGAAATGCTCACCCAGCTCGCGCCGTAGCCGCAGCAGGCGGGGCACATGGCGGATGACCTCCACCAGTCCCATCACCGCCAGTTCACGACAGTCTGCCAAGGGCAACGCACCGGCCTGGATCATGCGCGGCCCGGCCACCCCCTCCACCCGCAAGTCGCCGCCGGTCTGCTCCTGCAGGGCCTGGATCAAGGTGCCGCCCAGCTGATCGCCGGACAATTCACCGGCAACAATGCCAATGCGCACGGTCATGGCATCAACGGATGATGCTGCGGGGATTGGATTCCAGGAAATGGCTGAAGCGGGCCACATCCGGATGATCTACGGCAAGTGTTTCCAACTCGGCCCGCGCCTGCTCCAGCCGCAAACCGCTGCGATACAGCAATTTATAGGCTTTCTTGAGCGCGCTCACGCGATCGGCATCGAAGCCGTGCCGGCGCAGGCCTTCGGTATTCAGCCCGGCAGGCCGCGCTGGAATGCCGGAGGCCACAACAAAAGGGGGCACGTCGCGGTTCACCCCGGCGGCGAATTGCAGGAAGGCATGGGCGCCGATCTTGCAGAACTGGTGCACCATGGCGAAGCCGCCCAGGATCGCACAATCCTCGATCTGGACATGGCCCGCTAGACTGGCATTGTTGGCCATCACGATGTCGTTGCCCAGCACACAATCGTGGGCAATGTGGACATACGCCATGATCCAGTTGCGGCTGCCGATGCGCGTCACGCCCTGATCCTGAATCGTGCCCCGGTTCAGGGTGCAGTATTCGCGGATGGTGTTATCGTCGCCGATTTCCAACCGCGTCGGTTCGCCGCGGTATTTCTTGTCCTGCGGGTCATCGCCGATGGAAGCGAACTGGTAGATCCGGTTACCACGACCGATGCGGGTGGGTCCCTTGATCACCACATGAGGCCCGATCGTGCATCCCGAACCGATTTCCACTCCCGCACCGATGACACTGAAGGGCCCGATCTGGACACCCTCGGCAATCTGGGCCTCGGAATCGATAATCGCGCGCGGGTCAATCACGGTCGTAGCTCCGCGCGGCGCACATGATTTCGGCTTCCGCCACGCAGACGCCCTCAACCTCGGCACGGGTGTGGAAACGCCCGATTTTCTTCAGTGTGCGTTGCAGTTCGGCGTGGATGACCAGTTGGTCACCGGGTTCCACCGGCTTTTTGAAGCGCGCCCGATCGATGCCGACCAGGTAATACAGTTCGTCTGGATCCGGCGGCGTATCGGCACTGCGATAGGCGAGGATGCCGGTGGCTTGGGCCATGGCCTCCAGGATCAGGACACCGGGCATCACTGGACGGCCGGGGAAATGGCCCTGGAAGAACGGCTCGTTGATGGTGACGTTCTTGAGCGCCACCAGATGACGACCTGGCTCCAGCGCGGTCACGCGGTCCAGCAGGAGAAAGGGGTAACGATGGGGCAAAAGCGCCTGAATTTCGGGGATATCCATGCGGGTCAAGCGTCGGATCCTTCTTCATCGGCTGCGGAGGCCACGCCAGCCGTTGGGCCGCGTTCCAGGCGACGCACGCGCCCCGCCAGTGTATCCAGATGGCGAAACCGCGCCACATTGCGCTGCCAACGGCGATTGTCATCGACTGGCAAGCCCGAGGAGTATACCCCGGCGGCATGGAGCGAGTGGGTCACCATGGTCATGCCCGTGATGACTACATCATCGGCAATCTGCAGGTGGCCATTCATGCCGACGCCACCGGCGATCATGCAGCGCCGTCCGATGACCGTGCTCCCGGAAATGCCCGTACAGGCGGCGATCGCGGTATGGGCGCCGATGCGCACGTTGTGACCAATCTGGATCTGGTTGTCCAGTTTGACGCCCTCTTCCAGCACGGTGTCATCAAGCGCTCCGCGGTCCACTGTGGTGTTGGCGCCGATTTCCACATCATCGCCGAGGCGTACCGTACCCAGCTGGGGCACCTTGACCCAGCGCACGCCATCGCGGGCGAAACCGAATCCATCCGCACCGATCACAGCACCAGGATGGATTACGCAACGCGCGCCCATCGTCACGCCCACACCAATGAAAACCCGCGCCACCAATCGGCTCTGAGCGCCGATCCGGGCGCTCGCAGCCACGACGCAGTGCGGGCCCAAGACCACTGCGTCCTCTATTTCAGCGTCTGCCTCGATCACGCAATGGGGGCCAATCTCGGCGCCGGGATGCACCCTGGCCGTGGCGTCCACCACAGCTGTGGCATGGATGCCCGGATGGGCGCGTCGGGGCGGGACAAACAACTCGGCCAGTCGGGCGAAGACCAGATGGGGATTGCTCGCAACCAGGGCGGGGACCGGACTTGATGGCGCATCAGCTTCAGTCAGCACCACGGCGGCTGCCTCAGTGTGCCCAAGCAGGCGCCGATAGGTGGGGTTGGCCAAAAAACCAATGTGGCCGGGCTGCCCCGGAGACAGGGCGCAAACGCCCTTGATACGCGTTGTCCCCTCGCCCACCACGCTGCAATCCAGACGCCCGGCCAGTTCCGCCAAGGTATATTCCGCCAACTCGCTACCCTCGCGGCGGATCAGGGCGTTTTGCCCTGTAATTCCCGGATCACCTGAGTGGTGATATCCATTCGTTGGGACGCATACAAGACCCCCTCGGAGAGGATCAGATCGTAGCCTTCACGTTCCGCCAGATCACGGATGACGCGGGTGACGCGGCGATCGATCTCGCGCAAGCCTTCCATGCGACGGGCCTGCAACTCTTCCTCGAACTGCCGGCGCTTGCGAATGAGTTCACGCTGGGCGGCGAGCAGTTCGCGCTCCATCTGTTCCCGTCGCTCAGGGGTCAGGCTTGGCGCCTCGCGGTCAAAGCCTTCCTGCTTGCTGGTAAAAGTCGCTTCCTCCCGCGCCAGGATACGTTTGCGCTGCTCCAGATCCGCCTCCAGGCTCTCGCGCAGGGCGCGCGCCTGAGGCGCTTCACGCAGCAACTGCTGAAGGTCAATCACCCCGATTTTCATCTCGGCATGGGCCAGCCCTGCCCCCCCCAGCAGCCCTATGACCAAGGCGATTCGCGCCATCAGACTGCGCATATCGGCTCCTTAGAAAGTTGCGCCAAAGGTAAAGCTGAACACTTCCGTGTCATCGCCCGGCTCATCGTTCAGTGGATAGGCGACGGCAAATTCCAGCAGACCCAGGATCGGGGTCAGCCACTGGAAGCCCACACCGGTAGAGGTGCGCAATGTGCCGGCATCGAAATCCTCATAGTTGTCGAACACGTTGCCCGCGTCCAGGAACAGGCTGAGGCGCGTATTGCGGTTTTCTCCCAGCAGGGTGGGGAAGAGCAGCTCGAACTGGCTGATGGTGCGGAAATTACCACCCAGGGGATTGTTGAATTCATCCCGGGTGCCGAGCGAGCTGCCCTGGTAGCCACGCACCGACTGGATGCCGCCGGCGAAGAATTTCTCGTACGGCGGCAGGTCGGTGGTTTCGCCATAGCTGTCGGCATAACCCACACCCAGGCGCGCCGAGCCGATCAAATGCCGGTTGATGGGGAAATACTGCTCATAGTCATAGGTGAGCTTGTAGTACTCCAGATCCACGACCGGCACCGCGATGTCCGCGAACAATCGGTGAATGTAGCCCTTGTTCGCGAATACGGTGCGGTTGCGCGTGTCACGCACCCAGCCGGTATCGAAGGTGAGTGCATTGAACGAATCGCCGTTCTGTTCTACGAACTCGATGATCCGCTGGGGCGTGCTGCCTTCCAGAACCGTCAACTGCGTGGCCCGGAAGCTGCCCCCCAGGCGAATGCTGTCGTATTCAGTGATGGGGATGCCATAGCGCAGGGACCCGCCCCAGGTATCGGTGTCGAAACGGGAGCTGACCCGGGTCAGCGAATCCGTCGAGCGCTGGAACAGCGAGATGGTGCGGCTGACGCCGTCCAGGGTATAGAACGGCTGGGTGAGCGATGCGCTGTAATTGCGGCTGTACTCGCTGGTCACGAAGTCCAGGCTGACCCGGTTGCCCGTGCCGAACCAGTTGCTGTGGGAAACATTGGCATTGAGCAGGACACCCTGGCCGCTGGAATAACCTGCGCCCACTTGGAAGGCTCCAGCGCTGCGTTCGGTGACATCGAAGTTGACGTCCACCAAATCACTTTCGCCGGCCACGGGCCGGGCCTGCACGTCGGCCTGCTCGATGAACGGCAGACGGGCGAGCCGCACGCGTGAACGGGCGACCTCGCTGGCGGCGAAGGATGCGCCTTCATACTGGCGCATTTCCCGCCGCAGCGCCTGATCCTGGGTGGTGGTGTTACCCCGGAAATTCACATTGCGCACGTAGTAGCGATTGCCCGGCTTGACCACCAGATTGACCTTGACCTGCCGATTGGCCTCGTCAATGTCGGTCATGGGTTCCACCTGGGCGAAGGCATAGCCCTCATCGCCCAACCGCTCGGCTATCTTCTTGGCGGATTCAGTGGCCTGCTGGCGTGAGAATGTCGTACCCGGACGGATCGTCACCAGCGGTCGCAATTGCGACTCCGGCAGCACCAGCTGTCCCAGCAGCGCCACATCGCTGACCTGGAATTTCGGGCCCTCGTAGACATTGACGGTCAGGTAGATGCTCTCCTTGTCCGGGGACAGGGAGACCTGGGTCGATTCGACGCGGAAATTGAGGTAACCCCGATCCTGATAGAAGGAGGTCAGCGTTTCCAAGTCGCCTGAGAAAGTCTGCTGGGAATAACGATCCCGACTCCCGAACAAGCGCCACCAACTGGCACTGCGGGCACGCAGCGGCTTCAGCAGTTCCTCGTCACTGAAGGCCTCATTGCCGACGACATTGATACGGCGAATGGTTGCCACCTCGCCTTCATCGATGGTGATCGCCACGGCAACCCGGTTATCGGTTTCCTCATTGACCTGGGTGTCGATCTTGACCCCATAGCGGCCATTGGCAAAATATTGCCGCCGCAGTTCCTGTTCAACCTGCTCCAGAACGGAGCGGTCGAATGCGCGGCCTTCCGCCAGACCGACATCGCGCAAGCCCTGCAACAACTTGTCGGCGGGGATTTCCTTGTTTCCTGTGACTGTAAACCGCGCAATGCTGGAACGCTCAACCACCCGGACCACCAAGGTGCCGCCGTTCTGGGAAAACGCCACATCGCTGAAATAGCCGGTCTTGAACAGATCCCGCGTCATCTGCTGGACACGATCCTCGTCCACTCGATCGCCGACATTCAGATTCATCGCGCGGTAAACCCGGCTAATGTCGTGGCGTTTGAGTCCTTCCACCTGGATGTCCTGGACCACGAAGGCATCGAATGCCTGCGCCGACAAAGACAGACACAACAACAGGATGGCCCACGCCAGGCGCGGCAACAGTTTCTTGTTCATAAAAACCTTGATGATTACGGATCCGTAGCATGGGCCAGCGGCTGGCTCACGGCGCCAAAAGTCGCATGAAATCGTTGTAAAAAGCGAGCCCCATCATGAGCGCCAAGGCAAGGATGCCAGCCTGCTGACCCCAATTCTGGACGCGCTCGGACAAGGGCCGACCCCGTACCCACTCGGCCAGGTAGAACGCCAAGTGGCCACCGTCGAGGACCGGGATCGGCAGCAAATTTAGCACGCCCAGACTGATGCTGATGACGGCCAGGAACCCCAGATAGGACACCAGACCAATTTGGGCGGAATACCCAGCGTACTGGGCAATGTTGACCGGGCCACTCAAATTTTCCAGCCCCAATCGCCCGGTGGCCATACGCGCCAACATCCGCACCGTCATCAGGCTCATCTGCCAGGTGCGCTCAACGGCCACAGGCAGCGCCGCCAACGGGGCATAACGGTACTCGGCCCGCAGGTTGTCTTGCAACTGTTGGGGGACTTCGGGACTGGCTCCGACAAAACCAATCCGCACACCATCCTGCTCCCGTGAACCGATGCGGAGGTCCAAACGCAGCATTTCGCCACTGCGCGAAACCTCAATGGGGACGGCTTGATCGGGACGGCGACGCACCTGTCCGACCCAATCCGCCCAGTCAGCGATAGGCGACCCGTCCATGCGCACAATGCGATCACCGGAGCGCAGCCCGGCCTGAATCGCCGGCCCATCCGCCTGGAGCTGACCCAGTTGAGCCGGCAGAGGCGGCCGGTAGGGCGCAAGCCCCAGGGACTCGTGCAGCCTGGCAGGATCTTCCAGCGCCTGCGACAGATCCGCATCCAGTGTCAGCGCCTGCTGGGTTCCGTCGGCGCGCCGCACCTCAAACGCCAAGGGTGCATCGTCCAGCGCCGCCTGCACCAGACGCAGGCCCAACTGTTCCCAGGTGGGGGTCGAGGCGTTGTTGACGCTCAGGATTTCATCACCCGCCTGCAATCCAGCCCGGGCAGCAGGGGTGTTGGGGGCCGGCGCGTCCACCAGTGTGCGCAGTCCAGGCACGCCCAAGCACAACACCAGCCAATACAGCGCGATGGCCAACAACAGGTTGGCGATGGGACCGGCGGATACAATGGCCGCGCGGACGCCCACCGACTGGCGATTGAATGCCCGCCCCAGTTCCGCCGGCGCCACGGTCCCTTCGCGCTCATCAAGCATCTTGACGTAACCGCCAAGGGGAATCAGCGCCAAGCGATATTCGGTGCCATCCGCGCCAATGCGTTGCCACACGGATCGGCCGAAGCCGACGCTGAAGCGCAACACTTTCACACCAAGTCGGCGCGCCACCCAGAAATGACCCCACTCATGGACTGCGATCAAAACGGCCAAGGCCACCAGAAACGCCAGCAAGGACGATAACGCCTGAGTCATGCTTCACCCCCGAGCCACGCCGCGCAGGTCGCGCGCGTGCGACGGTCCAATTCTATCACTGCCTCCCAGCATCCCGCCGATTCACCGCCCAATTGCGCAAGGGCGCGACCGATGAGCTCGCCAATCCCGGGGAACGGCAGGCGATTCGCCAAGAACGCGGCAACCGCCGCCTCGTTGGCCGCGTTCAACACCACCGGCGCCCCGCCACCCGCCCATAGCGCCTGGTAGGCCAGATCGAGGGCCGGGAAACGCATCCGATTCGGCGCCTCAAAATTCAATTGGCCGATTTGCACCAGATCCAGCAGGGGCAAGCCGACGTCCAGCCGCTGCGGCCAACCCAGGGCATGGGCGATGGGCGTACGCATGTCGGGATGGCCGAGCTGGGCCAGCACCGAGCCATCGATATATTCCACCAGGGAGTGCACCACACTTTGGGGATGCACCACCACCTCGATGCGCTCCGGCGGCAGACCGAACAACCAGTGCGCCTCGATGACCTCCAGACCTTTGTTCATCAAGGTGGCCGAATCGACCGAGATCTTTCGGCCCATCACCCAATTGGGATGGGCGCAGGCAGCCTCCGGCGTGACATGCGCCAGTTGTTCCGCCGGGAATTTGCGAAACGGGCCGCCCGATGCGGTGAGCAGCAAGCGGCGCACTCCCGCGCCATCCAGACCGGGTGCGAAATCCCGCGGCAGGCACTGGAAAATGGCGTTGTGTTCGCTGTCGATGGGGATCAGCCGGGCGCCGTGGCGGCGCACCTCGTCCATGAACAAGGCCCCGCCCATGACGACGGATTCCTTGTTGGCGAGCAGGACCGTTTTCCCCGCACGCACGGCGCTCAAGGTGGGCAACAGTCCGGCGGCGCCCACGATGGCCGCCATCACGGCGGTTACCTCCGGCAGACTGGCGGCTTGGATCAAGCCCGCCTCGCCGTGCCACACCGTGGTGGGCACACCGGCTGCGTCCAATCCCGCCCGCAGCCGCTCGGCGGCATCAACGCTGTCGACCACCGCCACATCCGGACGGAAGCGTCGGCATTGCTCCAGCAAGCGCTCGCCCTGCCGATGGGCCGTGAGCGCCACCACCCGGAATCGCTCCGGGTGCCGCGCCACCACATCCAGGGTGCTGCAGCCGACGCTGCCGGTGGCTCCGAGGATGCACAGGCCGGTCACAGCCATCCCTGCGCCCTGGCAAGCCCCCAAGTGAAAATGGGGGCTGCGGCGGTGAGGCTGTCGATACGATCCAGAATACCGCCATGGCCGGGCAACACATGGCCCGTGTCCTTGACGCCCATCTGTCGCTTGAACATGCTCACCGTCAGATCCCCCACAACTGAGCCCGCCACCGTAACCAGACATACTCCGGCATAGACCCCCATCGTGGGGATGTCCAGTCCCAACAATGGCGCGCCCAGAATACCGGTCAGCGTACCTGCGCCAAGCCCCCCCCAGAAACCTGCCCAGGTCTTGCCCGGACTCACCCGTGGCGCCAGCTTGCGCCCTCCGAACCGCCGGCCGGTGTAGTAAGCACCGCCATCGGCCAGCCAGATCATCACCAGCAGCAGCAACAGCCAACGCGGACCCTGGGGCATGCCATGCAACACCACCAGCGCCAACCAGGCGGGGACCAGCAGCGCCAGCCCCACCACCAGCTTGCGGCCGCGCAGCAAGGCGCCGCTCGGCAGGCCAGCCGGGAAGCACATGACCCATACAGTGGCCAGCACCCACCACAGCAATGCTACCCCGAGCAGGACATTGACCACGGCGAGGTCGCCCAGTACGTAGGTCGCTGCCAGCAGAGGCAGCAGGAACAGACCGGCCGACCGGCCGCCGTCGTGTGGCCAACCCATCAGGGCCGACCACTCCTGACCTGCGCCCCAGACGATACCCGCGAACAGGACAGCCACCCAGGCATTGGGCAGAAACAGGACGGCAGCCATTACGGGCGGAATGATCCACAGGGCGGTCCGAACGCGATCACTGATCATCGGCGGGCTCCATCATCGCTCCCGAAGACGGCGGTTCCGTTCGGCCGAAGCGGCGCTCCCGCCCCCCGTACCAGGCCAGCGCGCTGCTCAGCTCGGCAGGCCCGAAATCAGGCCAGAGGATGTCGCAGAAATACAGTTCCGCATAGGCCAGGTGCCACAACAGGAAATTGCTGATGCGATATTCCCCGCCGGTGCGGATCAGCAGATCGGGATCGGGCAGATCGCCCAAGGCCAGGGTTGCGCCCAGATCCGCCTCGGTAATCTCTTCAGCCCGCAGGGTTGCGGCCTCAATGCGCCGACCCAGCGTGCGCGCGCCTTGAACAAGGTCCTGACGACCGCCATAGCCCAACGCGATGACCAGCACCATGCCGGGGTTATCGGCGGTGCGCCGTTCGCTGGCTTCCATCACTGCCGTCAGGGTTTGCGGGAGCCGTGCCCGATCGCCAATAAAATGCACCCGCACGCCCTCGGCGTGGAGCGTGTCCAGCTCCACCTCCATGGTGCGCACGAACAGCTCCAGCAAAAAACCCACTTCCGCTGCCGGGCGAAACCAGTTCTCGCTGCTGAAGGCGTAGAGGGTGAGGACACTGACTCCGGCATCGCGGCAGGCCCGCACCACGGCGCGCGTAGCGCGAACCCCGGCTTCATGGCCATGCAGACGTGGCTGTCCGCGCTGTGTCGCCCAACGCCCGTTGCCATCCATGATGATGGCCACGTGCCGGGGCACGACGTTCATGGAAACTGGATTCATGGGAGGACCCCCGGTCTTGCCGAAGGCGGAAATGCGGCAGGCGACAAAGAGACCCCAGGGCTCATCAGACCTGCATCAGTTCGTGTTCTTTCTCTTCCAGGACGCGGTCGATTTGCGCGATGTGTTCATCGGTAATCTTCTGCATCTCCTCCTGGGCACGCCGCACCAAATCTTCACTGGTGAGCTTTTCTTTTTCGAGCTGCTTGAAATGATCGTTGGCGTCACGCCGGATGGCGCGCACCGCCACCTTGGCATTCTCCCCCTCATGACGCACCACCTTGACCAGGTCACGGCGCCGCTCCTCGGTCAGGGGGGGCAGGATGATGCGGATCACCATGCCGGCGGTATTGGGGGTAATCCCTAAGTCGGACGCCATGAGGGCTTTTTCCACAGGCGCCACCATGTTTTTTTCCCAGGGGGTAATGGTCAGCGTGCGCGCGTCGGTTACCGCGACGCTCGCCACCTGCCCCAACGGCATGTCACTGCCGTAATAAGGGACGGTGATGTGATCCACCAGGCTGGTATGTGCCCGGCCGGTACGGATCTTGGAGAGGTTATGCCGCAGCACCTCGATGCTTTTCTTCATCCGTTCCGCGGCATCCTTGCGGATTTCATCGATCATCTCATGCTCCCAGACGATTCGCCTGCACGGGCGCGCCAGCGCCGTTATCCACAGTCGTCCCCACGGTTTGATCGCCGGTCACGATCCGCATCAAGGCACCTTCCTGCTTGATGTCGAACACCCGCAGGGGCAAGCTGTGATCCCGGCACAACACGATGGCCGTGGTATCCATCACCATCAAGCGCCGATCCAGAACCTCATCGTAATTCAGATGGTCGTAACGCCGGGCATCGGGGTCCTTGACGGGATCGGCGCTGTACACGCCATCCACTTTCGTGGCCTTGAGCAGCAAGTCGGCACTGACCTCGATGGCGCGCAGGCTGGCGGCCGTGTCCGTGGTGAAAAACGGATTTCCGGTCCCCGCCGCAAACAGAACCACGCGGCCTTTTTCCAGATGCCTGATGGCACGGCGGCGGATATAGTCCTCGCATACCTGGTTGATGCGTAGAGCCGACATGACTCGGGCAAAAACGCCCAGGCGTTCCAGGGCATCCTGCAGCGCCAGGGCATTCATCACCGTGGCCAGCATGCCCATGTGATCGGCGGTGACGCGATCCATGCCGGCATCCGCCAGACCCGCTCCACGAAAGATATTGCCGCCACCGATCACCACGCCGATCTGGACACCCAGGTCGCGCACATCGCGGATCTCCTCTGCCATGCGGCCGATCACGGCCGGGTCGACCCCATAATCGGTCTCCCCCATCAGGGCTTCGCCACTGATCTTGAGGAGGATACGGCGATAAGCGGGAGCGGCTGGCGTCATGGCGTCCTCGGGAGGATTGAAGGAGTCTGGCGCAACGGGGCACTCAGATCGCTGAGTGTCCCCGCTTGCAATCGACTTGTGTAGCGGGTTTTAGCCGCCGCGTACCTGCGCCATCACTTCCTCGGCAAAATTTTCGGTCTTCTTCTCCACGCCTTCGCCCACTTCCAGGCGCACAAAGCGCATGACCTGGGCACCGGCCTGCTTGAGGCGCTGACCCACGGTCAGGTCGGCATCCTTGACGAAGGGCTGGCCCACCAGGGCGACTTCACTCAGGTACTTGCGCACGCGACCGTCGACCATCTTCTGGATGATCTCCTCGGGCTTGCCGCTCTCACGCGCCTGGGCCTCGAAGATCTCCCGTTCCTTGGCCACCAGCTCGGCGGGCACCTCATCGGGCGAAATACACAGCGGACGGCTGGCAGCGATGTGCATGGCGATATCCCGCGCCAGTGCCTCATCGCCGCCCTTGAGATCCACCACGACGCCAATCCGGCTGCCATGGCTGTAGAGCCCGAACACATCGCCTTGGCGAGCCAGGTGTTCGAAGCGCCGCACGGCGATGTTCTCGCCGATCTTGGCCACCATTTCGCGGCGCCGCTCGTCCACGCTCGCCCCGCTGGGCAAGGACAACGCCAGCAAGGCATCCACATCGACCGGCGCCGCAGCCAGCGCCGCCTCGGCGACCTGGTTGGCGAAGGTCTGGAACTCGTCCCCACCCCCCACGAAATCGGTCTCGCAATTAATCTCAATGGCAATCGCGCCGCTCCCCGTGGCGTCGCGCTGCACCACCACGCGCCCTTCGGCCGCCACGCGGCCAGCTTTCTTGTCGGCCTTGGCGAGCCCCTGCTTGCGCATCAGTTCAATGGCCTGATCCAGATCCCCCGCTGTCTCGGTAAGGGCCTTCTTGCATTCCATCATTCCTGCGCCAGTGCGTTCGCGCAGCTCTTTGACCATGGTCGCCGTAACGGACATGAAAATCTCCTTGGGATCGATGCAATCCGGTTGCGGGCTTCAGTGAGTGGCTTCAGGCGCATCCGCCACGTGTACCGGCGTCGCCTCGACCTCGACTTCGATGAAGTCATCGCCTATCAAGCCGGCATCGGCGCGGCCGTGCTTACCTTCCAACACAGCATCCGCCATGAGCTGGGCATACAAGCCCACGGCACGCATGGCGTCGTCGTTGCCGGGGATGGTGTAATTCACACCCAACGGCGAATTGTTGGTGTCCACCACACCGATCACCGGAATACCAAGCTTGGCGGCCTCGCTCACGGCTATGGCCTCATGGCCGACATCGACGATGAATAGCGCGTCGGGCAGCCGGTTCATGTCCTTGATACCGCCCAGACTGCGCTCCAGCTTCTCGCGCTCGCGGCTCAGCATCAACGCTTCTTTCTTGCTGAGCTTGTCGAGGGTACCGTCCTCGGTCATCAGCTCGAGATTCTTGAGCCGACGGATGGACTGACGCACGGTCTGCCAGTTGGTCAGCATGCCGCCCAGCCAGCGATGCGCAACGAAAGGCATGCCGCAACGTGCGGCCTGTTCACGCATATGATCCGAAGCGGCGCGCTTGGTGCCCACGAACAGGATCGTGCCGCCACCGGCCACAATCTTGCGGCCATGGTCCAGCGCCTCGCGCAGCAAGGGCAGCGTATGCTCAAGATTGATGATGTGGATATTGTTGCGGGCGCCGAAGATGTAAGGCGCCATGCGCGGATTCCAATACCGGGTCTGGTGGCCAAAGTGAACACCGGCTTCAAGCAGTTGACGCATCGAAATATCAGGCATGATCAAGAACTCCAGATGTGTGGGTTAAGCCTCCGCGCGCCCCAGATTGCCACCTGTTTCCAGGCACCCAGCAAGCTGTGACGGCGCGCGTGTGGAATAATTCCGCCCCTGACCGTCCTCTGGACAGCCGGGTTGCGGGCTAAGTTGTTGCTGAAAAAGCCGCCGATTTATACCATAGACCTTCATTTCACGACAAATCGGCCGGGAGCCGGACCATCCGCTCACCCGCCATTCCCTTGCGCCCTCCTTCCATTGATGAGTCCCGCCATGCAGGTCAATCTGAAAACGCCTGAAGAACAGGAAAAAATGCGCGTGGCCGGCCGGCTGGCCGCGCAAGTGCTGGAAATGATCGCCCCTCATGTGCAGCCGGGGGTGACCACCGAGCAACTCAATCGCCTGTGCCACGATTATATCGTGGAGGAACAGCGCGCCATCCCGGCTCCGCTCAACTATAACGGCTTCCCCAAGTCCATCTGCACCTCGGTTAACCACGTGGTCTGTCACGGCATTCCGGGGCCGAAGGTGCTCAAATCGGGCGATATCGTCAACCTGGACATCACCGTCATCAAGGATGGTTTCCACGGCGACACCAGCGCCATGTTCTTTGTCGGCGAGGGCTCGGTGCTGGCACGGCGATTGGTGCAGGTGACCCGGGAAGCCCTGTTCGTCGGCATCAACCTGGTCCGGCCGGGCGTGCGGCTGGGCGACATCGGCGCCGCCATCCAGGCCTATGTGGAGCGGGAGCGCTTCAGCGTGGTGCGGGAATATTGCGGCCATGGCATCGGCCGGGTGTTCCACGAGGATCCTCAGGTGCTGCACTACGGCACCCCCGGCACCGGCCTGATCCTGCAGGCCGGCATGTGTTTCACCATCGAGCCCATGGTCAACACCGGTAAACGTCAGGTGAAACTCCTACCCGACGGCTGGACCGTGGTCACCAAGGACCACAGCCTCTCGGCCCAATGGGAACACACCCTGCTGGTGACCGACACCGGGCACGAAATCCTTACCCTGCGGTCTGACGAAGATGTGCTCCATCCCGGTCAGCCGGGATAAACCCACTTCTGATCGAGTACTGACACGATGTCCACTACTGCGCCCCTGCTCACTGCCGACGACGAGTCCCTGTTGCAGGAAGCTGCGTTGCGGCAGTGGCTGGCGGCCGGCGCTACCGATCGGCCCCGTCTGCGACAGGCCTTGCGGCAACTGGACCAACAGCAATGGGCGGCATTGCAGCAGGGCGAGCCCATCGAGCAACTGATGCAGGTCAGGGTGGCACACATTGATCGCTTGCTGAGTGTGGCTTGGGAATACTTCCTGGGGGACTGGGCGGCGGTATTGTGCCTTGCGGCCACGGGGGGGTATGGGCGGCGGGAACTTCAGCCGCATTCCGACATCGATGTCCTCATTCTATTGCCAGCCGAGGCAGATTCGGAATGCATGGCGCCGCTGGAGCGCTTCCTCACTTTTCTGTGGGATACCGGTCTGCAGGTCGGCCACAGCGTGCGCACCGTGGCCGAATGCGCCGAGATGGCCAGCGCCGACCTCACGGTCATGTCCAACCTGCTGGAGTCATGCGCGCTGAGCGGCGACTGGCATCTGCTGGAAGCCATGCGGGCTGCCACCAGCCCGCGCCGCATGTGGAACAGCCAAGCCTTCTTCGCTGGCAAGGTGGCGGAACAAAATGCCCGCCACCATAAATTTCATGACACCGGCTATCAGCTGGAACCCAACGTCAAGGAAAGCCCCGGCGGCCTGCGCGACATCCAGACCATCGGCTGGGTAGCCAAGCGGCATTTCCAGGCCGAGACGCTGGACGAACTGCGCGAACATGGCTTTTTGACGGAGCGTGAGCTGCGTTCCCTGGTCGACAGCCAACAATTCCTGTGGCGCGTGCGCTGGGCGCTGCACATGCTGACTGGCCGCCGCGAAGACCGGCTGCTGTTCGACGTTCAGCTCAAACTGGCCGGGTTGTTCGGCTACTGCGATCAGGACGACAACCTGGCCGTCGAGCAGTTCATGCAACACTACTACCGCACTGTCACCCGCATCGGCCGGCTGAACGAACTGTTGTTGCAACTGTTCGACGAAACGCTGCTGCATCCCGACGACCAGGCGCCGCCGATCCCGCTGAATGCCCGTTTCCAGGTGCGTCACGGGCATATCGAAGTGACCCGGCCCGATGTCTTCCGCCGGTCCCCGTTTGCGCTCTTGGAAATCTTTCTGCTGCTGATGGAACACCCGGAAATCCAGGGTGTGCGCGCCGCCACCATCCGCCTGATCCGCCAGCATCGCTACCTCATCGACGGACCTTTCCGGGAAGACATCCGGGCGCGCAGCCTGTTCATGGAAATGCTGAGCCAGCCCCACGGCATCACCCACGAACTGCGGCGCATGAACCGCTACGGCATCCTCGCACGCTACCTGCCGGAGTTCGGCATGCTGGTGGGACGCATGCAGTTCGATCTGTTCCATGCCTACACCGTGGACCAGCATCTTTTGTTCGTGGTGCGCAACCTGCGCCGCATAACCGTGCCCGAGTTCGCCCACGAATACGCGCTGTGCAGCGAGATCGTCGAACGCATCCCCAAACGCGAGCTGCTCTATATCGCCGGGCTTTATCACGACATGGGCAAGGGTCGGGGCGGTGACCATTCCGATGTCGGCGGCCAACTGGCCGGTGCCTTCTGCTGCCGTCACGGGCTGGGGGAGCGCGACACCGAACTGGTGGTGTGGCTGGTGCGCAACCACTTGCTCATGTCCATGACCGCCCAGCGCCGGGACATTAGCGATCCCCAGGAAATCCATGCCTTCGCCCGCAAGGTGCGCACGCGGCTACGGCTCGACCACCTGTTCCTGCTCACCGTGGCAGACATGCGCGGCACCAACCCGGCGCTGCTGACCGACTGGAAATTCCGCCTGCTGAGCCAGCTTTACCATGCGACGCGAGAGGCCATCGAGCGCGGCCTGGATCGACCGCTGGATGCCGCCGAGGTGGCTACGGAAAATCGGGAAGAGGCGCTAGCCCAACTGGCGCGCAGCGGCGTGGACCAAGGGCGCGCAGAGGCCCTCTGGGATGGCTTTCCGGAGGCCTATTTCCTGCGCCACCAGGGGGATGAAATCGCCTGGCAAACCCGCGCCCTGCTGCTGACGGGCCGCCCCCATGTGCCTGTCATCCAGTTGCGGCCTGACAACGATCGGGGAAGCACGGCCATTTTCCTCTACCTGCCCGACCAGGACTACCTGTTCGGCCTGATCAGCGCCGTTCTGTGCCAACTGGGACTCACCATCCAGGATGCACGCATCAGCTCCACCGCTAATGGCTGGGCCCTGGACACCTTCATGGTGCTGGAACAGAACGGCTGCTTCGTCAATGATCACCACCGCTTGCAGGAAATCCGCGAGCAACTGACGCGGATCCTCAACAACCCGCCCGTGGACGGTTTTCTGGTCACCCGCCGGTCCTCGCGCCAGGCGCGGGTGTTCCATACCCCGCCCCAGATCCACTTCCGCGATGATCCCGGGCCCCACACCGCCATGGAGCTCATCGCCGCAGACCGGCCCGGACTGCTGTCCTGCGTCGGTCAAGTGTTCGCGCGTCACGGCATCCGGGTGCATGCCGCCAAGATCGCCACCATTGGCGAGCGCGCCGAAGATGTGTTCTGGATCACGGATGCCCAGGGGCGCATTGACGATCCCACCATCCGCGCCACACTGACTGCCGTCCTCAGCAAAGACCTGAATGATTCGACGGAGTAAAAAGTCGCCACGGATCCGATCGGTCAATCGAGCGCCTGACTGCTAGAATAGGCCGCCCTTTTCCGCCGGAGGCTGGCCATGTCCGCATTGCAACAGACCATCGAAGCGGCCTTCGAGGACCGCGCCCAGCTTACGCCGCAGGATGCGCCCGCCGAGATCCGGCGCGCGGTCCAGGACACGCTGGCGCTATTGGAGCAAGGCCAGCGCCGCGTCGCCGAGCCCCTGCCCGGCGGCGGCTGGCAAGTCAATGAATGGCTGAAGAAAGCCGTGCTGTTGTCCTTCCGGCTGGAAGACAACCAGCTCATGGACGGCGGCTTCGGCCGTTTCTACGACAAGGTCCCCACCCGCTTCGCCGGCTTTTCCGAAGCCGACTTCCGCAACCTGGGCGCGCGCGTGGTGCCACCCGCCACGGTGCGGCGCGGCGCCTATATCGCGCGCGGCGCCGTGCTGATGCCGAGCTATGTGAACATCGGCGCCTACGTGGGCGAAAACACCATGGTCGACACCTGGGCCACGGTCGGCTCCTGCGCCCAGATCGGCCGCAATGTGCACCTCTCCGGCGGCGTCGGCATCGGCGGCGTGCTGGAACCGTTGCAGGCGGCGCCGACCATCATCGAGGACGACTGCTTCATCGGCGCCCGCTCGGAAATCGTCGAGGGCGTCATCGTCGAGCGCGGCGCGGTCATTTCCATGGGTGTCTACATCGGCCAGAGCACGCGCATCTACGACCGGCAGACCGGGACGGTCAGCTACGGCCGCGTGCCGGCCGGCGCCGTGGTGGTCTCCGGCAGCCTGCCTTCGGCCGATGGGCGCTACAGTCTCTATTGCGCCGTCATCGTGAAACAGGTCGATGAAAAGACCCGCGCCAAGGTCGGCATCAACCAACTGTTGCGCGAGGTGGACTGAGGCCATGTCCACGACCTTTGAGCTGGCCCAGGCCCTGATCGCGCATCCCTCCGTTACGCCAGAGGACGCTGGCTGCCAGGAATTGATCAGCGCGCATCTGCGTCCGCTCGGCTTTCGATGCGAAGTGCTGCAGTTTGGCGCAGTGCGCAACCTGTGGGCGATCTGGGGTGAAAGCGGTCCGCTGCTCGCCTTCGCCGGCCACACCGATGTCGTGCCCACTGGCCCCGAGGCGCAATGGACCTCGCCGCCCTTTGCGCCGACCGTACGCGATGGCCTGCTGTACGGTCGCGGCGCGGCCGACATGAAAGGCAGTCTCGCCGCCATGGTGAGCGCAATAACCGCCTTCTTCGCCCGCCATTCCGCCCCGCAGGGACGCATTGGCCTGCTGCTGACCAGCGACGAGGAAGGCCCGGCGGTAGACGGCACCGTCCGCGTGGTGGAAGAATTGGCCCGGCGCGGCGATATGCCGAGCTGGTGCATCGTGGGCGAGCCCACCAGCGAACGCGCCTTGGGCGACATCATCAAAACCGGGCGGCGCGGCTCACTGAGCGGCTATCTCACGGTGCACGGGGTGCAGGGACATGTGGCTTACCCCCAGAAGGCCGCCAATCCCATTCACCTCGCCGTCCCGGCCCTGAGCGATCTGGTTGCCGAACGCTGGGATAAAGGCACGCCCGAGTTCCCACCAACAACCCTGCAGATTTCCAATCTCCATGCGGGGACTGGCGCCGGCAATGTCATCCCTGGCACGCTGAACGTGCAATTCAACTTTCGTTTCAATCCTGACAGCCCGGCGGCGAGTCTGCAGGAGCGGACCGAGGCGCTGCTGGCGCAGCATGGCCTGGATTTCCACATCGACTGGACGCTGGGCGCCGAACCCTTCCTGACCGCGCCCGGTTTGTTGGTCGACACAGTGCGGGCGGCGATCGAGGACGTCACCGGCCGGCAGGCGGAATGCTCCACAATCGGCGGCACCTCCGATGCCCGCTTCATTGCCCGTTATTGCCCGCAGGTGGTCGAACTGGGTCCCGTCAACACCTCCATCCATCAGATCGACGAATGGGTGGACGTGGCCGAGCTCGATCAACTCGCTGCCATCTATGAACAGGTGCTGGAGCGGCTGCTGGGGTGAACCGGGTCTGTTCGGGGCACTCATGAACCCGCCCATCAAATCAGCCGGCGACGCCCCCCCGAACGCGCTGGGCCGATCGGCCGAGGACCAGCGTTTCATGGCGTGCGCGCTGGCGCTGGCCCGTCAGGCCGAAGCCCTGGGGGAAGTCCCGGTCGGCGCGGTGCTGGTACGGGACGGCGCCATCGTCGGGGAAGGTTTCAACCAGCCCATCGGGCGGCGCGACGCCACCGCCCACGCTGAGATCCTGGCCCTGCGCGCGGGGGGCCAGCTCTTGGGCAATTACCGGCTGCCCGCCACCTGTCTGTATGTCACGCTTGAGCCCTGTTTGATGTGCGTCGGCGCCATGCTCCATGCCCGCATTGCGCGGCTGGTTTACGGTGCCACCGACCCCAAGGTCGGCGCGGCGGGCAGCCTGCTCAATGCCTTCGGAAATGGCGGTCTCAACCACCAAGTGCAGGTCCAGGGCGGCGTGCTGGCGACCGAGTGCAGCGAACTGCTGCGCGATTTCTTCCGCGCCCGCCGCTGATCCGAACTGAACTATCCCGGTTTTCATGGAGGCCAGTTGGCTAAGTCAGGCCATCACCCGGCACGGCGGCTTGACTGGCGAGTTGCCGACAGGCGTTACCTCATCCTCTGTAGCTGCTTGGGCCGATTCTCTCGGTCCTGGCGTTGTCGTAACGGTCGTTCTTGCTCCGGCAGAAGGGTGGGAGGCCCAAGTGCCCTGCTAGCCCTCAAATGAGGCGCAACTCGACCGAGTCAGACTCAATTGCCGCCATTTTCAGGAGACGATCGATATGGTTTCGGGCGCAACGCGCTGCGGCCGCGGCAGGCCGATGGGTTGGCTGAAGGCATAGACGAACAGCAACTGGGCAATGGACGACAGGCTGCTGAGGTGGGTGCGCTCATAGCCATGTGTCGCGTCGGTGCCGAAGGTAATCAGGGCATCGCGCACATCATGGCCGGCTTTCACCGCCGAGTTGGCATCGGAATAGTAATAGCGGAACACGTCGATCTGATGTGCGATGTCGTGCTCCCGACACAGCCCGCGCAGCTTGCGCAGCATGTGGTAGTCGAATGGACCGCTGGTGTCCTGTGCGCACAGCGTCACACCGGTTTCCCGGGCGTTCTGTCCCGGCGCCACCGGACCGATGTCGATTCCCACGAATTCGATTACCTCGCTCGACAGCGATGCGCCAGCGCCAGTGCCGACCTCTTCGGTGATGGTGAAGATCGCCTGAAAATTGATCGCCGGTCGGCGGCCGCTCTCGCCGATGGCCTTGAGCGCGGCCAGCAGGGCGCTGGCGCCGGCCTTATTGTCCAGATGCCGGGAACTGATGTAGCCGCTCTCTGAAATTTCTGGATCGGCGTCGAAGGCCACGAAATCACCGCTGCGCAGGCCCAGATCGACGAGATCGGCCTTGGTATGGCAGCGCTCATTGAGTCTCACCTCGATCTGGTTCCAGGCCACCGGCAACGTATCGACGCGTTCGTTGAAGGCGTGGCCGGAGGCGAGCAGGGGAAGTACCTGGCCGCGGTAGACCCGGTTGCGCGCAAACACCGACACCCGCCCGCCTTCGGCGAACCGGCTGGACCATGTGCCAACCGGCGTCAGTCCCAGTCGGCCATTGGGTTTGAGTTCGCTGACCACGGCGCCGATGGTGTCGACATGGTTGACCGCGGCGCGTGACACGGCGCGCTCTTCGCCGGGCAGATGGGCGATGATGGTGCCGCGACGGGTCAGCTGGTGATCGATGCCAAGCGCCGCCAGCTCCCTGCAGACATAGCGCGACAGCTCGTTGGTGAAGCCGGTGGGGCTGGGAATTGCAAGCATGTCCAGCAAGCGCTGGCGCAGATAGTCCGTATCGATCGCCTCGGCCACGCCCATCGTCTCAAGCCTCGTCGTTTTCAGCAGGCGGCGCAATCACCGTGGCAGGATCGGGCGTCTCGACGCGGTGGCGAGGCAGGGTGCGGGCGTCGATCTGGCGGGAAAAACGCTCGACGCTTGTCAATTCGGCGTCGGCCGGGAAAGTCGGCTCGCTGGTGGTGTAGGCCTCGAGCATGCGCACCACGTTGGTCAGGCTCTCGATATGCGTGCGCTCGACGCTGTGCGATGCATCACCGGCGTAGGCAATCACGGCCGTGCGTACATCGTGCCCGGCGACCAGGGCCGCCGCGGCGTCGCTATGAAAGGCGCGGAGGTATTTCTGCTGCAGCGGAATATTGCCTTCGACCGCCAGCCGGTGCAGATGCTGGGTGAGGTGGTAGTCATAAGGACCGCTGGCATCACCGCTGGCCAGCGTGACCCGCTTGAACGGGCTCTTTTCCGTCGGCTTGACCGACTCGAAATCCACCGTCAGCAACTCGGAAACCTCGGGCAAAATGGCACTGCCCATGCCGCCGCCGGTGGTTTCGTTGACGGTGAAGATGACGTAGGTGTCATGGGTCACCGGAATCTCGCTTTCCACCAGATGGCGCAGCAGCTCCAGCACTGAGGCAATCCCGGCTTTGTTGTCGAGATTGCGGCCGATGATGTAGCCGTTTTCGAGCACCTCTGGATTGCTTTCGAGAGCGATGAAATCGCCGATTTCGATGCCCAGTTGGCGTACCTGATCGTCGTTGAACACAGCCTCTTCGAGACGCAGCTCGATATGATCCCAATCGAGCGGAACCTGGTTCACGCCCTGATCACGTGAAACACCCCAGTCCACGGTTGGAAGCAGGCAGCCGCGAAAGCTGCGCGATTCGCTGAACAACGTGACGCGCGCGCCTTCGGCAAAGCGGCTCGACCAATGGCCGATCGGCGCCACCATCAACCGCCCGTCCTCCCGGATATAACGCACCATGGCGCCGATGGTGTCGACATGCGTGACCACCGCACGGGCCGGCCCGCCGGATAGGCCGGGCAAGCGGGCGCGAATCGTACCGCGCCGGGTCATCTCGTAATCGACCCCAATCTCGACCAGCACCTTGCCGACGTAATGCACCACCTCGTCGGTGAGGCCACATGGACTGGGAATGGCCAGCAGATCAAGGAGGGTCGTGATGATGCGGTTGGCGTCGATCATGGCGTCCTTTTTAGATGGCGACTTTCCGGGAATGCTGCCGAATCTTCCTCGCCAGGACCATAGACCGGGTCACGGCGGGCGTTTTTAACCGACAGTGGAAACAGGAGATTGATGAAACATTCGGCGGTCGGCTGGGGCTCGTGATTGGCCAGCCCAACACGCTCGTTGGCCTCGATGAAGACATAGTCGGGTTGATCCGGCGCGCGCACCATCAGATCCAGGCCGACCACAGGGATATCCAGACGCCGCGCGGTCCGAACCGAGGCCTCGACCAGGCGCGGATGCAGGATCGAGGTGACATCGTGGATGGTTCCGCCGGTATGCAGGTTGGCAGTCTTGCGCACCTCGACCTGTTCACCCTCAGGGATGACCGAGTCCAGCGTATAGCCGCTGGCGGCCAGCCGGCGTTCGGTCTCGGCATCGAGTGGAATGCAGCTTTCGCCGCCAGTGGCCGCAGCACGGCGCCGGCTCTGCTTTTCGATCAGGGTGCGGGCGTCATGCACGCCATCACCGCGGATCTGCGCCGGCTTGCGAATCGCTGCAGCGACAACACGATAGTTGATCACGACCACGCGCAGATCCTGACCCGGATGATAGGACTCGAGCAATACGCGCTCGCCGAAGCGGCTTGCCAGCTCGATGGCGGCCGCAAGATCGGTTTCATTGTCGACACCGACGGTAATGCCCTTGCCTTGTTCGCCAATGCTGGGCTTGACCACCACTCGGCTGTGTTCTTCGAGGAAGGCGCGATTCTCCTCCGCACTCCCGGCAAGCTGAAAGGCCGGAGTCCGCAGATTGGCCTTGCTCAGCCAGCGATGCGTCACATACTTGTCCTGACAGCGGCTCATGGCGATGGCGCTGGTCAGCTCACTCAGCGATTCGCGGCACACCACGCTATTGCCCCCCAGGGAAAGCCGAAAATAACCTTCCTTGCCATCGAGGATGTCGACTGCAATGCCGCGGCTGCGTGCTTCGTCGACGATGATGCGGGCATAGGGATTCAGGTCTTCTTCGAACTCGGGTCCGATGAACAGCGTCTCGTTATAGGCATTCTTGTTCTTGATGGCGAATACCTGAACGGGCTTGAAGCCGAACTTGTCATAAAGCGCCTTGGCCTGGGTGTTGCTGTGAATCACCGACAGATCCATGTGCGCACGACCGGCTTCCTTGAAATGCTGCGCGAGTGCGCAGACCAAGGCCTGGCCGATACCGGGGAGCAGAGCGATTGGATCGACCGCCAGACACCACAGGCTGGAGCCATTGTTCGGATCGTCGAAGACGGCCTTGTGGTCGACGCCGGTCACTGTGCCGACCACCTGACCACTGTGGGTGTCGACCGCGATCAGGTAGACGATCTTTTCGGAATCGCGCTGGCGCCAGATGAAGTTGGCATCGGAGGGCACCATGTCGCGCTTGAGATAAAGGTTGTTGATGGCCTCGGCTTCGGCCTCCTGCTCGATGCGGCGGATCTCGATGGCCCCATTGGGCGCCTCGGTCTCGAAGTCGGCCAGATTGAGTCGCAGCATGTCCGAGGGATCAAGGAAGAGCTGTTGCGGTGCATAGGACAGCACGACATGCGGCTTGGTGACATAGGCTGCGATATCGCGCTGGCCCGGTCGTTCCTTGATCATCTCGGTGGCGATCTGGCCTGGATCCTTGAACGTCTGAGCGAAAATGATCCGCCCCCAGCCACAGTACAAGGCCACCTGGTCACGCATGACGCTTCTCCTCGCGGTGGACCGAACGATCCTCAAATGCCATGAGTCTGTAGCCAGTTCTCCAGCAGCCCAAGCTGCCACAGCTTGGACCCCCGTAGCGGCGTGATATGCGCTTCGGGCTCACTGAGCAGTAGATCCAGATAGTCGCGCCTGAACAGCCCGCGGTTGCGCGCTCGGTCGCTGAGCAGGGCATCGCGAACATAATCCAGGACCTCGCCACGCAGGTACTTCAACGCCGGTACCGGAAAGTAGCCTTTAGGGCGGTCGATCACAGCGGCTGGAATCACCGAACGGGCTGCCTCCTTGAGGAGGTATTTCCCTTCGCCCCGAACCTTGAGCGCCACGGGCATGGTCGCCGCATATTCCACCAGTTCGTGGTCGAGGAATGGCACCCGCGCCTCCAGCCCCCAAGCCATGGTCATATTGTCCACCCGTTTGACTGGATCATCGACCAGCATCACCGTCGTATCCAGCCGCAATGCCTTGTCGACCGGGTCATCAGCGCCGGCGCGTGCGAACTCGGCCTGAACGAACGCGGAAGCGAAATCACCCTGGATCCAAGAATCGGCTACGACCTGGCGGTATTCGTCAAAATCCCGATCGAAAAAGGCCTGGCGATAAGTCTCGAAGGGCTGCGCAGTGTTCACCATGGGTGGATACCAGTGATAACCACCGAATACCTCATCGGCGCCCTGACCACTTTGCACGGCTTTGCAAGTGCGCGCCACCTCACGCGAGAGCAGGTAGAACCCGATGCAGTCATGGCTGACCATGGGCTCGGACATGGCCTGGATCGCGGCCGGCAGTTCCGCGAGCAATTCGCGGGATGACACCCGGATGCGGTGGTGATCGGTGGCGAAGGCTTCCGCCACAATGTCCGAGTAATGAAACTCGTCGCCGGCCTCCTCGCCGATGCTCTCGAAGCCGACCGAATAGGTGCGGAATCGGCTCACCCCAGCTTCGGCGATCAAGCCTACCAGCAGGCTGGAATCAACGCCGCCGGAAAGCAATACACCGACATCGACCGCCGCAACCAGCCGCCGCCGCACCGCGGTTCGCAACGCGGCCAACAGCCCCTCGCGCCATTCCGCCTCGCTGCGCTCGGTGTCGTGGCGAAATTCGAGCGTCCAGTAAGGTTGCGCCTCGATCCGACCTTCTGCATCGATGATCAGATAGTGGGCCGGCAGCACCTTGCGCACGCCTTGCACGATGGTGCGCGGCGGGGGCACCACAGCATGGAAACTCAGGTAGTGGTTGAGCGCAACCGGATCGATGGCGGTGTCGATGCCGCCAGCGGCGAGCAGGGCGGGCAGGGTAGAGGCAAAAGTCAGGCGGGATGCGTCGGCCGAGTAGTAGAGCGGCTTGATGCCCAAACGGTCGCGCGCCAGGATGGTGCGTCCGCTGTCCCGTTCCCAGATGGCCAGGGCGAACATACCCTGAAATCGCTGGAGGCACGCAATACCCCAGGCGTGGTAGGCCTTGAGCACCACCTCGGTATCGCCTTCGGAGTAGAACGTGTAACCCAGACCTGCGAGTTCGGCACGCAGCTGAGGATGGTTGTAGATCGCGCCGTTGAATACGACCCCAAGCCCCAGACTCGGATCAACCATCGGCTGCTGGGAGTGGGCCGACAGATCCATGATCATCAGTCGCCGGTGACCGAAAGCCCGGTTGCCGACGGCGAATGTGCCGCCATCGTCCGGGCCACGCGGCGCCATTGCCTGCTTCATGCGCTCGATGCGCGCTACATCGATCGCCTGTCCGTCGTGTCGGATTTCACCGCAGATACCACACATGGGCTGAATCCCTATCAGGTGTTGGTCCAACGCCTGCGCAATGATGTCCAGGTGACAAAATCGGGAAAAATATTGCGCAAAACAGACGTACCGTATTAGTAAAACATCATCATTTTCGTTCCAATCTGGCCACCCAGATACCGCATCCCCCGATGGACTTGATATTCATAATAATATTTTCAAAGCCTGCTCAAGAGATACCAGAAATGTGGGCTTTCCAGTTACTGAAAATTAAAATCACCAAGCATTATTGATGCGATCCCAGCGGATAACTGACCCCTCAGATATTCCGCCTGCGACAGCCTGATGCTGCCCTTACCCGTCAATCATAGCAAATAATCAGACAGGTAGAGATAGCGCTCGGGGCAATCCCCCTCCCCTGAAAACCACAGCCGTCAGGAGTAGGATTTTCCCCATGCGCCCTAGGATGCTCTGCATGAAGACGTCGATATCCCGATTCAGGGATAGCCAGATTCTGGCCATCCTCAAGCAGGCCGAAGCGGCCACACGCATACCGGCTTTGTACCGTGAACACGGAATTAGCAGCGCCACATTCTACAAGTGGCGCGCCAAGTTCGGCGTCATGGACGCCGCCATCCCTGAGGACCCACCACGAAGGATCTGAAGAATAGAGAACCGCCGAGGAGCACCTCATGGTCGAGCTTGCAGGCACGGTCTCTCGAGGTTGCGAAATCTCGTCAGCCATGTAGAATGTTTTGTCTATCCAACAATCCCTTAAGCTAGAGAGTTTTTTTCCGCCTTTATTATTTTGTTATTTTCTATTAGGCTAAATATTACACTCGATCGATTTTTTTGCTAATTTTTCTTGTCATCCGACCTGCCAATTCATTCTAAAACTATTCTTTGAGTACCATGAATAAACCGACTGGCCTTAATGGCTCGATTGAGTTGCGCACGCCAACCGCCGACTTAGGTGCAGCTGTCGCCCAGCTGATTCGGGAGTGTCCGCCGCTGGACCCCAATTCCACTTACTGCAACCTATTGCAATGCAGTCATTTTGCTGAAACCTCGGTCGCCGCAATGCGTCAGGGGGAACTGATAGGCTTCATTTCTGGTTACCGCATCCCCGAACAGCCCGATACCCTGTTCATCTGGCAGGTGGCGGTGAGTGAAAAGGCCCGCGGCAAGGCGTTGGCTACCCGCATGCTCGAACACATCCTGACTCGTCCAAACAGTCAAGACATCACCCATCTGGAAACCTCCATCACCCCCGACAACCAAGCATCCTGGGCCGTATTCAAGGGCCTGGCAAAACGGCTGGACACACCCATCACGTCCAGCGTGCTGTTTGACAAGGAGCGCCATTTTTCAGGCGCGCACGATTCCGAACTGCTAGTACGCATAGGGCCCTTCCAGCAGCAGAAAGTCCAGGCCATTACCCGTTTCCGCACCACGACACCGACCCCACCGGGAGGACGTTCCATGAAAATCTTTGAAGAGATCGAATCCGAAGTGCAGAGCTATGCGCGCTCGTTTCCCCGCGTATTCAACGAAGCGCGTGATGAACTGATGTTCGACCACGAAGGAAATCGTTACCTTGATTTTTTGGCCGGCTCCGGTTCGCTGAATTACGGCCACAACAATCATGTCTTCAAGGAAGCGCTGCTGGATTACATCAGCCGCGACGGCATCACCCACGGCCTCGATATGCACACTACTGCCAAGGCTGCGTTTCTGGAGACCTTCGACCAGAAGATCCTGCAACCGCGTAAACTGAAATATCGTGTGCAGTTCACTGGCCCTACCGGCACCAACGCGGTGGAAGCGGCAATCAAGCTGGCGCGCAACGTAACTGGCCGCGAAACCATTGTCGCGTTTACCAATGGCTTCCACGGCGTATCCCTGGGTGCCCTGGCTGCCACTGGCAATTCCCATCACCGCGGTGCCGCCGGCATCGGCCTCAATGGCACGGCACGCATGCCTTACGACGGCTATCTGGGTGAAGGCTTCGACACCACCAATTACCTCGATAAGGTCATGTCGGATTCCAGCAGTGGCATCGACAAGCCAGCGGCGGTGATCGTAGAAACCGTGCAGGGCGAAGGCGGCATCAATGTCGCATCGCTGAAGTGGCTGAAGAACCTGGAAAAAGTGTGTCGCAAACATGACGTACTGCTGATCATCGACGACATCCAGGCCGGCTGCGGCCGCACCGGCACGTTCTTCAGTTTCGAGGAAGCCGGCATCCATCCGGACATGGTAACGCTTTCCAAATCCCTGAGTGGTTACGGTCTGCCGATGGCGGTGGTGCTACTGAAACCGGAACTGGATCGCTGGAAGCCGGGCGAACATAACGGCACCTTCCGTGGCAACAATCTGGCTTTCGTCACTGCAAAGACAGCCATTGATTTCTATTGGTCGGACAACGCCTTCAGCGAAGACATCAAGCGCAAGGGCGACTATGTTTCCCAGCGTCTGGACAGCATCGTGCGCAAGTTCGGCCAGGGCAATTTCACCACCCGTGGTCGAGGTCTGTTCCAGGGCATCAACTGCGTGAACGGTGAATTGGCGGAAAAGATCACCCGCAAATCTTTCAAGAACGGTTTGATCATAGAAACCAGCGGTGCGGACAATCAAGTGGTGAAATTCCTCTGTCCGCTGACCATTACCGACGCACGCCTGAAAGAAGGCATCGACATCGTGGAAAACGCCATCGCGTCGGTGTGCCAGAAGGAAGATTCCATTCCATCCGAAGTCGTGTACTACAAGCCCCGCGCCAAAGCCGGTTGATAACAGGAGAACTACGATGATCGTTCGACAATTGCAGGACGCCGAACAAACCAACCGCCGTATCGTCTCGCCCGACGGCAACTGGGAAAGCACCCGCATGTTGCTCAAGGGCGAC
>JBARUT010000270.1:0-16848 GCA_049645885.1 Candidatus Macondimonas sp.
ATCAGGTCGTCCTCCCAGTGCAGGTACCTGCCGCGCCGCGACTTCGATAGGAGGCCATGGATCGAGGTCATGTTGGGCAGGATGCCGCGTCGATCTGTCCCTCCACGTAAGGGAGCTGCGGCGCTGATGGGCCTTGCGCAACGAAGCGGTCCGCCCCGTTTTTTTGCGTAAGGAGCGCGCATAGCGGGCGCAGTAAATGGTCTTGTGCGAGACCTGCCAGGGCGGTTCATCCGGATGCATGCGGATCGTCGCCCCAACCTGCTACGGAGACCAAGCCCTGGTTCATCAGGGCGCAGACCTCGGTAAACAAGGGCGTATCGACCTGCAGCTTGCGGCTCCCTCGGCGACACCGTGCTTGTACCGCCTGCTCGGCCCGTCCCACGTCGTAGCGCCTGCCTACCGCATTGCGCCTGATCTCCCGCTATACCGCCGAGGGCGCCCGATCGCCCGCAGGCTCAGTCCCTGGTTCAGACAGCGGTGAATCGCGTTCCGCCCATCCACCGTCAAATGAGCGTAGTGCTTTCCCATCCCAACACCCAGTCAGGTCCAAGGTGTTGCGCTTCATTCTGGAAACCGCCGGATTTATCTTGACCAGGCCATTTTTACCGAGTCTAACTGGCTCTAACTGATCACTGTGTATCTCATCGTCAGAATTGGCGATGCGAGATCCCCCGACAGGGGGCAAGGCGGGGGCGTTCACCCTTGTCCGAAGTGGCGACGGTCGATCAAACACCCGCTTGCAATCGGCAAGTTGCGCTTTTTCGCCGTGATGCAAGATGATAAAATTCCGGCCCGACCCACCGGGATATCGAAACCCGCACGCCTTGGCGTCAGCCATCATTTGGAGTCTTTACCAGTGTAACCATCAGTCTCGCAGCGAGACCGCTTTTTCAACAAATATCAATCTTCGCTCGCACGAGGCTGTACGTCCGACTGGGCCCCCATCGTCTGGGGCCGTTCTCTTTTCCGAGGTCGGGAAAAGGCATTCTCGCCCTTGCTTCGTTCCAGCCTGTGGCCGAGCCCATACCCCGGAACAGACCCCATGATGAAATCCTTACGCCAGGACTGGCTTTCCAACGTCCGGAACGATCTGCTGGCGGGCATCGTCGTCGCGCTGGCACTGATCCCCGAAGCAATCGCTTTCTCGATCATCGCCGGCGTCGATCCGAAGGTCGGGCTCTACGCCTCTTTCTGCATCGCTACCGTGATCGCCTTTACAGGCGGACGGCCAGGCATGATCTCGGCCGCCACCGGCGCGATGGCGCTGGTGATGGTCGCACTGGTCAAGGAGCATGGTCTGCAATATCTGCTGGCGGCCACCGTGCTGACCGGCGTGCTCCAGATCATCGCGGGCTGGCTCAAGCTCGGTGCCTTGATGCGCTTTGTCTCGCGTTCGGTCATCACCGGCTTCGTCAATGCGCTGGCTATCCTGATCTTCATGGCGCAATTGCCCGAGCTGACCAATGTGACGTGGCAAGTCTATGCCATGACGGCGGCAGGACTGGGCATCATCTATCTTTTCCCCTACATCACCCGGGCCGTGCCATCGCCGCTGGTTGCCATCGTCGTGCTGACCGGCGTGGCGATCTTCCTCGGCCTCGACATTCGCACCGTGGGCGACATGGGCCAGTTGCCCGATAGCCTGCCGATCTTCCTGCTGCCTGGTGTACCGCTGAATCTGGAAACCCTCGCGATCATCTTCCCGGTCTCGGCCACCCTGGCCGTGGTCGGCCTGCTGGAATCCATGATGACGGCCTCCATCGTCGATGAGCTGACCGATTCCAATAGCAACAAGAACCGCGAATGCGTGGGCCAGGGCGTGGCCAATATCGCCTCTGGCTTCCTCGGCGGCATGGCAGGCTGCGCCATGATCGGCCAGTCGGTCATCAACGTGAAGTCCGGTGGCCGTGGCCGACTCTCCACGCTGGCCGCCGGCGTGTTCCTGCTGCTGATGGTGGTGTTCATCGGTGACTGGGTGGCCCGCATCCCGATGGCCGCGCTGGTCGCGGTGATGATCATGGTGTCCATCGGCACCTTCAACTGGGCCTCGATCCGAGGCCTGCGACAGCACCCCAAAAGCTCCAGTGTGGTGATGCTCGCCACTGTCGTGGTCACGGTCGGCACGCACGACCTGGCCAAGGGCGTGCTGATCGGCGTGCTGCTGTCCGGCTTCTTCTTCGCCCACAAGGTGGGCCAGATTCTGCGCATCGCCTCACGCACGGAAGACGAAGGTCGCGTGCGCACCTATACCGTGACAGGGCAGGTGTTCTTCGCTTCGGCAGAACGCTTCATCAATGCCTTCGACTACAAGGAAGTCATCGAGAAGGTACGCATCGACGTGAGCCGCGCCCACTTCTGGGACATCACCGCCGTCAGCGCCTTGGACAAGGTGGTGCTCAAGTTCCGGCGCGAGGCCACCGAGGTCGAGGTCATCGGCCTGAACGAGGCCAGCGCCACGATGGTGGACAAGTTCGCCATGCATGACAAAGACGGTGCCGATGACCTGCTGCTGGGCCACTGAAAGGGGACGCGATCATGAAAAACGAAGACAAAGTCTTGGCCTGCGTTGATCAATCGCGCTTTGCTGACTACGTGGCCGACTATGCCGCATGGGCGGCGCGTCGCATGGACGCCCCGCTGGAATTCCTGCACGTCATCGTCCCCCATCCCATGCATGGATCGGGTGAAGACCGCAGTGGCGCCATCGGCGTCAACGCCCAGCAGGAGCTGTTGATCAAGTTGTCGGAAGAGGACAAGGCCCGTGCCAGAAGTGCCCGCGAGCAAGGTCGCATCTTTTTGAACCGGCTGCGCGAGCGTGCGGTCGCTGCCGGTGCCGCGCGGGTCGATGTTCGCCAGCGTTACGGCGAATTGGAAGCAACGCTGGCTGAACAGGAAGACGGCGTGCGCCTGCTGGTGCTTGGACGCCGTGGCGAAGCCGCAGAAGCCACCCAGCGCGACTTGGGCCGTAATGTGGAACGGGTGGTGCGTTCGCTGCACAAACCGATCCTGACCGTGACCGAAGGCTTCAAAGCGCCGCAGCGCGTGATGATTGCCTTCGACGGCAGTATCGTGACCCGGCGGGGTGTCAAAATGGTCGCTGGCAGTCCGCTGTTCCGTGGTTTGCCAATCTACTTGCTGATGTCTGGCAAGGAGCGCCAGGACGCGCCCAGGCAGCTTGATTGGGCCAAGACCGCCTTGGAGGCCGCAGGCTTCGACATCACCGCCTCACTGATCCCCGGCGATGCGGAAAGCATCATCGCCAAGACGGTGAAGGCTCAGTCCATTGACATGCTCATCATGGGCGCGTTCGGGCACTCTCCGCTGCACAGCCTGCTGTTCGGCAGCAAGACCGCCGACCTGCTGCGCTCATCAGCCATTCCCACGCTTTTGCTGCGATAAAAGGGCGGGCAGCCACTATCGTCGGAACGGGCGATGGTCGACAGGTTCGCTGAGCTGGTCAGCATCGTTTCCACTCTATTATCAAGAGCCGAGAAAGCCCCAGCATGGATTGCAACACGCTGGACTTGACTGGGTGTTGGGAAGGGAAAGCACTACGCTCATTTGACGATGGATGAGCGGAACGCGATTCATCATTGCCTGAATCGCAACATCCTGCTGCCTGTCCATGGCGAAAGTAGCGCCCTGGATAACGGAATGGGTGTCGACAGAGAGAATCGCGAGCGGTCTGGACAGAACAAGCCGTGCACTCCCAGAATGGCGCTCCTCCAATAGCACGGCCTTGAATCCCATGCCTGATTTCCGCATCTGGCTGTTGCGCGCCCTTGCGCTGTGGCCTTTGCCGTTGTTGCATTTGACAGGCGCGGCGCTGGGAATGGCTATGTCGCTGTTGCCGCTGCGCTTGCGGACCATGGTGGATATCAATCTGGCGCTCTGTTTTCCGGATCAATCCCCGGCCTGGCGGCGGCGCCTGCGGCGCAAGGCACTGGCGCATCTGGGGCGCCTTATTTTCGAATCGGGCAAGGTGTGGAGCGCTGATCGCCGTGGGGTGACGGCGCTGGTCCGCGAAACCCGGGGCGAGGCGCTGATCGGGGAGGCGCTGTCCAAAGGCGGCGCAATCGTCGCCACGCCCCATCTGGGTTGTTGGGAGATGGTGAGCAACTATCTGTCGATCCATTATCCGCTGACGGCTTTGTACCGGCCCCAGGAAGGCGCGCTGGATCGCTGGATCCGTGAACGGCGTCAACGCCTGGGCGCGCGACTGGAACCTGCGGACCAGGGGGGCGTGCGGGCGCTCATGGCGGCTTTGCGGCGCAAGGAATTGGCGGGCCTGTTGCCGGATCAGGATCCCAAGTTCGGCGGGGTGTTCGTGACGCACTTCGGCCGGGCGACCCACACACCGGTGTTGCTGGCGCGTTTGGCCCATAAGGCGAAGGCGCCGGTAATCCTGTGTTTCGCGGAACGGCTGGCCTGGGGGCAGGGTTACCGCATCCATTTTGAGCGGGTGCCGGAGGAAGTGGCCGACCCTGATTCTCAGGTGGGAACGCAGGTGTTGAGCGATGCGGTCGAGTCACTGATCAAGCGCTATCCGGAGCAGTATTTCTGGAATTATCGGCGCTTCCGCCGCCGCCCCCCGGGTGAGCCGCCGCTGTACCCTCGTCGGCGCCATCATTGATGCCGCTTCGTCGGCGGGCAGGTTTTCCGTTTCATGGGCGTGCCTGCCTGCCGTTGGTGGCCCCACGGCAATTCCGGAACCTTTGTTGGTCTTCGGAGCCAAACTGCGGCCATGCCTCGGATCGAGTCTTTCGCCCCAGCGGCGCAATGAATCCGCGGGCGTGCCATCCGTCCCGCCGATCAAGGCCATGGGAGCACAGCTGTCCATGGCTGTTCCGGCATCCTCGGTTTCGAATGCGAAGGAGTTCACCTCATGATCAAGACCCGCGGTTACGCTGCCCACGATTCGTCCAGCCCGCTGCAGCCCTTCGATTTCGAGCGCCGCGATCCGGGGCCGGAGGACGTCGGGATCGAAATCCTCTATTGCGGGGTGTGCCATTCGGATTTGCATACCGCCCGCAACGAATGGCAGAACACGCTTTATCCCTCTGTTCCCGGTCATGAGATCGTCGGCCGCGTGGTGGCGGTGGGAGAGCGGGTGACCCGGTTCAAGGTCGGTGACTTGGCAGGGGTGGGCTGCATGGTCGACAGTTGCCAGCAGTGCCCGTCCTGCGCCGAGGGTCTGGAACAGTATTGCGAGAACGGCTTCACCGGCACCTACAACGGCCGTGGCAGCGAGAACACCTACGGCGGCTATTCCCAGACGATCGTGGTGAAAGAGTCCTTTGTGTTGACCATCCGCCATGACGCGCGCCAACTCGCCGCGGTGGCCCCGCTGCTCTGCGCCGGCATCACCACCTACTCGCCGCTGCGTCATTGGCAGGCCGGGCCGGGCAAGCAGGTCGGCGTGGTGGGGCTGGGCGGGCTCGGGCATATGGCCGTCAAGATTGCCCATGCCATGGGGGCGCACGTGGTGCTGTTCACCACATCTCCCGACAAGCAGGCCGACGCGCATCGCCTGGGCGCCGACGAGGTGGTGATCTCCAAGGACAAGCAACAGATGGCGGCGCAGCGCAACCGCTTTGATTTCATCCTGAATACCGTGGCCGCCCCGCATCGGCTGGATGATTACCTCAATCTGCTCAAGCGCGACGGGACCATGACCCTGGTGGGGGCGCCGGCCGAGCCGCATCCCGCGCCGCAAGTATTCAACCTCATTTTCAAGCGCCGCCAGCTCGCCGGTTCGCTCATCGGGGGCATCGCCGAGACCCAGGAGATGCTCGATTTCTGCGCCGAGCACGACATCGTCTCGGATATCGAGCTCATCCCGATGCAGGCTATCAATGAAGCCTACGAGCGGATGCTCAAGAGCGACGTCAAGTACCGTTTCGTCATCGATATGGCCAGCCTGCGCACGCCCACGGCGGCCTGAGCGCCGTCCCGCTTGATGCGATCGCGTCGGGGACGGAATGGATTCCCATTTTCCCAGTGTTTCCCTAAGGTAGGGACGTCCTCGCGCAATGCGGGGACGCGACGCCGCGTCACGGCGCAGGATCGGGGAGCCGGGAAATGGGTACGAAACAGGCGTTGCGGGTCGGGATCGGTGGACCCGTGGGCTCGGGCAAGACGGCGCTGGTCGATGCCTTGTGCAAGCACCTGCGCGCGCGCTACCAGATCGCTGTGGTGACCAATGACATCTACACCCGTGAGGACGCCGAATTCCTGACTCGCAGCGGGGCCTTGGCGCCCGAGCGCATCATCGGCGTGGAAACCGGCGGCTGCCCCCATACCGCCATCCGCGAGGACGCTTCCATGAACCTCGCGGCGGTGGCCGAACTGGGCGAGCGCTTCCCTGACCTCGATCTCGTTTTCGTGGAAAGCGGGGGCGATAACCTGGCCGCCACCTTCAGCCCCGAACTGTCTGACCTGACGCTGTACGTGATCGATGTATCCGCCGGCGACAAGATTCCCCGCAAGGGCGGTCCCGGCATCACCCGCTCCGATCTGCTCATCATCAACAAGACCGATCTGGCGCCGCATGTCGGCGCGTCCCTGGAGGTGATGGACCGCGATGCACGCCGGATGCGCGGCGAGCGCCCTTTTGTCTTCACCAACCTCAAGACCGGCGCAGGTTTGCCTGAGATTGTTGCATTCATTGAACGGGAAGGGCTGCCGGGACGCTGATTTTAGATCTGCTCCGCGGACACAGGCTTGTTCATTCCGAGAGGCGCTTTTTAATGCTGGCCTGCACCAATTCGGTGCGGTCAGGACTTGTGTTGCACGTAAAAAGTTCCTGAAGCACCAGCCAACCGTCGCGCGCCGCTTTGCAATGTGGCGAATAAGTGACAATTGACCGCTTCTGGCGTGGCAGTTTTGATGGCACGGATGCTGCTTAGGCTCCATGGGCCATAAAAACGCCCATCCGGCCAACGTGGGCCGGTACTCAGGGCAACCAACGTTAGGAGCAAGGACTATGAAGGCATCTTCCCTCAGCCGCCAAATCATGGGCATCACCGCCCTGGGCGTTTTGTCACTGGCGGCGCAATCCGCACAGGCGACCACCACCGGCAACATCGGCGTCTTTTCCAAATACGTGCTGCGTGGCGTGACCAACGATGCCGAAAGTGATGATCCGGCGCTGCAAGGGGGCTTTGACTACACCCATGAAAGCGGCTTCTACGCGGGCTATTGGGGTTCCAGCCTGGATTACAACTACGAGACTGGCGGCGACACCGATACCGCCAAAACCGGTTTCGAAAATGATTTCTACTTCGGCTACGCCCCCACGGTGGGCGATGTCACCTTCAACATCGGCCTGATCCAGTACTACTACATCAGCGTCGACGATTCCGACCTGACCGAGGCCTTGCTGGGCGTGTCCTACAAGGGCGGCTACGCCAAGATGCAGTATCTGCTCAACGACGGCGTGTGGGGCAATAGTGGCGATATCTACTGGACTGCCGGTTATGCCTTTGAATTGCCGTCCGATTTCACCTTTGCCATCGATCTGGGTTACTACACCTACGAGGACGATGACAATGATGAATTGGGTGGCGTCACGCTGCAGGATTCCGGTTTCCGTCATGCCAACTTTACCCTTTCGCATCCCATCGGCGAAACGGGCGCCACCATGGGCTTGACCTACGTTCTTGCGGGAGAAACCCGCGATGAAGCCGAGCAGGGCGACACCATGGTGTTCAACATCAAGTACAACTTCGACATCAATTAAGCAAGGCCAAAGCCCCTGCGGGATGCGGGGGCTCCATTTTTCACGCCCCCATGGGCCAATCAAGGAGTTCTTCATGTTCCAGGCGAAATCTCTGCGCCGGGCTGCGCCCTGGCTGTTTGCGGCCGCCGTTGCGACGGCCGGTACGCTTGCCCAGGCGGCCGACACCATCAAGGTCGGTGTGTTGCATTCCCTTTCCGGCACCATGGCCATCAGCGAAACCTCGCTGAAGGACGTGGCGCTGATGACAATCGATGAAATCAACGCCAAGGGCGGCGTGCTGGGCAAGAAGCTGGAGCCCGTGGTGGTCGATCCTGCCTCTGACTGGCCGCTGTTTGCCGAGAAGGCGCGCGAGCTGCTGGCCCGCGACAAGGTGGCGGTGGTGTTCGGTTGCTGGACCTCGGTGTCGCGCAAGTCCGTGCTGCCGGTGTTCGAGGAGCTCAACGGCCTGCTGTTCTACCCCGTCCAGTACGAAGGTCAGGAGCAGTCCAAGAATGTGTTTTACACAGGCGCGGCGCCCAATCAACAGGCGATTCCCGCCGTGGAATACCTGATGAGCGAGGATGGCGGTGGCGCCAAGCGCTGGGTGCTGCTGGGTACGGATTATGTCTATCCCCGCACCACCAACAAGATCCTGCGCGCCTTCCTGAAATCCAAGGGCGTGGCGGAATCGGACATCTGGGAGACCTACACCCCCTTCGGCCACAGCGACTACCAGACCATCGTCGCCAAGGTGAAGGAATTCTCTGCCGGCAAACCAACCGCTGTGGTGTCCACCATCAATGGGGATTCCAACGTGGCCTTCTACAAGGAACTGGGCAATCAGGGCGTCAAGGCCCAGGACATCCCGGTCGTCGCCTTCTCGGTGGGTGAGGAAGAGTTGCGCGGCATCGATACCAAGCCGTTGGTGGGTCACTTGGCGGCGTGGAATTACTTCATGTCGATCAAATCGCCCGAGAACAAGTCCTTCATCGACAAATGGCAGGCCTATGTAAAGAAGGCCAAGCTGCCGGGCGGCGACAAGCGCGTCACCAACGACCCCATGGAAGCCACCTACATCGGCATGCACATGTGGAAGCAGGCGGTGGAGAAGGCAGGCACGACCGATGTAGACGCGGTACGCAAGGCCATGGCCGGACAAACCTTCAAGGCCCCCTCGGGCTTCACTGTCAAGATGGATGAGGAAAATCATCACCTGCACAAGCCCGTCTTCATTGGCGAGGTGCAGGCAGACGGACAATTCGACATCGTCTGGAAAACCAAGGGTCCCATCCGCGCCGAGCCCTGGAGCCCCTACATCAAAGAATAGTGATCGAGCACAGTGGCGCCGGTCTCCTAAGCAGGGGCCGGCGCTTTTTTCGATCTCGAAGGGGCAAGTCCATCATGACATCCATGCGATGGTTCGTTTTTCTGCTGCTGTGCTTGGGCATGACGAGCCCGGGCTGGATCATGGCGGGTGAGCGAGTCGATTCCGATCCGCTCGCCCCGGCCGTGGCGACGCTGGGTCTCGGTAGCGCGAGTGACGTGCGCCAGGCGGTTGAAGCACTCGCCGCAAGCGATGACCCGCGCGTACTCAAGCTGCTGGGGGAACTGGCTGAGGGACATTTGCAGGTGGACAATGCGGCGGGTGTCTACCGCGAGACGCCACAGGGTTGGCGTCATGTGCTGACCGACCAACCCCCCGCGCCGGATGCCCAGCTTACTGCGCCTTCGCTCACCAATGCACTGCGGCGCCAGTTGGTTGCTGTACAGGCCCAGTTACAGATTACTTCCGCCGATCCGGCCCAGCGCCTGGCCGGCGCCCGCGCGATGGCGGACAAGCCGACGCCGGAGGCCGAGGCGGCCTTGCGGACCGCGCTCGGCCGGGAGTCCGATCCCGCCATTCGCAATTGGCTGGCTCTCGCGGTCGCTCAGCTCGATCTACAAGACGCTGATCCATCCGTGCGACAGGAGGCCGTGACGGTCCTGGGCGAGTCTGGCCGGCTCGGCTATCGCGGCCTGATTGCGCCACTGGCCGGGGATGCGGAAGCGGATGATGCGGTGCGTCGTGCCGCTGTACAGGCGCTGAACCACATCGATCGGCAGCAATGGTGGGTCAATCAGGCCGCCAACCTGTTTATGGCCTGAGCCTGGGCAGCATACTCATGCTCTCGGCATTGGGCCTCGCCATCACCTTCGGTTTGATGGGTGTGATCAACATGGCCCACGGGGAAATGCTCATGCTGGGCGCCTATACCACCTATAGCGTGCAGCATTTATTGCAGAGCCAGGCCCCGCAATGGGAAGACGGGTACCTGCTGCTGGCCATTCCGGCAGCCTTCGGAGTGACCGCCCTGGTGGGGATCGCCCTGGAGCGGCTGGTGATTCGCCATCTCTATGGCCGTCCGCTGGAAACCTTGCTCGCCACCTGGGGCATCAGCCTGGGATTGATCCAGGCGGTGCGTCTGGGATTCGGCGCCCAAAACGTGACGGTCAGCAATCCGTCCTGGCTGTCGGGGGGGTGGGAAGTCGCCGAGGGGCTGGTGTTGACCTATAACCGCCTCGCCATTATCGGCTTTGCTCTGGCTGTGCTGTTCATGGCTTACCTGCTGCTGCAGCGCACTTCCCTGGGCTTGACGGTGCGCGCGGTTACCCAGAACCGCCCCATGGCCGCGGCCATGGGCATCAATACCGCCCGTGTGGATGCCTGGACCTTCGGGCTGGGTTCGGGCATCGCCGGGCTGGGTGGCGTGGCGCTGTCCCAGATCGACAACGTCGCGCCGGACCTGGGTCAGGGCTATATCGTCGATTCCTTCATGGTGGTGGTGCTGGGAGGCGTGGGCCAACTGGCCGGGACTTTCGTGGGGGCCTTCGGATTGGGACTGCTCAATAAATTCCTGGAGCCGGGCATTGGCGCGGTACTGAGCAAGGTGCTGGTGCTGGGGCTGATCATCCTGTTCATCCAACGCCGTCCGCAGGGCCTGTTTGCCTTGCGCGGCCGCTCCGCGGAGGCATGAGCTGATGACCGCATTCAGTCATTCCGTCGCGGGTAGCTTGCCCGGCGCCTCGGATGCGATGCGTCCGATGATCTTTGGCCCGCGGGGCTGGGCGATATTCGGCACAGTGGTGGTGTTGCTGGCGGGCGGGATTCCCCTGCTCAATCTGACCCTGCCGGTGGACAGTCCGCTGCATGTGCCCGACTATCTCATTCCCCTGCTGGGCAAGTTCGCCTGCTACGCCCTGGTGGCGCTGGCCATGGACCTGATCTGGGGCTATTGCGGCATCCTGAGCTTGGGGCACGGCGTGTTCTTCGCCCTGGGGGGCTACATCATGGGCATGCACATGAGTCTCTCCGCCGCCCAAGCCGGGCTCTACCGCACGGCGTTTCCGCCCTTCATGGAGTTCATGCAGCGTGACAACCTGCCGTGGTTCTGGGCCGGCTTCGGCCATCCGGCCTGGGCGCTGCTGATGCTCTTGCTGGTGCCCGGTCTGTTCGCCTTCGGTTTCGGTTATCTGGCCTTTCGTTCGCGCATCAAGGGGGTCTACTTCTCCATCATCACGCAAGCCCTCACCTATGCCGCAATGCTGCTGTTCTTCCTGAACGAGACTGGCCTTGGCGGCAACAATGGGCTGACCGACTTCAAGATACTGCTGGGATTTTCGCTGCAGGAGCCCACGACACGCGCGGCACTCTTCGGCATCACGGTGGCGAGCGTGGCCGCTGCCTATGTGCTGTGTCGCTACCTGGTGCGTGCCAAGGTGGGCCGGGTACTGGTAGGGGTGCGTGATGCCGAGAACCGGCTGATGTTCCTGGGCTACAACCCACTGCACTACAAATTGTTCGTGTGGACGCTTTCGGCCTTGCTGTGTGCCATTGCCGGCGCGCTCTATGTCCCCCAGGTGGGCATCATCAATCCCAGCGAACTGCAGCCGGCCAATTCCATCGAAATGGCCATCTGGGTTGCAGTGGGCGGGCGCGGTACGCTGGTCGGCGCCATGCTCGGCGCGCTGGTCATCAATGGGGCCAAAAGCTGGCTCACGGCGGCGTACCCGGATTTGTGGCTGTTCTTCCTGGCGGCCCTGTTCATTGCGGTGACGTTGTGGCTGCCCGGCGGTTTGCTGAGTCTGCTCAATGGACGGCGCGGAGGGAAAGCTTGATGCGCCTGCCGGCTTGGCTACAGAATCGTACCGCCGTCGAGGCCGCCCCGCCGCCCCGCGACCTGGCGCATCGCCTCGAGACGGGTCGTGGCGTGATCCTCTATATGGAAGACGTGAGCGTCAGCTTTGATGGCTTCAAGGCGTTGAACAATCTCTCGCTCTATATCGATGAGGGGGAGTTGCGCTGCATCATCGGCCCCAATGGCGCGGGCAAGTCCACCATGATGGATGTCATCACCGGCAAGACCCGCCCGGATACGGGCAGTGTGTGGTTCGGCCAGACACTCGACTGTCTGCGCCGCGAACCCTGGGAAATCGCTGCCGCCGGGGTGGGGCGCAAGTTCCAGAAGCCGACTGTGTTCGAGCAGCTCAGCGTGCTGGAAAACCTGGAAGTGGCGATGCAGGCCGACAAGCGGGTGCGCATCAGTTTGTTCGCCCGCCCCACTCCGGCGCAGCGACAGCAACTGGACGAAGTGTTGACGCTGATTGGCCTGTCGGGCGAGCGCGATCGCCTGGCCGGTCTCATCTCCCATGGCCAGAAGCAATGGCTGGAAATTGGCATGCTGTTGATGCAGAACCCGCGCGTGTTGCTGGTGGACGAACCGGTGGCGGGCATGACGCCCGGCGAAGTGGAACGCACGGCGGAGTTGCTCAATGCCCTGGCTGGCAAGCATTCCGTAATCGTGGTGGAGCATGACATGGCCTTCGTGCGCGCCATTGCTCGCAAGGTGACGGTGCTGCACCAGGGCAGCGTACTGGCGGAAGGCAACATGGATCAGGTCCAGGCCGATCCGCGTGTCCAGGAAGTCTACCTGGGCGAGGTGGTGGCATGAGTGCCGCGCCCCTGCTCCGGCTCGCCGGTCTCAATCAGGCCTATGGGCAAAGCCACATCCTGCATGACATCGACCTGGATGTTCCGGAAGGGTCCTGCACCTGCGTCATGGGGCGCAACGGCGTGGGCAAGACCACATTGATGCGGGCCATCATGGGCCAGTTGCCGATTCGCAGTGGCCAGATCCTGTTCGAGGGCAGCAATCTCGCCGGACAGTCGGCCCATGAGCGTGCCCGACGCGCCATCGGATTCGTGCCGCAGGGGCGGGAGATCTTTCCGCGCTTGTCGGTGGAGGAGAACCTGCAGATCGGCCTGCCCGCCGCCCGGGCGCGGGGTCGCGGGATTCCTGAGCGCATCTACGAACTGTTTCCGGTGCTGCGCGACATGCGTCTGCGCCGCGGCGGGGACCTTTCGGGAGGCCAGCAACAACAACTCGCCATTGGCCGCGCGCTGGTGTTGCGGCCCCGCTTGCTGATTCTCGATGAACCCACTGAAGGCATCCAGCCCAACATCGTCGCCGACATCGGCAGCATCATCCGTCGTCTGAATCGCGAGGAGGGTCTGACCGTGGTTTTGGTGGAACAAAAGCTCGCCTTTGCCCGCAGCACGGCCTCCCATTTCCATATTCTGGAGCGGGGTCAGGTGGTTGCGGGTGGCATCATCGATGGCCTGACCGACGCCGTGGTGCAGGCTCATCTGAGCGTCTGAACGGCGGCCTTTGAATCGCGTCTTCAAAGGCCGCTATTGCCCTTTCGGTCAGGCCGGCTTGCGGGCCTGGAAAATCCCGTAATGCCACAGGCCCTGGTTGAGCGCTTTCCACTGGCGATGCACGGCGCGAATGTTGCCGTCCTGTGCCTTGGTTCGGATGCGCATGAACATCAACAGCTTGGCGCCCCAGCGCGACAGTACGGCGTACTGGTAGAGCCGCTTGGCGGATGGACGGATGTTGTCGCTGGCATCCTGCATGTGGATGTCGGTGAAGCCCGTCTGTTCCAGCGCCGTCTTGAACGCGCCGCTGTAGCCGAAGGCCTTGACGCTCCAGCCGGAAGCCCATTCGTCCATGAGTTGCTGCTGTTCAGGGGTATAACGATCGCGGGCGGCGAAGAAGTCCGCCAGGATCAGCCGGCCGCCGGGCTTGAGCACGCGATAGGCCTCGCGCACGAAATCGGCCTTGTCCTCGGCGTGGCAGACCGATTCCACTGCCCAGACCACATCGAAGCTGGCATCGGGATAGCCCGTCGCGGTGAAGTCGCGCCGCTCGAAGTTCACCTTGTCGGCCACCTTGTGGCGCTGCGCATTTTTGTTTGCTTCATCAACCTGGTGGGGGGTGATGGTGATACCAGTGACCCGCGCACCCTTTTGCCGCGCCAACCAGATGGCGCTGCCGCCCACGCCGCAGCCGGCATCGAGCACGGTGTCCTGCGCGGTGATGCCGGCGCGCTCGGCCAGAACCTGGTTTTCCCGCAGCAAGGCGTCAGAGACGCCCTTGGTGGTTTCGTCCCAATAGCCAAAGTGCAGGGCCATGCAGCGGTCCAGCCGCCATAGCATCCGGTAGTCGATCTCGCTCTCATCGTAGTATTTGATGATGGATGCTTCGTAGTCCTTGCTGGTCGGCTGGCTCATGGCCGGCTCCTTCTGTCGATCCTTCGGGCGGTCAAAATTGCCCGCAAACGGGCGCGATTGCAAGACGATGGCCGCATTTTCAGGCGGGTCCGATGCTTTCATCAAGATAGGTCACCCCGGGCAATTCGGCGCTGCGAATCGCCTGGCGCAAGATGTCGATTACAGCCTGCCGGGGAAAACTGCGGCGCCAGGCCAGGGCCACCCGGCGCCGGGGAACTTGGTCCTGGAACGGCTTGACCAGCAGTAGATCGTCCGCCAGTGGGGAGCTCAGCGCCGCGGTGAGGGGCAGCACGCTCACCCCCAACCCGCTCGCGACCATTTGGCGCAAGGTCTCCAGGCTGGTGCCCTCGAAACCGCGCAGACGATGGTCTTGGCCGTTGTCCTGGATGCAGTCGGGGCAAGCCTCGATCACCTGATTGCGGAAGCAATGGCCTTCTCCCAGCAGCAGCACGTCTTCACCGGCGAGATCCCGCGCGCCAATGGCATCGCGCTCGCGCCACGGATGCAGGGGCGGGGTGATCACCACAAAAGGCTCGTCATACAGCGCCCAGGTGCGAATCTGAGGGTGATGGAAGGGCAAGGACAGAATGACGATATCCAGCGCGCCCTGGCGCAGGCGCTCAGCCAACACGGCGGTGTAGTTTTCCTCGATCATCAGGGGCATCTCGGGCGCCAGGCGCGTGAGCGGACCGATCAGCCGGGGCAGCAGGTAGGGGCCGATGGTGTAGATCGCGCCCAATCGCAGCGGGCCGAGCAAGGGATTCTTGCCTTCCCGGGCAAGCTGCATGACGACTTGGGATTCTTCCAGCACGATGCGGGCCTGCGCGATGATGCGGGCGCCGATAGAGGTCGGTGCGATCTCGTTGCGGTTGCGCTCGAACAGTGCCACGCCAAGCTCATCTTCCAGCTTGCGCACCGCCACGCTCAAGGTCGGCTGGCTGACGAAGCAGCGCTCCGCGGCGCGGCCGAAATGCCGCTCTTGGGCGAGGGCAACGATGTAGCGCAGTTCGGTGAGGGTCATGCCCTTGCCTCAGACCGATTCACCGGCCTCGATCAACCAGTCCCGAGGGCGCAGGTAATCGCGCGTGAGCACGGCTTCTGGGCTGTCGGGATTCGCGTGCCAGTCATAGGTCCAGCGCGCCAATGGCGGCAACGACATGAGGATGGATTCGGTGCGCCCGCCCGATTGCAGACCGAACAGCGTGCCACGGTCATAGACAAGGTTGAACTCCACATAGCGGCCGCGGCGATAGAGCTGGAAGGCCCGCTCGCGTTCGCCGTAGGGGATGTCCTTGCGGCGCGCCAGGATCGGCGCGTAGGCGGGCCAGAAATGATCCCCCACCTGGCGCAGCAAGGCGAAACAGCGCTCAAAACCACCTTCGTTGAGGTCATCGAAGAAAAGTCCCCCCACGCCACGGGTCTCGGTACGGTGCGGCAGGTAGAAATAGCGATCGCAGGCGCGCTTGAAGCGATCATAGGCATCCGGCGCATAGTCAGCGCAGGCGGCTCGGGCGGTGCGGTGCCAATGCAGCACATCCTCGTGCACCGGGTAATACGGGGTGAGATCGAAGCCGCCGCCAAACCACCATATCGACGCCGCGTCGCGCCGTTCGGCCACGAACAGGCGCACGTTGGCGTGGGTGGTGGGGACATGGGGATTGCGCGGGTGGAACACCAGCGATACCCCCAGGGCCTGGAAGGCGCAGCCCGCCAGTTCGGGTCGCTGGGCCGTCGCCGAGGGGGGCAACTGGCCGCCCAGCACATGGGAGAAGTTGATGCCCGCCTGTTCCATCACGGCGCCTTCGCTGAGCACGCGGGTCTGTCCGCCACCGCCCCCGGGCCGGGTCCAGCAATCCTCGCGAAAACGCGCGCCGTCCTCGACGCCTTCCACGGCAGCGCACAGGCGCGCCTGCAGGTCCAGCAGATAATTTCGTACCGCTGCGATATCGGGTTGTTGGCTTGTCATGGCATGGTCCTCGGGGGCGCGCCGGGTCGCAGGCAGCGTCCGCTGATCAAATCGAAAATGGGTGTGGGGCCGGTCAGATCGCCCAGCGGACCGGGCAACAGCGGTAGCGCGCCAAACGCGCGGCGTATGCCCAAGGGTGAGCGGCAGGGCACCCGGCCGCTGCGGTTGGCGCTGGTGGAGACCAGGGCGCCGCCGAAGGCCCGGCACAGAGCCGCCGCTGGTGCATGGGCCGTCACCCGCATGGCCAAGGTGTTTCGTCCCCCGGTCAACAGCGGGTCGAGTTTCGCTCGGGCGGGCACGATCCAGGTCACCGGCCCCGGCCAGCTTTGGGTGAGCCGGCTGCGTTGATCTGCGGTCAGCGGGGCCATGAATGGCGCCAATTGGGTCAGGTCCGCCGCCAGGAGGATCAATCCCTTGTCCGCCCGCCGCGCCTTGAGCGCCAACAGATGCTGCAGGGCGGTGGGCTGCAGCGGGTCGCAGCCCAGCCCATGGACGCCTTCGGTGGGATAGCCGATCACGGCGCCATCCCGCAGCAGTCGCGCCGCCCGGCGC
>JBARUT010000271.1:0-2311 GCA_049645885.1 Candidatus Macondimonas sp.
GCGCCGCTGTCCACGGCAGCGCCGCCTGGATGACTGCGCCCTGCGCACCATGACGCAACCGGACAGCCACGGTCTCAAGCCCGCGCGCGCGCTGCCGATGCATTCAACAAACCGGATCAGGCACTTATTGTTGTCGATTGGTTCTAATCTTCTACAATCTGATCCAGATCAATCTGTTCTGTCCGTCGGGGGTTCCCCATGAACATCGGTCACCGCATTCAGCAAGCCCGCGAAAAAACCGGTATTTCGCAAACCCGCCTGGCCGAGTTGCTGGGGGTGACGCGTAGCGCCTGCAGCCAGTGGGAATCGGGCAATGGCACCTCCCCACGCCGTGAGCGGCTGGAACAAATCTCGCGCCTGCTGTCGGTCAACTACGAATGGCTGGCCACCGGCCGGGGCGCGATGCGGGGACGGACGCCCAAGGCGGCTCAGCATGCGGAGCTGGGTCCCGAGGAACAGGAACTGCTGGCCGCCTTCGCCCGGCTTTCCGACGCGGCGCGCCGCGGGCTGATCGATTTTTTGCGCGGGCTGGGTTAGTCTGCGCGCTGAATTTCCCCGGTGATGTCATCGCCCGCCGATGACCGTCGTTTCCCCCCTCCCACCCCGGAGCGTTCCTCATGCAGATCGCCGACAACACCGTCGTCATCCTCGATTACACCGTGACCAACCCGGAGGGAGATCTGATCGATTCCTCCATCGAAACCGGCGAGCCGCTGACCTATCTGCACGGCAACGGCGACATTGTGCCCGGCCTGGAACAGGCGCTGACCGGCCGGCGCGTGGGTGATGCCTTCCAGATCACCGTCCCGCCCGAAGAGGGCTATGGCGAGCGCTATGACGAGCTGGTGCAGGTGGTCAGCCGCGACCAGTTCGTGGGCATCGACAACATGGAAATCGGCATGCAGTTCCAGACCGAGGCCGATGGCGAGGTCCATGTGGTCACCGTCACCGGGCTGGAAGGCGATGAGGTGATCGTCGACGCCAATCACCCGCTGGCCGGCGAAACGCTGGTGTTCGATGTCACTGTGCTGGAAGTCCGTCCCGCCACGGCCGAGGAAATGCAGCACGGCCATGTCCACGGCGCCGGTGGTCATCACCACTGAGCCGCTGCCACGACGACCCCGCTGCATCGCCGGGTCGTCGTGGATGGTCTTCTTCGCTGACCGATCCGTTTTCTTGGCCTGAATCGTTCAGGACGTCCCGGACGAAGGCGCCGACAAGGCGGCCTGGCGTTCCTTCATCTTGCGCCGCATGTCGCGCACGAAGCGCCAGTTCCACAGCGCCCACCACCAGCTCACCTTGAACCCCACGTCCTTGACCTTGTACTGGCCTTTTTCATTGGTCCAGTGGGTGATGAGCCGACCGGGCTTGAGGTGGTAGGTGGCGGTTTCGCCATCCACCGTGACCTTGGCGCCGGCCAGTCCCAGCAGCGACGGGTCCATGGGATCGCCGCCCTGCATGTAGGGCAGCAGCTTCTGCACGAAGGCAAAGGTGATGAGCTTCATGAGGGTCATGAATTCATCCCGCGCCGGGCCTTCCATGAGGCGTTGCATGGGACTGCGGACATCGTTGGGATCGGGCGCGCCCGCCTCGAAGAGTTTCTGCAGCATGCCGGCCAGGCTGTCGCGCAACAGCTCGGCCCGTTCCTGGGTCAGGGTCACTTCGGCGTTCATGGGGTGATTGCGCTCCGCCCGCCCGGATCGGCCGGCTGCGGGCAAGGGTTGAATGTAATGAAATCGCGCTGATGTTACGCAACTCCGCCCCTTGAAGGCGAGCGCTGACGGCCGGGGATGCGGATGGCGGCGAGACTTGCGTGGCGCGCCCGGCGCCGTAAACTGGGCGCCCTTGCCGCATCGGGGGCGCCATTGCTTGAAACGCGGCGCGCCGCTCAACCCTTAAAAGACAGCGAGCCATGATTGACGAGAATGCTCCCGCCCTGTTCGTGGCGGATGAACAGGGGCGCTATCACCCCACGCGCTACGCCATCGGCCCCTGGGACCCGCGCCTGCTGCATGGCGGCGCTACCGGGGGTCTGGTGGCGCATGTGCTGGAGTTGGCCGATCCGGCGCCGGCGCTGCAGTTCACCCGCCTCAGCATCGACCTGCTGCGACCGGTGCCACTGGCGCCCCTGACAGCCGAGGTCAAGGTGGTCCGCACCGGCACCCGCTTGTGCGTGCTGAGTGCACAATTGCGTCACAACGACAAGACCGTGGTACTGGCCCAGGCGCTGAAGCTGCTGCCGGAGGCCGTGACGGTGCCCGAGCATGCCCGCCCTGACCGGCCCTTGCCCGCCGACCCGGAAACCCTGCCC